>JBJEBQ010000062.1:0-89487 GCA_051870215.1 Candidatus Cryptobacteroides sp. | reverse complement strand
TATCAATCATATTGAAGTCCACCATTGCCTTGCATAGGCACTCATTGCGGAAATAGGTCTGAGATTCCTCATTTCTCAAAGCATTCTCCAAAGTTCCCGGAATGAAAGTACCGGCGTTGGAATAATACAGATGGCCGGAATTCTCAACAAAATTAATACGCTGCTGCATCGTATAGTCTTGATGTGCGATACAGTTATGGAGTGCTTCGCGTATGGTGTAGTCGTCATACTGCTTCATTGTATCCGGGAAAAGCGTACCACCCGGCATTTCACGCAATGTCAGGTTATCAATCTTTGAGAGTATTTCATCAACGGTCAATATGAATGGAACAGTGAAGTGCTCGTAGTCAATCACATCTTGATTTGCATCGCGGCGTGTCCAAGTTACTTGTGCAACTGCAGGTCGCAATTTAAAGGCTGATTCGTATTTGCCTAACAATATGATAGCGGCACGAGTGATGCTTCCATTTCTTGTCAGTCCGCATTTGCCAAGAAATGCCTGCATATCCCAAGAATTTACCTCGGATTCTGGAATACGACTGTGTACTTTCTTAAACATTTTGCGGGCTTTGGCTATAGCCACCTCATCAAGATCATCTATCGTTGCATCAGGAACAATCTGTGCAGACCAATCTGTTTCACCAAATATTGGCTCATCAAGAATTACATTCATGCGTTCAGAAGTCAACTCCACAAGAGAATCTTCAATTCGCTGCCATGCCTTGTTATGGGCATATACTGGTAACTTGGGGCGATGTTTAGGGATGTGAATCACCCAGACCTTCCTGTTGGTATCGCTCGCGATGAACTCTTCAATATCAAGTCCTTCTGTTGAAAGATTGACACAGCGTTCCGTTAAACGAAGAATTGCCTTTTGCCGGTCATAGTTATAAGTATCCGTTCCGAAAATTTCCAAAGAACTGTCATGTACCCCTATCACTAAATGCCCACCTTCCATGTTGGAAATAGCCGACACGTATGAGATGACATCGTTTTTCTCGTCCCCACAGAACGAGTTCTTCAAATTCTTGAATTCCTTCCATTCGCAACGAGCATTCTCTTGCGGATAGTTGCGAAGGAGGTATTGTTGTAGCTCTGACTCTTGCATAATTTCCAATTATACTTTCACTCTCATCATTATGGTTCTCAGCATTTCTGATGACGCATTCTTTAGTGACCTTTTCTATGAAGAATTGTCATTCTCTGACTACAAAAATACATAAAATATTGCAGACTCTTGTATGTCCGGATAATAATCTGCAATAAATATGTTTATTATCAATCAATTATCTCGATTTGCCGTGATGTGATTCTTTGCAACTATATCTTCAAATTCCCGCACAGCCTGTGCAAGTTTTTCTGATTTCCCAGAATAGAATAAGTACCATTTAATATTTTAAAATCTATTGGCAGCTTAGAAGACCAATTGCCGGATAAACGGCGTCTGATAGCAATAAGGGATGAAGTCGAGGGACGGGAGCGGTTCTGTGATGATGAGTTTGGAGCGTTTGCCGACGGTGACTGAGCCGTGGGTGGCACCGAGTCCCATGGCGTATGCGCCGTTGATGGTGACGGCATTGAATGCCTGGGCGGCGGTCAGACGCATCTGTATGCAGGCGAGAGCCATTACAAAACGCATATTTCCCGAAGGCGACGAGCCCGGATTGTAGTCCGAAGCCAAGGCCAATGGCAGTCCTGCAGCAATGTAATCCTTTGCACGGCCGTATGGCAGACGGGAGAAGAATGATGCTCCTGGGAGCATGGTCGGCATGGTACCGCGGCCTTTGAGACAGGCTATCTCGGCATCGGTGGTCTGTTCAAGGTGGTCTACACTCAGCGCGTTGTACTTCACTCCAGCCTGCACACCTCCGGACACGGCAAGTTCGTTGGCATGGATTTTCGGCACAAGAGAGTACTTCTGCCCTGCTTCAAGAATTTTCTCCGTGTCCTCTACGGTAAAAAAGCCTTTGTCGCAGAATACATCCACATACTCGGCAAGTCCCTCGGCAGCGACCGCAGGTATCATCTCATTGCAAACCAAGGCCACGTATTCGTCCTGACGTCCGCGATAAGCCCTCGACACATCATGGGCGCCGAGAAAAGTCGCCTTTACAGTCAGTTCCGAGGCTGATTTAAGACGCCGGATAACACGCAGCATTTTCAATTCGTCCTCAACGGACAGGCCGTAGCCGCTCTTGATCTCTATCGCACCTGTTCCCATGGCACGCACTTCAAGAAGTCTTGCCAGCGACTGACGGTAAAGCTCGTCCTCGGAAGTCTCATGAAGCAAATCCACCGAATTCAGTATTCCACCGCCCCGCGCAGCAATCTCCTCATACGAAAGCCCGGCAATCTTGTCCCTGAACTCACCGTCCCTGCTGCCGGCATAGACTATATGCGTGTGTGAATCGCAGAACATAGGCATTACGCACCCCCCTCTGGCGTCAATAATTTCAGCATTCTCAAATGCGTCAGCCGGCATACCGGTCATCGCCCCGTAATCAGTAATCACGCCGTCTTCGGCTGTCAGATAGGCGTCAGCTAAAGTGCCCACCACGGACATCTCCTCTCCGCAAAGCCTTGTCACCCCTTGCGGAAGGATTCCGTAAATCGTTGAAATATTGATTATTGTTTTTTTCATAAAAAGATATAAATTCCAAATGTACAAGATTTCTCGACTGCGCTCGAAATGACAATACTCATGTCATTCCGACCAAGGCACATCGTGCCGCGTGGAGGAATCCTGGTCACATTGCGCCTATAACAGGGAGGACCGCCTGATAAAATCGACGGAGGCTTCAATCAGAGGATGCATATAAGTGTCATCGGTAACAAAAGGCACCACCTTGCGGTAGGCGGCAAAAATCTTCTCGATTTTCCACGACGAATGAAGCGGACGGCGGAACTCAAGAGCCTGCGCCGCATTAAACAGCTCAATAGCGAGCACCCTCTCGGTATTCTGCACTACGCGCACAAGCTTGGTTGCGGCATTCGCTCCCATGCTCACATGATCCTCCTGTCCCTGTGACGACGGGATACTGTCAGCGGAAGCAGGCATACAAAGCCCTTTATTCTGGCTCACAATGGAAGCCGCAGTGTACTGCGGAATCATAAATCCGCTGTTCAGCCCGCTTTTTGCAACAAGGAAATGAGGCAGTCCCCTGCTTCCGGAAATGAGCTGGTAAATTCTCCGTTCAGAGATATTTGCAAGCTCTGACAACGCGATTGCAAGCATATCCATCGGAATGGCTATAGGCTCACCGTGGAAATTCCCGGCAGAAACAATCAGATCCTCGTCAGGGAAGACCGTCGGATTGTCGGTGGCGGAATTGATTTCTATTTCAATCACTGATTTCACGTATGCGATAGTATCCTTGACCGCACCATGGACCTGAGGGACACAACGGAAAGAATACGGGTCCTGCACATGGGCTTTGGCACGCCTGATGATTTCACTGCCCTCCAACAAGTCACTGATATTCTTTGCCGTAGCAATCTGGCCCTTATGCGGACGCACCTTGTGCACCTGAGGACAGAACGGTTCGATGCGGCCGTCGAAAGCATCAAGAGACATTGCGGCAATCTTGTCTGCCCATTCACTGAGCCTCTCTGCATTAATCAATGACCACACTGCATGGGCGCTCATGAACTGAGTCCCGTTGAGCAGAGCAAGCCCCTCTTTGGACTGCAGCCTGACAGGCTCCCAACCAAGCTCCTTCCACACATCGGCACTATCACGGATTTCTCCACGATATTCCACTTCACCCAAGCCGATCAAAGGCAGACAGAGATGTGCAAGCGGAGCCAGATCGCCTGAAGCGCCAAGCGAACCCTGCTGGTAGACCACCGGCAGGACATCATTGTTGAACATATCGATAAGCCGTTGAACTGTAACGGTCTGCACTCCCGAATAGCCGTATGACAAAGACTGGATTTTCAGCAGAAGCATCAGTTTCACTATCTCATTGTTCACCCTCTCCCCTGTTCCGCAGGCATGGGACATCACTAAATTGTGCTGAAGCTGGGACAGGTCCTCCGCAGGAATTGAAATATTGCAGAGCGAACCGAAACCCGTGGTCACGCCATATACAGGACGGCCTATATCCTCCATTTTACTATCCAAAAAAGCCCGGCATTTGGCAATAAGCGTTTCCGCCTCCTTTGACAACTCCAGTTTCTCATGGTTCACTATAATATTTTTAATCATCTCTATCGTCAGAGTTCCCGTTGAAATTTTATGCATCGTATTTTATTTTTAAATATTGAAAATAATTGTTTTGCACTTGTAATATGTGAACAAGATTTCTCCACGCGGGCTACTCCCCGACTTTTTATCCAGCCCATTGCCAATTCCTGATTACACATTGCTAATTACTAATTGGACAAGATCTCTCCACTCGCTTCGCTCGGTCGAGATGACAGCCGCTGCCCCATTGCTAATTACTAATCACTAATTACTAATTGCCAATTGCCAATTGCCCAAAGCCCTTAGCACCACTTCCTCATCAGCAAAATTAGGCAGAGTAACTTTCAGCCCCGGAGTGCGCTCCATCTCACGTTTTATAGCCATGACCGCACCTTCGTTACGAGCCCATGAACGCCTGGCAATACCGTTGTTGACATCCCAAAGCAGCATCTCCCGTATATGCCTTTCCGATTCCTCCGAACCGTCAATGACCATGCCGAAACCGCCGTTGATGACCTCGCCCCAACCGACACCGCCGCCGTTGTGTATGCTCACCCAGGTCGCACCGCGGAAACCGTCGCCTATGACATTCTGTATGGCCATATCAGCAGTGAAACATGAGCCGTCATAAATGTTGGAAGTCTCCCTGAAAGGCGAATCCGTACCGCTCACATCATGATGGTCGCGGCCAAGCACAATAGGCGCAGTGATATAGCCGCTGCGAATGGCCTCGTTGAATGCAAGGGCAATCTTCGTACGGCCCTCACAATCAGCGTATAAGATACGGGCCTGCGAGCCGACTACCAATTTGTTTTCACCCGCCTGCTCTATCCAGTGGATATTGTCGTCCATCTGGCCCCGGATCTCCGCCGGAGCCGTCTCGCGGATTTCCTTCAGCACGCGGGCGGCAATCCCGTCGCTCTTGCGCAGGTCCTCAGGGTCTTCCGACATACATACCCAGCGGAAAGGCCCGAAGCCGTAATCAAAGAAAAGCGGCCCCATAATATCCTGAACGTACGAAGGATAGCGGAAGCGTCCGTCAGGCAACACAATGTCAGCACCGGCGCGTGAAGCCTCAAGCAGAAAGGCATTTCCGTAATCGAAGAAATACATACCCTTGTCTGCCAGACGGTTGACTGCCGCGGCGTGGCGTCGGAGCGACTCCTGCACACAGGCTTTGAAGCGCTCCGGCTCGGCTGCCATCATGGTCTTGGACTCCTCATAGCTATAACCTACAGGATAATAGCCGCCTGCCCACGGATTATGGAGCGAAGTCTGGTCCGAGCCGAGATTCACATGGATATTCTCGGCATCAAGTCTTTCCCAAAGATCCACGACATTGCCCTGGTATGCAAGCGAAACCACTTCCTTTTCAGCTACAGCCTTGCGTATGCGCGGTATCAGCTCGTCAAGAGACTCATGGATTTCATCCACCCAACCTTGTTCATAGCGTTTGCGGGCTGCCAAAGGATTGATTTCGGCAATCACGCTGACCACACCCGAAATCACCCCTGCCTTAGGCTGCGCTCCGGACATTCCGCCAAGACCGGCCGTCACGAAAAGCATACCTTTCATATTCTCGCGCGTACCTTCCATGCCATTGGATTTCAACTGCATACGTGCGGCATTCATCACAGTGATGGTAGTACCGTGGACTATACCTTGAGGACCTATGTACATATAGGAGCCGGCTGTCATCTGCCCGTATTGCGACACTCCGAGAGCATTGAATCTCTCCCAGTCGTCAGGCTTCGAATAGTTCGGCACGACCATTCCGTTGCTGACGATAACCCTCGGAGCGTCCTTGTGGCTCGGGAAGAGTCCGAGAGGATGTCCCGAATACATTACCAAAGTCTGCTCATCGGTCATAGTCGCAAGATACTGCATCACAAGACGGTACTGCGCCCAGTTCTGGAAAATCGCTCCGTTGCCTCCGTAAATTATCAGTTCGTGCGGATGCTGCGCAACACGCGGGTCCAGATTGTTCTGTATCATCGCCATAATCGCAGCCGCCTGACGGCTTTTTGCAGGATACTCGTCAATTGGTCTCGCATACATTTCGTAGTCCGGACGGAAACGGTACATATAGATGCGTCCGTATTCCTTCAGTTCGGCAGCGAATTCCGCAGCCAAAGTCTCGTGGAACTCAGCCGGAAAATAACGCAGCGCATTTTTGACGGCCAGAACCTTCTCTTCCTCGCTCAGAATGTCCTTGCGCTTGGGCGCGTGGTTTATCTTAGTATCGTATGCTTTCGGCTCCGGCAGCACCGCCGGAATACCGGCCAATATTTCTTCCTGGAATTTATTCATTTTTAATATATTATTCATCTAATTACACATCACCAATTACTTATTACTTAGTACCATTACTAATTGCTAATTGCTAATTGCTAATTTGCCATTAACTGTCGCCAAAATTTCCGCTTCTGCACCTAAGGCTTTGGCAGCGATGGCAGCGGCTTCTGCAACTAAAGATTCCGCAGCGGCCCTGTCCTGCAGGCCGGCAGCATTAATCTTCACATTCAGCTCAGCACCAAGCACTGCACTGCGGGCTGCCAATGCGCCCACGCCAGCGTCAGACACAGAATTGGGATTACCCGTTTCAGCCATGGCCTTCAGGAGAGGAAACACTGCAAAAGCAGCCTTCATAGTCTTCAGCGGAACTTCAGTCGCATACAAAGTCGCAGCCTCCATAGCCTCCGCACGGGCAGCCTTCTCCTCGGCAGTACCCTTAGGCAGGCCCATAGCCGCCATAATCCTGTTGAACGCCTCAGTGTCCTCGTCCACAAGGGCAAGCAATTCGGCCAAAGACTCCTGGCCGCGCTCGGCATATTCGGAAAACTCCTCCCAGCGTTCATCCCAGCCGCGCTTGTGCGACGACAGATTGGCTACCATAGTCCCGAGAGCCGCCGCCAAAGCACCCATATAGGCCGAAATCGAACCGCCGCCCGGAGCCGGAGACTCAGACGCTGTCTCCAAGGCAAAATCCCTGCAGGTCATCCCCACAAGACGTCCCACGGCATTGCCGCCCATCATATATTCAATCACCTTTTCCTCAGGCACAAAAGGCTTCAGATCATCCAGGCCCATGGACTTCACCGCAATCTTAATGATTTCAGCCTCAGAAACTCCGCACGAGCGCTGCTGTTTGCGCAGGAAATACTTGCCCGCATCAATCAGCGACCGCTTCGGCAGCAGGCCCACAATCTCAGTACCCGTCACACGCAGACCACGGGCGGCGGCAGCCCTGCAGACCTCCTCAAAAGCCACATGCAGCGGAGTCGCACGCACGTCCGTAATATTCATAGACACCTGCGCAATGCCGTATTCATCTATATACCAGCCTATTGCCTTGCAGCCCTTCAGCGTACCGGGCACATACACAGTCTTCCCGGACGCATCCTTCACCACAGGCCCCGTCAGCGAACCTCCCTCACGGAGCGGACGTCCCTTCTCGCGCACATCAAAAGCCACAGCATTCGCACGCCGGGTAGAAGTCGTATTCAGATTGAAATTCACGGCAATCAGAAAATCCCTCGCCCCCACATTCGTAGCACCGGCACGCGCCACAGTCTCATTGAACTCAGACGGACCGAAATCCGGACGCCTCTCAGGGTCGCGCATTTTCTCCTCAAGCGCCTCATACTCACCCGAACGGCACACAGCCAAATTCTTCCTCTCAGGCTTGAAAGCCGCGGCCTCATAGCAATAGCAGGCAATTCCAAGCTCCTTGTATATACGTTCCGCAAGCCCGCGCGCAAGTCCTGCACATTCCTCAAGCGTTATCCCCGCCACAGGTATCAGCGGAAGCACATCAGTCGCCCCGGAACGCGGATGGGCCCCGTGGTGCCGCCTCATATCAATCAGTTCAGCCGCACGTTTCTCCCCCTGAAAAGCCGCCTCAAGCACAGCCTCGGGCGAACCCACAAAAGTCACCACCGTGCGGTTGGTCGCCTCGCCTGGATCCACATCCAGCAATTTCACCCCCTCCTGGCATACGGATTTGCCTCCGGCCACAATCGCCTCAACAATTGCATCAATCACGGCCCTGTTTCTTCCCTCGCTGAAATTAGGGACACATTCTACAATTCTTTTCATTCTATCAATAATTTTTACATTCACTCTCACGATGAAAATCAAGTAATCTTCAAAAGATAAAAATCAATTTTCAAGTTGATAACAATCCATAAAGTTAGAAAATGCGCCGGATATTTCCAAGATTTCGAGGCCTGAAATAAGAAAATGAAAAAAATCACAAAAAAAAATCAAAATATATTTGGAAGTTTAAAATTTAAGACCTACCTTTGCAATCCCAAATCAAAAACAAGGGTTCTTTGAGGCGGAAAACATGGATTGATTCGTTAGCTCAGTTGGTAGAGCACAACACTTTTAATGTTGGGGTCTTGGGTTCGAGCCCCAAACGGATCACAAGTTCTTTCAAATATTGCTTCCTTAGCTCAGTTGGTAGAGCACGACACTCTTAATGTTGGGGTCCAGGGTTCGAGACCCTGAGGGAGCACAAAATAATGAAAACGGATTTGACGATGTCAGGTCCGTTTTTTGATTATAAAACGCACGTTTGCTCCAAAAACAGATATTGATAAAATGGGAAATAAAAAATTGGTGATATTGATTACCGGAGTGTCGTCCGGCTTCGGCAAAAGCATGGCCCGGAAATTGGTGGCAGACGGACACAAAGTGTACGGCACTGTGCGCAGAGAAGTCGAACAGCTGCCTGGAACCAACTATATCAAAGCTGACGTCACAGACGAAAAGACAGTGGAAGCCGCAGTGGCGGAAGTGCTCGCGGCGGAAGGGAAAATCGACGTCTTCATCAACAACGCCGGCATGGGCATAGGCGGTCCGCTGGAATTCAATGCCATAGCTGACATCGAGAAGCAGATGGACACCAATTTCATGGGCATGGCCCGTTTTCTGCATTACATCGTGCCGGCAATGCGCAGACAGAAAGCCGGCAAAATCATCTGTATAAGCAGTATAGGCGGTCTGATGGGACTACCTTTCCAGGGAGCGTATTCAGCGAGCAAATTCGCCATTGAGGGTTATTGCGAAGCCCTGCGCCTGGAACTTAAAGGCACAGGTGTCAAGGTCGTGGTCATCGAACCGGGCGATTTCTCAACAGGCTTCACTTCCGCACGCAATTCCGTCAGGGACGATGCAGCTTTCGAAGCCTATCCTTCATACGCCAAAGCCTTTGCCTGCATTGAGCACGACGAAACCCACGGCCTGAAGCCGGAAGTGCTTGCTGAAAAAATCTCAAGAATTATCGGAAAGAAAAATCCGGCCCACCACTACATAGTCGCCACTTTCATCCAGCGCATCTCCGTACTGATCAAACGGCTGGTGCCGTCAAGATGGTACGCCTGGTTTCTCGGTCTGTACTATCATTTGTAATATGAAGTTTTTTTTGTAACTTTGGGAGTCAGAAAAATTTTGTGAAGTGGATTACATCTATAAAATATTCCCATTGTACTCTGAAGCAGGAAGAGAACTCATCAGCAGGGCCTACGCGATAGCTGCAGAAGCGCTCAAGGATGAGAGCCGCGGCAACGGACATCCTTTCATCGAACATCCGATTGCGGTAGCGAAAATCGCCTGCGACGAGATAGGTCTGCCCGCCGAATGCATTGCGGCGGTATTTCTTCACGAAGCTACGCGACAGCACAGTGACATCGACCTCAGCTCCTTCGGCGCAGACGTTCGCACCATCACCGACGGGCTCAACAAAATTTCAACCATCAAACCGAAAGACACAAGGCTGGAAGCCGAGAACTACAAGCGTCTCATTGTTTCCTACTCTGTCGATCCGCGCGTCACAGTGCTGAAAATCGCAGACAGGCTCGAAATAATGCGTTCCCTCGACCTTTTTCCGAAAGCCTCACGCGAAAGAAAGACCCTCGAGACCACGATGCTGTACATTCCACTCGCCCACCAGTTAGGACTCTACAACATAAAAAGCGAGCTGGAAGACATTTATTTCCGCTATGCCGACCCTGAAGCCTACAGAGCCATCACCAACAAGCTCAAAAGCACGGAGGGCGAAAGGCAGAAACTGATGACCCAGTTCATCGAGCCGCTCAAACAGACGCTGCTTGACGACGGCATCAAGTACAAACTGAAAATGCGTACCAAGACCGCGCTTTCAATCTACAAGAAAATGCAGGTGCAGAAAGTACCTTTCGAAGGCGTTTACGACGTATTTGCAATACGCTTTATCATAGACTGCGAGGAGGACAGAGACACGGAAAAGGCATTGTGCTGGAAAGTGTTCTCGCGCGTCACCGAAAAATACACCTCTGACACAAAGAGGCTCAGGGACTGGATTTCCAACCCGAAGCCCAACGGCTATGAATCGCTCCACATAACGGTAAAGGACAAAGGAGGCAGCCCTTTGGAGGTGCAGATCCGTACCAAAAGAATGGACGACATCGCCGAAAAGGGACTCGCCTCGCACTGGTCTTACAAAGGCATAAAGCACGAATCCGCCCTTGACAAATGGATGAACGCGGTACGTGCGGCCTTAGAGCATCCGCTCGGCTCTGAAGGCGACCCGATGTCGGCCTATTATGAGGAAGGAGTGAACACCCTGCCGACCAAAGATGTGTTCGTTTTCACTCCGTCCGGAGAATTGCGGAAAATAGGAGCCGGAGCCACAGTGCTTGACTTCGCTTTTGACATACACACAAATCTCGGCATACGCTGCACGGGAGGCAAAATCAACGGCAAGGCAGTTTCCATCAAGGAAAAGCTCAAAACCGGCGATGTGGTGGAAATTCTTACGAGCAAAAACCAGAAGCCGAATGCAGGCTGGCTGAATATAGTCACGACATCAAAAGCCAGGACGAAAATCCGCCAGAAACTCAGCGAATTTGAATTCCAGAAGGCGGCAGACGGCAAGGAACTGCTCGGCAGAAGACTGAAAAACTGGAAACTCGAGCTTGACCACGAGACTCTCTCCGCCTATATGAAGCAGAAAGCCATCAAGACGATAAATGCCTTTTATGCAGCCATAGGCGAAGGAATCATCGACGTTGCTGAGATTAAGGATTACCTCACCAAACGGCAGGAAACTGAAATCCAGGAGGAGGAAAGCAGGGAACAACGGGTTTTCACCCAAAATGACAATGGCAAGGACGACATTCTGATTATAGACGCAAAGAATGTCAAAGGTCTTGATTATCAGATGGCCAAATGCTGCAGCCCTGTGTTCGGGGACGATGTGTTCGGCTTTGTGAGCATAAGGGGAGGTATAAAAATACACAGGATTTCCTGCCCGAATGCGGCAAGACTGATAGAAAAATACCCGTACAGAATACAGAAAGTCAGATGGAGCGAGAATCCTTCATCCGGCAATTTCCAGACGGGACTGCGAATCACCACCATCAACGAATCGTCTGCAATCAACGAAATCATGGATGTGGTGAACGGTTTCAGGGCTTCAATCCGGACCTTCAGTTTCTCCGAGAACCAGAGGAACGGCACATACGAAGTCCTGACCAAAATAGCAGTGCCGAGCAACCTTGAACTTGACAAGATTCTTTCACAGATACGGCAATTGAAAAACGTACTGAAAGTAGCCAGGACATAAGCCCGGCCAAAACACTTTCAAGAAAAAACAACTAAACTACATATAATGGACGTAAGCAATTCACACAAAGCACACCCCTGGCACGGTATAAGCCTCGGTGAAAATGTTCCCGAAGAGGTGAGAGCATTTATTGAAATCGTACCTTCTGACACGGTAAAATACGAAGTCGACAAGGAATCAGGCTATCTTTCTTTGGACAGGCCCCAGAAATTCTCCAACATCGTACCTTCGCTCTACGGCTTCCTTCCGAAGACCTATTGCGGACCGAAAATGGCGTCTCTCACCAACAAGGCTCTGATGAGATATGACATCGAGGGCGACGGTGACCCGCTGGACATCTGCGTGCTCACTGAGAAAGACGTGACCCACGGCGACATCATCGTCAAGACCCGTCCTATCGGCGGTCTCCGCCTGCTGGATCACAATCAGGCTGACGACAAAATCATCGCAGTGCTCAAAAATGACGCCGTCTTCGGAAATATGACATCCATCGAGCAGGTCCCTCAAGGCATCATCCGCCGGTTGATACACTATTTCTCCACATACAAAGACATACCCGGAGAGAACCACCAGCGTATGCAGTTCGTAGGCTTCTATGATGCTGATGTGGCCCAGGAAGTCATCAGACGCTCGATGGAAGATTACGAAGACTATATCAAGACACACGAATAGGCTTTTTATATCTTCATTATCTCTTCCACAACTCGGCAAAACGGCTTGTGGAAGATTTGTTTTCACTTTTCGGGAATGAAATACGACAAAAACACCATAAGTCTCGGCGATGCCGCCAAAGAAATGCGTCCGGTCGCATTCACGACCATGCTCAAACCGGCCGGCTCGACATGCAACCTCAACTGCAGCTATTGCTACTACCTTGACAAGGCCCTGCAATACGGCGGCAGACAGTGCGTAATGGACGGGCAGCTTTTGGAGGAATATATCAAACAGTACATCCAGGGCAATGCCGTGGACACTGTCACTTTCTGCTGGCACGGCGGAGAGCCACTGCTTTTGGGCGTTGATTACTACCGCAAGGCCGTGAAGCTCCAGAAAAAATATGCAGCAGGCAAGAAAATCATCAATACCTTGCAGACCAACGGAACTCTCATAGATGACGGATGGTGCAAGTTTTTCAAGGAAAAGAACTTCCTTGTGGGCATTTCCCTCGACGGTCCTGAGGACATTCACGATGCTTTCCGCATCAACAACCGTCAGCAGCCGACCTGGAAGAAAGTGATGGAAGGCGTGAAGAAGCTGCAGCAGTACGGTGTGGAATTCAACACTCTGAGCGTCGTGAACAGTCTCTGTACGGGCCGGGGAAAGGAAGTGTATAATTTCTTCAAGACCATAGGTTCGCATTATATGCAGTTTCTGCCTGCAGTGGAGCATGTGGTGGAGAACAAAGCCGGGGCCGATATAAACAACTGGAAGAGAAGGGACTGGCGCATAGTTTCACCTGAAACAGAGGGAGCCGTGCTTGCCCCGTGGAGCATTCCGGCGAAGGATTACGGACAGTTTCTGATTGACATTTTCGACGAATGGGTTGTGCAGGATGTGGGCAGTTACTATGTGCAGATGTTCGACGCCACCCTTGCCAATTACTGCGGAGTGCAGCCCGGGGTATGCTCAATGTGCGAGACCTGCGGCGACTGCCTCGTGGTGGAGCACAACGGAGATGTCTACAACTGCGACCATTTCGTCTATCCCGAATACAAGCTCGGCAACATCAGGGAGACCACTCTCGGAGAAATCTATGCCGGCAGCAAACGTCTGCAGTTCGGTCTGAACAAACGCAACAGCCTGCCTGCCGAGTGCCAGAGATGCAGGTATTATTTCTGCTGCAGGGGTGAATGCCCCAAGCACCGCTTCGACAAGGGAGCCGACGGCCAGGCTAAAAACAGCCTCTGCGAGGGTCTGTACGCGTATTTCGACCATGCGGCACCTTATATGGAAGTAATGCGGAAACTGCTTTCGGAACGCCGGTCACCGGCACTGGTTATGTCTTATGCCAAGGGCCAAATCAAAAAATAATGTCCGAAAACTGCTACATAGCAATTGACTTGAAGTCCTTCTATGCCTCGGTGGAATGTGTGGACAGAGGGCTCAATCCGATGACTGCCAACTTGGTGGTGGCGGACGAGAGCCGCACGGACAAGACCATCTGCCTTGCCGTCACTCCCACACTCAAAGCACTCGGCATACCTGGCAGACCGCGTCTTTTTGAAGTGAGACAGAAGATTGCAGCACTCAGAAAACAGTCCCGCTACAGACAGTTGGAGTATATCGTGGCACCACCACGTATGGCGCGTTACATGGAAGTCAGTGCACAGATTTACAGTATATACCTCAAATACATTGCAGCCGAGGACATTCACGTCTATTCCATCGACGAAGTCTTCATCGACGCCACCCAGTACCTGTCACTCTACAAGCTCCCGGCCAAAGAACTGGCTATGAAGATAATAAAAGACATACTCGCAACTACGGGCATAACGGCCACAGCGGGCATAGGCACCAACCTCTATCTCTGCAAGGTTGCGATGGACATAGTCGCCAAACACATACAGGCCGATGAAAACGGAGTGCGCATCGCCGAACTTGATGAAATATCCTACCGCCGCGAGCTGTGGGACCACCGCCCAATCACGGATTTCTGGAGGGTCGGACGCGGCACTGCAAGCCGCCTGGAGCAATACGGCATTTACACCATGGGAGACATAGCCCGCCGCTCGCACACCAATGAGAATTTCCTCTACAAACTCTTCGGGATAAACGCGGAACTGCTAATCGACCATGCCTGGGGTTGGGAACCCTGCACGATGAAGCATATCAAGGCCTACCGTCCACAGTCACACAGCCTAAGTTCAGGCCAGGTGCTGCACTGCCCATACCCTGCAGCCCAGGCCAAGACCGTGGTCAAGGAAATGACGGAAATGCTCTCACTGGACATGGTAGAGAAAGGCGTAGTCTGCGACCAGATAGTGTTAGGCATAGGCTACGACATGGAAAATGTCACAAAAGGGTTCGAGGGCGAGACCGTTACAGATTATTACGGCAGACAGGTGCCGAAACACGCCCACGGTTCGGAGAATCTCGGCAGATACACTTCCTCCACCAGACTGATGGAAGACTGTGTGTGCAGACTTTTCGATCGCATAGCCGACCCTTCCATGCTGATACGCAGAATCAATGTCTGCGCCAACCATGTCATCTACGAGAAAGAGATCCCAGGCAGCAACGGAAGTCCGGAACTTGATCTGTTTTCTGACGTGGAAAGCGAGGAGAAGAGATTCGAGGAAGCGGAAAAATCTCTCGAAAAAGAAAGGAAAATCCAGGAAACCATCATTTCGCTCCACAGAAAATACGGCAGAAACTCCGTCCTCAAAGGAATGAATTTCGAAGAAGGAGCCACCGCCAAAGACCGCAACAAACAGATAGGAGGCCACAAAGCATGACAGACAAATACGATGACATAATAAATCTGCCGCACCACGTCAGTCCGACCCGCCAGGCGATGTCGCTGTACGACCGTGCGGCACAATTCAGTTCTTTCTCCGCCCTCACCGGCCTCGACGATGTCCTCGACCAGGCGGAAGAATCATACATGACGACTATGGTCTCAAACCAGAACCGCCCTGCAAAGTAATGGTCTCGCCCGTGACGTAGGAGGCATCTTCGCTGGCGAGGAACACGCATACGCGGCCGATGTCTTCGGTCGGATCGGCGAAACGTCCGAGAGGAATGCCCTGGATGGTCTTGGCGAAAAGGTCAGGATAATTTTCCTTCCATTCTTTCAGGCTCTCAGTCATAGCGAGAGGGCAGACCACATTCACACGCACACCGTCAGGCCCCCATTCAGCGGCAGCTACACGTGAGAGTCCGCGGATACCCTCTTTCGCTGCAGCGTATGAAGCCTGTCCGAGTTTGCCGAAGAGGCCGGCACCGGAAGCAAAATTGATGACCGAACCGCGGGTTTCCTTCAGATAAGGGAAGCATTCCCTCATATAAAAGAATGTGGCATAAAGGCCGGAATACACAGCCAAATCAAAATCCTCTTTGCTGTGCTCCACAAGTGGAAGTCCTGATTTTGAAGCGGATGCATTGTTGATCAGGGTATTGATTTTGCCGAATTTATCTATTGTCTTGGCAATTACAGTCCTGATTGCAGCCTCGTCGGCTCCGTCTGCAACTACATAAAGCACTTCAACGCCATATGTTGCCTCCAGACGCTCTTTTGCAGACACAAGGCGGGATTCTGTACGTCCGGTAATCACCAGGTTTGAGCCCTCACGCGCAAATGCGCAGGCCAGCCCGTAACCTATACCCTTACCGCCTCCGGTAATCAGGGTAACATTTCCTTTTAATCTATCCATAATTATTTGCAAACCATTATATTAAGTATCATATTGTCGGTAGCCTTCATACCTTCGGAGCCGATCTGCCCGAGGTTACGGATGGTCTTCTCGATGTCTTTCTCGATAATGCCGTCGCTGTCGGAAATGCAGATACCATTTCGGGCAAGCACAGCCGACTGTATGGCACTGGCGACCCCCGAAGCCACCTTCATCGCACAACCCACCTTCGCGCCGTCACAGACCATGCCCGTAATATTGCCCACCATATTCTTGCAGGCCGAGCAGATTTCCTCATATCCGCCGCCTTCGAGATAAACCAAGCCGCAAGCGGAACCTGTGGAAGCCACTACGCAGCCGCAGAGAGCCGAAAGCTTTCCGAGATAGGATTTGATATGAATCGCAATCAGATGACTGAGGGCCAGAGCACGTGCAAGACGCTCGTTGTCGACATTATGTGTCAAAGCATAGGCTATCACCGGCATAGTCACCGTAATGCCCTGGTTGCCGCTGCCCGAATTGCTCATAGCCGGAAGCGTACAGCCGGCCATACGGGCGTCGCAGGCCGCAGCGGTCAGAGACATCGCATAGGACATGAAATCCTTGCCGAAAACCGGCCTTTCGGAAGCGATGGTCTTGCCTACCCTCAGACCATAATCCCCGTCAAGGCCCTCCTCGGCCAATGCATAGTTCAGTTTGCGGGACTCCAAAACGAAAGCGATGTCATCGTATGCGACAGTCGTGGCAAATTCATATATTTCCTTGACCGTCAAGCCTAAAGCCCTATTGTCAGCAACTGCAGGACATTCGCTTGAAGCGTCAAAACGAGGAGTGGAAAAACGCTCATCCAGGCAGAGCTCCACAATATTGTCATGGTCATCAGCCACCACAGCGGAAGCCTTGTGACATTCCGTCACGATAGTCGCCTTGACATAGAGTTTGTGCGTGGTATCAGCCACACCGACCTTCACCCTCCGGGCCCCGACCATAGCCTTGGCCCTCTCTATCATATCCGGATCAAGGTCATGCAGCACCTCCAGGCCGTATTTCGAACAGCCGCAGACAGCGCCGAGGGCAGATGCAATATAAAGTCCCACCATACCCGTACCGGGAATCCCCACACCCATACCGTTTTTGAGGATATTTCCGCTCACTTCCACCTCAATGTCAAAATCCCCGTTCAAACGCCATGAAATACATTTTGCGCAGCCTTTCTCCACGCATTTCTCCTGGATGAGTTCGCAAGCCTTGGCGACTGCAAGAGCCACTGCAATAGGTTCCGTACAGCCGAGTGCCGGTTTGACCTCCCTTTTGATCAAAGCGATGATTTCAGCCTGTCTTTCTGTCATATTCTATCTGGATTTATTGCCGTTTATATACAGATTTCCATATCCGCCGCCGTCAAAAAACAGCTCGCGGCCTCCGACTCCGTATTTCACATATACGTTGTCATTCGTGTCAATGTCTCCCCTGTTCAGATATGATGCGCTGCGCAGGCCCATAACCTCGCAAGTTCCATAGCGTATATTCTGTACATTGAGGTAGAAATCAGTGTCGGAATCCATGTTCAGGTAGGCGTCACCATGCGACATTTTCATGCTTACAGAAGAAAAGCGCGGAGCTATATGCTCGATATAAACCTCTGTAAACGAAGCTTTTCTCATATCCAAAGAAGTCTGTATCTCATTGATTTTCAATTCATCATAAATACTCGACACAAAAAGCGTTCCGACAGAGCCCAATTTGATGTTGCAGTGCGAAGACTGCAGACTCGCCTTCAGCAGATTCCCTGCAACAAGATTGCCATAGCCCATGTCAGCGTAAAAAGCGCCCGAATTGCCCACCGTCACATCACCGTACTTGCAGTCAACATCCAGACTGTTCACATCTCCTGCCACAAAATCGCCGTAACTAAGCTTGACCTTGCCCTTCGAAGCATTGGACATGGTAACATTCGAATTTCTGCCGAAAACGTCGAAACTGCTGACATCACCGCAGCTGAACTCACAGTCTGTCAAAGACATACGCAGGTTATTAGCACGCGCGACAATGAGATTTCCATCGCTCAGGCTGCCTTCTAAGTCAAGAAAGGCAGGCATGTAGACGGTACATTTCCCTCTGAATTCACACCTTGTGAAAAGTTTGTGCGAAAACGGCAAAGTCCTGATACTGAAATTCACTTTTTTCCCCTTCTTTGAAATCTCGACATCAGTACGTTTCAACATCCTGTCAATCGATTCATCGCCCGAGCCGCTGAAAGTGAGGTCAAGATCAATGACAATCCTCGAATCCGCCCAATTTCTGATTTCCACGTCCGTGTTTTTGAGGCTGATCTTGAGGACTTCCCCCCTTGAGACGGACATGGAATCGGCGTAATGCACAAGCCTTTCCTGGGCACTCAGTTGTAAAGCGCTGAAAAACAGAACGCAACAAAGAAAAATAAAAAAACGTTTCATGTTATATGGCGGCGTCCAAAGCCTGCTTGATGTCATCCAAAATATCTTCAATATCCTCAGTTCCGACAGACAGCCTGATCAGATCCGGAGTCACGCCGGCTTCAAGCAGCTGCTCGTCAGAGAGTTGTCTGTGGGTATGGCTTGCAGGATGCAGCACGCAGGAACGGCTGTCAGCGACGTGGGTGACAATGCCTATCATCTTGAGGCTGTCCATAAAGCGTATAGCATCCTCGCGGGTGCCCTTCAGACCGAAAGCGAGAACGCCGCAGGAGCCGTCCGGCAGATATTTCTGTCCTAAGCCGTAGTATTTGTCCCCAGGAAGGCCGCAGTAATTCACCCAGGCGACCCGCCCGTCAGCGGCAAGGAATTCCGCAACCTTCAGGGCATTGCTGCAGTGGCGCGGCATCCTCAGATGCAGGGTCTCCAGACCGAGATTGAGCAGAAAAGCGTTCATAGGGCTCTGGCCGCTGCCCAAATCCCTCATCAGCTGGGCCGTCGCCTTTACGATATAGGCAGACTTGCCGAAAGCTTTGGTGTAGGTCAGGCCGTGGTAGCTCTCGTCAGGAGTGCAGAGTCCCGGGAACTTCCCGGCATTGGCCTCCCAGTCGAAATTTCCGCTGTCAACAAGTACACCGCCGACCGTAGCCGCATGACCGTCCATATATTTGGTCGTACTATGCGTCACGATGTCACAGCCCCATTCGAAAGGGCGGCAATTTATAGGGGTGGCGAAAGTGTTGTCCACAATAAGCGGAATACCATGTCTGTGAGCCATTTTCGCGAAGCGTTCAATATCAAAGACAGCACAGCCGGGATTGGAGATGGTCTCGCCGAAAATACACTTGGTGTTCGGACGGATTTCGCTTTCTATCCTCCCGTCAGTCCAGTCCTGCTCGATGAAAGTGCATTCTATTCCCAATTTCTTCAAGGTCACTGCAAAAAGATTGAAAGTACCGCCGTATATCATATTTGAAGCCAGGAAATGGTCGCCTGCCTGACAGATATTGAATATGGCATAGAAATTCGCCGCCTGGCCCGAAGATGTAAGCATTGCACCGACTCCGCCTTCAAGACTGCAGATTTTTGATGCAACTGCATCATTGGTAGGATTTTGCAGACGGGTATAGAAATAGCCCTCGTCCTCTAAGTCGAAAAGACGGGCCATCTGCTCACTGTTTTCGTATTTGAATGTAGTACTCTGATAAATAGGGACAATACGCGGTTCTCCCTTTTTAGGATTCCAGCCTCCCTGCACGCAAATTGAATTTTTCCGTAATTTCCTGTGCATAAAATAAAAATTTCCTTAAAAATATAGTCTTGCGAATTTACGAAAAAATATGAGACTCCGGCTATTTTTCAGCAGCTTTTATAATGTTTAATTGAGCGGGAAGCACCTCAAACTCCACCGGAGGGCGTCCGACTATGTCTCCGTCGGCCTCCACGACCTCATCAGCACGCTCCACGGGTGAAATGTAATATTTCTTTCCGCGGGCCACGGTAACAATAGGAATCTTGTTGAAACTGCCTCCGAAGAGTCTCGGGGCATAGATTGCAATACGGCTCATTGCCACTTCCGGCACGATGGTCACATCAAGCAGACCGTCGTCCATAATCGCATCAGGAGTCTGACGCAGACCGCCGCCCGAATATTTGCCGTTTCCGAAAGCTATGGCATAATACGCTCCCCTGAATATGGTCTTCCCGTCGCACCGGACCTCACATTCCGAATGGCGGCGGTGCAGAATCCAATATATCAATGATTTGACATAGAGCCACTTGCCTTTCTTGCCCTGTTCCTTAAGCATATTCACGCGTACGCAGACTTGGGAATCCATGCCCATACCTCCGACATTCGACATATAGGCCACGCTCTCCACCTTTTTCTCCGGCAGGGCTGCAGCATCTAAATTACTGATTTTCACCACATCCTGCCTACCGACAACACCGTCAACGAGCAGTCTTGCAGCCCTACGCGCATTCTTCGGCACCTTAGTGGTCTTGATCCAGTCATTTCCGGAGCCCAAAGGTATAACTGCAAGATAAAACTCTGAAAGTGAAACATTTCCGTCCTCGCATAAACGCGCGATACCATCAAGCACCTCGTGAACCGTGCCGTCACCGCCTATAGCTATAAAATGCCTCCGGCCGGCAGCCGCAGCCCTCCGGACCATATCCGTTCCACGACCGTCCTCACCGGCAAAATGTATCTCGAATTTCACCCCGTTATCCAAAAGGCATTCTTTTGCCTCAGCCCAGTTTTCACCTGTCCTTCCTGAGGCTGCACGGGGATTAACCAATGCATACCACGAAGTTAAAGTATTGTCAATCATACGATTTATTATCAAATCAATATTTTTTTCTTCTCAATTTAGCAACAAAAGTAGTAAATAAAGGGATGAAATGAAATTTTATTTGTAATTTTGCAAGGATAACGGGTAATAAGCCAAAGTTGTTTTTTGAATCCATAAATGAAAAAGAGATGGGAAAAGTCATTGCTATAGCCAATCAGAAAGGCGGTGTGGGAAAAACCACGACCGCAATCAACCTTGCAGCATCACTTGCCGTATTGGAGAAAAAGGTGCTCATTATAGACGCCGATCCTCAGGCAAACACGACTTCAGGGCTGAACTTTTCGCCTGACAACGATCAGAAAAGGACTTTGTATGAAGTGCTGATTGGGGAAATCAACATTGAGGACACGCTGATTCAGACTGAAATCGCAAGCCTTCACATGATTCCTTCCCATATCAACCTTGTGGGTGCGGAAATAGAAATGCTGGAAACGGAGAACAGGGAATCGATACTCAAAAACGCCCTGGCTCCAATCAGGAACGACTATGATTTCATCATTATAGACTGTTCGCCTTCGCTCGGCCTGATCACGGTCAACTGCCTTACCGCAGCCGATTCCGTGATGATACCGGTGCAGCCTGAATTTTTTGCCCTCGAAGGACTCGGAAAACTTATGCAGACCATACGCATCGTGAAGAACGGAGTGAATCCGGATCTTACCATCGAAGGTTTCGTGGTGACTATGTATGACGGAAGGACCAAGGTGCACAACCAGGTGCTCGCCGACCTCAAAGAACACTTCAAAGAATTGGTATTCGACACAGTGATTCAGAGAAACATACGTCTCAGCGAGGCTCCTTCGCACGGCAAGCCTATCATCCTGTATGACGTGATCTGCAACGGAACCACCAACTACCTGAACCTTGCGAAAGAGGTTTTGGAGAAAAACAGATAGAATATGGCAAAGATACAAAGAGGTTTGGGAAAAGGTTTGGGCGCGCTGCTCGGAGAGATTGACGACATCAACACCGTCAGACAGCCTGTGGGCTATGTCAACAAAGAAGTGGCGAACGCGAAGCCTACAGAACAGGTTACCGCGGACATACTCAGAATCCCGATCGGTCTGATAGAGCCGAATCCTTTCCAGCCGCGTATAAATTTTTCTCAGGAATCATTGGCCGAGCTTGCAGAATCAATCAAGACCCTCGGCCTCATCCAGCCTATCACAGTAAGGCTGAAGAGCGACAACCGTTACCAGATTATCAGCGGAGAGCGCCGTTTCAGGGCATGTCAGATGGCAGGTATGGATATGATACCTGCATACGTGCGCAATGCTGACGACCAGGGAATGCTCGAGATGGCCATCGTGGAGAACATCCAGAGGGAGGATCTCGACCCTATAGAAGTGGCGATGAGCTATCAGAGGCTGATTGACGAGTGCAAGCTGACTCAGGAGCAGATGGCTTTCCGAGTCGGCAAGAAACGCGCATCAGTGACCAATTACCTCCGCCTGCTCAAGCTTCCCGCAAAAATCCAGCACGACCTCAAAGTCGGCCTTCTGAGCGTGGGCCAC
The DNA here is from genome assembly GCA_051870215.1 of Candidatus Cryptobacteroides sp. Classification (GTDB taxonomy): domain Bacteria; phylum Bacteroidota; class Bacteroidia; order Bacteroidales; family UBA932; genus Cryptobacteroides. Next base: position 67,019 of record JBJEBQ010000062.1, on the reverse strand, counting down.
GCAAAGGTGCTTCTCGGCATCGAGGACGTCCTGATACAGGAGCAGCTCTGCGACATTGTCATCAAAGAAGACCTGTCAGTCAGACAGTTAGAGAATAAAATCAAAGCCCTTACGAGTCCGAAACAGGAGAAGCCCGCACAGGAGCTGCCTGATAATTATGTACGTCTCCTTGACAAGATGGGCAGATATTTTGAAAACAACATCAGCCTCAAGAGCAACGGCAAGGGCAAAGGAACGATGACCATTCATTTCAGTTCCGACGAGGAACTCAACCGTTTCCTGAATGCAATCGGGGACTAAGCCGCGTTTATAATAATGAAGCACGGATTCAGACTGCACATATTGTTTTCCTTCATTTTTTTGACTGCGTTTTCCTTCTCCGGCAAGGCGCAGTTCAGGACTGAAGCATTCCAGCAGGACTATAGTTCCCCAGGCGACACTCTTGACGTAAATGACACGACAGACAAGATTTTCTCTTTCAAGGAGTTTTTCGGCGGACTCGCCCACAAGAATACAATGAAGGCCGGGACCATGTTTGCAGGCTCGATTTTCCTGCCGGGTTCGTCACAGATCTACAACAAGGATTATTGGAAACTTCCGATAGTTTACGGAGGAATAGGCACTTTCGCAGGTTTCGGAGGATATTATCTCAACCGCTACAATGTCGCCGCCAAACGCTACAGCCGCTGGGAAACGATGAAGAACACCTACGAAAGCCAGTTCTATGAGCCTTTCCCGGTGGAAGCCCCTACCGTCAACAGGCGGGACAAGACCTTGGGAACCTGGCTGCTGGTCGGAGCCGGTGTGATGTATTGGGGAAGCCTCCTTGACGGAGCCATATGCTACAAATCGGACAAGGCAATCGACCCCGGACGCGCAACGGTGTATTCCATCCTGCTGCCCGGCTTGGGACAGATTTACAACGGAGAATTCTACAAAGTGCCTATATATTGGGGCGGACTTGTGGTCTGCGGCTATTTCCTGCACACCAACGACCTCAATTACAAGCGCTACAAACGTATTCACAATCAGGCGACAAGCTCTGATCCTTCTGTGAGCGCAAATGTCCCGATTTCCGGAGAGACCGCAAAATATTACAGGGATGTCTACCGCCGTTACAGGGACTATTCCATTGTTGCAACAGCCTTGGTTTACCTCCTGCAGGTCATAGACGCGAATGTATTCTCCTATATGCAGGATTTCGAGATGGACGACAACATCATTTCGATGAACATCAGCCCTACGGTCATCACCCCGGACTGCAACTACGCCATGCGTACTCCGGCTGTAGGACAGACGGCTTTCGGCGTAAGAATAGGATTCAATTTTTAATTTAGATTAAGTTTATCTGTGGAAATGAAAAAAATTACATATTTTATACTTACAGTCGCAGCTGCGGCTGTTTTCGTGTCAGTGGATGCCGATGCGGCCACACGCAGATCGACCAGAAAAACAGACAGCCTCGAAACTCTGAAACAGGAAAACGCACTGCTACGTGCCCGTCTGGACTCTCTGCTTAACGTATTGGAGGCACACGAAGCCCACGACAGCCTCGCAAACGAGATTTTCGATATTTACGAGGAGAATTCCGCTTTGGGCGAAAGCCTGGCTCCTGAAGATTACAACACGGAGGTGTCTGACAGCCTGCTGCAGCTATGGTACGCCAGCCAGCAGAAACTCCGCAAACCGACAGCCCAGGACTATGATATGGATTCGGTCAAATTCACCTCGAACATTCCTGATTCGGTCTATATACGCAAAATCAAGGAGATGAATTCTTTCATCACTCTGCCTTACAACGAGATAGTCCGCAACTATGTCATACTATACTCCGAGAAGATGCCGGAAAAGCTCTCACACATACTTGGGGCCTGTCAGTATTATATGCCGATTTTCCAGGAGACCCTCAACCGCTATGACCTTCCGGAGGAGCTTGCCGCAATGGCTGTAATCGAGTCAGCAATGAATCCCGTTGCCGTGTCACGTGCGGGAGCCAAAGGAATGTGGCAGTTCATGTACAGCACGGCAAAGATTTATGGTCTGCACATTGATTCTTTCGTAGATGAACGCATGGATCCGGTCAAATCAGCAGATGCCGCCGCACGGTATCTGCAGGATTCCTACAGGATTTTCGGAGACTGGGCATTGGCTATTTCATCCTACAACTGCGGTGTAGGCAACGTGAACAAGGCAATCAGGCGTGCAGGCGGAAGCAGGGCTTTCTGGGACATCTATCCTTACCTGCCTCGCGAGACACGCGGCTACGTACCGGCTTTCGTAGGCGCGCTCTATGCTATGAAATACCATACAGACTACGGCATCATTCCCGCTGAGACTGCCCTGCCGGTGCATGTGGACACTTTCAGCATAAGCAAAATGGTACATCTCCAGGCCGTCACCGACCTCGTAGGCATTCCTCTCGAACAGGTCCGTGCGCTCAACCCGCAGTACCGCCACGACATCATTCCGGGCAACAACAGGGAGTACACTCTTACTCTGCCTGTCACCTACACCAATGCCTTCATCGAGAACGAGGATTCTCTTGCCACATACAAGGCCGAAGTATTCTACAATCCGGTGGCAATCAAGAAGATAGTCGACGGAGGCGACGGCGAGCGCATAGTCTACAAGGTGAAGAATGGAGACTATCTCGGAAGAATCGCGTCACGCCATCATGTGAGCGTGGCCCAGATCAAGAGATGGAATCACCTGAAAAACAATAATATCCGCGTAGGACAACGGCTTATCATCTATCGTGGCGGCAAAGGGCCGTCAACTTCCGCTTCAAGCAACCAGTCAAAATCATCGACTTCCGGCAGTACAGCCTCTTCAGGCAAAAACAGCGGCAAAACGGCTCCCGCTTCAGGCTCGGGCAATTCTGCCAAGTCCACCGGCAATTTCAGCGATTCAGGCATTCGCCACACCGTCAAGAGCGGCGAATCACTCTACCTCATCGCCAAGAAATACCCGGGCATCAGCGCCAATGACATTATGAATTTCAACGGCATAAGTTCATCCATCAAGCCCGGCATGGTCCTGAAAATTCCCAAGAACTGAATAATGAACGAAAAAAGTCCTGATCATTAGTTTTGTTCAAGCCATTCTGTACGGACAGCATCAGGAAGATGCTTCACTGAAAAGTCCGAAAATGTCACATTAAAGCCGTTTCCGTCAGGACAGGCGCCCATCATACCTATTTTGACCGGACGATTGGCCTCCATCCAGGCATTTCGCATCATGATGTATTCCTTGTCGTCAAACGAATAGAAAATCTCTACAGCATCCTTTCGGCGAACAGCCTTTATCCAGATGAAATCCACAGGCTTGTCAAGGGCGATGACACTCCAGTCGGATGTGTGATGGGTCACCACAGTACTGAGGTTGAATTTGCCGTCAACGTATTCAATCCCGGCCTTAATATAGTTCTCATGGTCAATACGAATCATCATGCCGGCCTGATCGAAGCGCACCTTATAATCGCCCGAAACCTTGACCTTCGCCTCGAACTCCCCACCGTATTCTGCATAATAGAAGGGAGCATCATCAACGGTAAACCCATAGTGCGATATCCTCCAATAATCGCTTTTGGGAGTAACCGACATCGAAAGTTCGTTATCGGAGATATTCCACTGCGACGGTTCGTTGAACCAGCTCATCTTTTCGAGTGTCTGAGCCGATAATGACAGCCATGACATCAGCACCAATGCCATCAGTAAAAACTTCTTTATCATATATGTACTATTTCATTGTTTTTATTACTTTACAGGGATTTCCGACAGCAAGCGAATGTGGTGGAATATCTTTCACCACGACACTGCCGGCTCCTATCACACAATCGTCACCTATTGTCACGCCTGGCAGGACACATACATTGGCACCTATCCACACATCATCTCCCACGGTTATCGGACGGGCATATTCCAATCCCTTATTCCGCTCAACGGCAGCAATCGGATGTCCGGCCGTATAGAACCCGCAATTCGGGGCAATGAACACGTTGTCGCCAAAGCGTACAGGAGCCTCGTCAAGTATCACCAGATTATGATTGGCGTAGAAATTATCACCGATGTGGATATTGTATCCGTAATCGCAGAGGAACGGCTGCTCTATCAGAAAATTGCCACTCACCGACCCCAAAAGTTTTCTTATGACAGCCTGTCGCCCCTTTTCATCCTTCGGTCTGAGATTATTGTAGTCAAAGCACAATTCCTTGCAATCAAGCCTTTCGGCAATAAGTTGGGGATTATTGTTGGCATCATATATCATGCCGTTAAGCATTTTTTCCTTCTCTGTCATGTCTAATAACCATATTTTATATTTAACTTTGCAAAGTTAATCACTTGTCATATGGTGTGCAATGGCTACAAATAACCATTTTTATCATGAGCTGTATTCGGAAACTCAACCAACTCCTGAAAAATCAGTCCTTTGACGCTGATACTATAGAATCCTCACAATTGCTGGATTATGCCAGGAACATATCCCGGATAGAGAACGTCACTGTCGTAGTCAGCGATCTCAGGCGTGGTACCAGCCGGATATTCCCCGGGAAGTTCGGCATTGTTTTGGGTGTAGTAAACTATTCTGAAGAGAATTCCATTTGGGAGAAGGCCATTCTCAAGCTGATGACAGAAGAGGAACGCGAGGAAAAGTATCTCGCCGAACTGCGGTTCTTCAACTTCCTGCGGCATGTTCCCCGCCATACCCGACCTGACTATTATCTTGTATCAAAATTGCGAATGAAAGCGGCCACAGGAGATACAATAGATGTAATTCACAGGATGTATTACATCTATGCCGACGATTCCGAAACTGTCACCCACGCTTTATGCCTGTACGGCCGTATAGAATTTGATTTCAACGCAAAAAGCATGGTCGTCAATTCATTGACCGGAGTATCGGAAGAACTGACAGCATCCGGTGACCCGTCAATTCTCAGTCGACGTGAAAAGCAAGTGCTGACACTCATTGATTCAGGAAAGAGAAGTTACGAGATTGCAGAAATTCTATCCATAAGCAAAAATACGGTCAGCCGTCACCGACAGGCAATACTTGCCAAGCTACAAGTGAAAAACTCAATGGAAGCGTGCCGTTTGGCAAAATCCATGAAGATAATATAAAGTATTCTTGCCTGATGCCTCACAGCTGAAACTCAGCAACATTGTGATTTGGAGCCACAGGCGATTACTGCGTAGCAGTACGCTCCCATAGGGAGCAGACAGTCCCTGGGGGGGGCGGTTGCGTTGGCAACCGGGGGATTTAACTTTGGAGCTGACGCAGTCTGCGATAAGTGCTTCAGCGCTCGTGGTCGGGTCCCGGTTGACTTTGTCAACAGTAGGGACTTAGAGCACCGCGTGGTACATAGTGCCTAAGCGTACGCCCCCTAATAGGGGCTGTCTTCACACCGTAAAGACTGGAGTTAAGAGGTCGCTTGTTTCTAATACTTTGCATTGGAACCACGAAAGTGGCGATTACTGCGCAGCAGTACGCGACCAAAGGGAGCAGACAGCCCCTTGGGGCGGTTGCATAAGCAACCGGGGGATTGAACAAAATGAGAACGACCCGCAGTTGAAAACTGCGAGTCGTTTCATTTTGTGGGAGCAGAGGGAGTCGAACCCCCGACCCTCTGCTTGTAAGGCAGACGCTCTAAACCAACTGAGCTATGCTCCCTTTTTGAGCTTCTTTTTGTAAAAATTAATCTCAAATATTCAATTGAACTTCCTTCGTTTCCTAAAGGGATTGCAAAGATAGACATTTTTTCTTACACTGCAAATTTTTTGATTCTTTTTTTAAGAAATTTTCTTTGAGGTAATGAAAATATTACATATCTCTGTCCTCATAATAAGTAGTGACATTCCTACTATATTCATTTTGTCTGGTTTCAGACTCCTGTTTTATGCGAACGACCATGAGCCTATTCATGTAGTTAAAGGAAATATCAATGCAAAGTTCACACTATTTCCCGAAGTGGAACTTATTGACAACAACGGGCTAAAACCTGATGAACAAACAAACTTATTAAGCATAAAAAATCCGGTTGCCGGCGCAATCGGATTTTTTATTGGAAACAGTCAATCAATTTTTACAGTTTCAGCGAGATGCGTTTGCGGTCGATGTCGACGGCTATGACGGTGACGCGGATGTGCTGGTGGAGTTTTACGACTTTGGACGGATCAGCCATGCCGCGGACGCCCATCTGCGAAGCGTGAATGAGTCCGTTGGGTTTGATGCCGAGGTCGACGAAGGCTCCGAAGGCTGTGATGTTGGTAACAATGCCCGGAAGTACCATGCCTGGCTGCAGGTCTTCTATGCTGTGGATACTTGTGTCGAACTCGAAATCGTCGGCAGTCTCGCGCGGGTCAAGTCCAGGCTTGCGAAGTTCGGCAATGATGTCATTGATGGTAGGAAGTCCGAAATCGCCTTCAACATATTTCTCCGGAACAATTTTGTCACATAACGCCCCGTTGCCGACCAGCTCCCGCGCCGTAACGCCGAGCTCCTCCGCCATCCTGTCCACAATATGGTAGCACTCAGGATGTACTGCCGAGTTGTCAAGCGGATTTTCAGCGCCGTGAATGCGCAGGAAGCCGGCACACTGCTCGAAAGCCTTGCTTCCGAGACGCTTCACCTTGGTCAGTTCACCACGGGAAGCGAAAGGACCGTTCTCCGTACGGTAATCCACAATATTGGTAGCAAGCGAAGTACCTATGCCGGAAACATAGCTCAGAAGATAGCTGCTGGCTGTGTTCAGATTGACTCCGACACTGTTCACGCAACTCTCCACCGTATTGTCAAGTTTCTCCTTCAGAAGGCCCTGGTCCACATCATGCTGGTACTGCCCCACTCCGAGCGATTTAGGGTCGATTTTGACCAGTTCGGCAAGCGGATCCATCAGACGGCGGCCTATGGACACAGCTCCGCGCACAGTCACATCATAATCCGGGAACTCGGCACGGGCAATATCCGAAGCTGAATAGATGGAAGCTCCATCCTCGCTTACAGTGTAGACGCGTACTCCCTCCGGCTTGTGCACCATTTTAAGAAAATCTTCGGTCTCACGGCTTGCAGTACCGTTGCCGACAGCTATGACCTCTATGCCGTATTTGGCAATCATATCGCTCACGGCACGGATTGCATCCATTTTCTTTGATACAGGCGGATGAGGGAAAATAGCCTCATTGTGGAGCAGATTGCCCTGCTCGTCCAAGCATACGACTTTACAGCCCGTTCTGAAGCCCGGGTCAATGGCGAGTACGCGTTTCTGGCCTATAGGAGCGGCAAGCAGCAGCTGGCGCAGATTCTCTCCGAAAATCCTCACGGACTCGATGTCCGCCTTTGCCTTCGCCTCCCTGATAAGCTCGTTAGAAACGGAAGGCTCTAAAAGGCGCTTATAGCAGTCGTCTACTGCCATACGTATCTGCTCCCCGAGAGCCTTGGACGGATATTTTTTCTTCTGGCAGAAATCATAATAAATCTTGTTGCCGCTCTTCACCGGGTCAGCGTCGATTTTAAGGCTGAGATAGCCTTCATTTTCGCCTCGCAGCATTGCAAGAAGGCTGTGTGAGGCGACACGTTCCAAAGGCGCTGAATAATCGAAATAAGTCTTGTATTTTGCAGCCTCAGGGTCTGTAGCTTTTTTTGTGGCCTTCGACACAATGCGGCGAGTCCTCAGCATGGCACGAACGGCATTTCTGATCTCCGCATCCTCGCTCAGGCGCTCTGCTATGATATCACGCGCACCGGCAAGTGCATCCTCCACGGACGCCACCTTGTCACCCACATATTTCGCAGCCTCAGTCTCGGGACTGGCGGTTGCCACATCGTACATTTTGTCTGCCAAAGGCTCCAGGCCGAGTTCCTTGGCTACTGTGGCTTTAGTGCGTCTTTTCGGCTTGTACGGCAGATAGATGTCCTCCAGTTCAGTCGAGGATACGCAATTCTCTATCTTGACGCGAAGTTCGTCAGTCAGCACACCGGCAGCCTCCACTGCGGAAAGCACTAATTCCTTGCGCCTGTCCATCTCGGCGAAGACGTCGCTCCAATGTCGCACTTCAGCTACGGCCACTTCGTCCAGTCCGCCGGTCCTTTCTTTGCGGTAACGGCTGATGAAAGGGATGGTCGCTCCCTCTTCTATCAGTTTGGCGCAGTTCTCGACCTGCCAGGGTTTCGCCTCAATGTGGGAGGCTATGAAATTTATGTAGATTTCTTTCATTTTTCATTATATTTTCATACTATCAAAAATTTTTACATTTATAAAAATTTTATGAGAGTCTGATAGCCGTTCGCTATCGCTCAGGGTGACAAAAGGGGCTACTCTGTCACGAAGCGGCTGCGGAAAGCGTCGTTGGCGCGGTAGTGAGGGGCATAGAGACTTTCGACGGAAGCGACAGGAAGAGTAAAGACTCCCGCCTGGGTAACGTAGAAATTCTCGGTGTAGACCGTCTTCTCCTCAGGAAGCACATCGAACCAATAGTCGGTGTACCGGGCACGGACCTCACGGTAGGCCATAGGAGTGAACCAGAAGCCAAGGCAGCCTATTCTGTAGAATGACCAGCGCGGATAGCCGGAAACCTGCTCCTCAGGACGCAGACAAGCCGGACGTGGAACGCTCAGTCTTACGAAACTGCGGTTCTCCTCATTCCATATATTGTACTGCGCAACCACCTTGTCGCCAAGTTTCAAAACCTGACCGGCCTTGATTTCATTTTCTGGTTCAACTTCATCAAGATAGTATTTCACCTCAATGCCGAAACCGTTGCCGGCAGCCTTGATTTCTTCAAAAGGCTTCTCATATTTCTTGCTTAAAGAAATGATTTTCACCTCCTTGAGAGCTTCACTTCCGTCATATACCGAAGCAATTGCAGTATAGAATTCAGCATCAGCTCTCCACTCCTGACTTTCTTTCTGAATCATAATCCAGAGACGTATGCCGTCCGCAATCTCCGCCGCCATGGCCATATCCCCGGCTCCAACCGCTTTCGCAATCTTCTTAGACATAGCCTCATCCCTGACATTTGCCAGAGCATAATACAGATTGGCAACATTGGCATGATGGAAAGCTTCGCTCATAAGCACTCCGCGGTAAGGCATCACCAAATCAGGCAGATACCACGCGCCTGAACGATGTTCCACAGCATACTGGTTGAGCGACTGCACGTCAGCGGCCAAAGCCTTTAGCAATTTACTCTCCGAACCGGACTTAACACCCCAGGTCTTGGCAAGGTCACGTCCGTTTTCATTTGTAAGCAGGGACAGAAGCATATACATTCTTGTATATTTAGCCCCAAGATTGCCATTGATGCCGTTTCTCTTTTTGCCCACGAGCAGATCCGAAGCCCAATCCGCGAATTTTTCAAAATTTTCTTTCTGAACCTTGCCTGAAACAATGTTCCTGTCAAACGGAACCTCTGTCCAAAGACTGCGCACGAGCATATACTGCCAGTCTGAAAGATAACCGCACCAATAAGGAAGTTCCCTATATTCAAACTGGTTTCTGTCAATATATCTCACGGTATTCTTAGCCCAGGCAAGCAAATTGTCACTCGCAAGCCCCCTGTCGCGAAGGAAAGCAATCCGCTCTGCGATACAAGACGATATCACGACAGAGGACTTCATGCCCTTCATCCATGCAAAGCCGCCGTCACTGTTGACATATTCCCCAAGCAATGTCTCCATCTTGGATGCTGCAGCCTTGTACCCGGCATTGTCCGTTACAAGAGCGCCGCCGAGCGCATTGCAGTAGAGCGCATCCATAAGCGAGAGCACATTCTGATACTCAGGTGCTGGAGTCACTTTCAGTTCAGCCCTGAGCAAATCATCCAGACTCGCCTCACTGTAACCTGCACCGGCTGCAGTGGTATTTACAAAAGCCGAACGCAGACTGTCCATAAGTGTCTCGCGCTCTGTCTCATTCAGAAGCACTGCCGAATGAGACTCGGTAAGAATCTGCTTTGCAGGCAGCACAGGCACAGACACGCGAATGGCGTCGCTGAAATTTTCATTACCCACAGCCCCCTCAAACACGGCCTTGAAACTCAAAGACCCAAGTCCTGCCGGAACGCCGGAAACAGGCAATGAGAGCTGTTCAGTAGCGTTTTCTCCGAGTTCAACCTCAGCATGGGCCGTCTGGCTGACCTCGTCAGAATCACCCTTGTACATATAGATTGTGAAAACCCCTTTGACAGGCTTGCCCGAATTTGTCACCGCCGCCTTGAACACGTATGAATCGCCCTCATAAAGGAATTGAGGCTGCACCGCACTGACTTTCACAGGCATAGTCACCACAAATTCCTTACGTTCAGTAACTGTATTCATCTCCTTGTCATGGCCGTAAAGCGCACATACAAAGGTAGAAAGCTTGTCGGATGTCGTAAAATCAAAACTGAAATTTCCGTCTTTCCCGGCACGCAAATGAGGTTTGAAAGCAAGTGAAGTCGCGAAATTCTCGCGGACCGCCACATCAGAAGTCCCTGTTTCCTCCACGGCAGCATCACCGGAGACACTCATCTTCGAAACAGCCCTGGTGTCGTATGTCATTGCTTCATTTTCGGAAAGCACATCCTCAGCTACGAACATAGGAGCGGATTTCACACAGGCAAAAGGTATAGTCTCTTCTGAATAAGCTCCCCTTCCCCGAATGCGGAAATTGCGGTAGCCGTATCTGCCGCAGTCAGTAGACACATAGTAATCCGCAACAGGACTGGTCTGACGCTGGATTTTATACCATAAATTTGATGCAAATGTTTCTGTCGCCCTATCGAAAACCGTCGCAGTAAATTCAGCAGACGGATCGGATTCAAATGAAATGCTGTATCTGCTTGACGGAAGACAGGTGTCAGTAAAACGACTGAATCCGACATTCATTTCCTGCGTTTCCTGAGGGCGCCGGAACACATGAGAAAACTGCCGGCTTGCACTGTCCGCAAAATAAAAGAGCTTCAGAACGACCGCATCCGTATAAAAATCCTCGAAATCGTATGAAAAAGTGTACAGAGCAGCCCTACCGTTCAAGTCAGCAGGAATATGGACTGTTTCCATTTTAAGTGAAACACCCTTTTCATCAAACAGCTCTGCAACAACCCACGCCTCTCTTTTTCCTGGAGACATCTGGACGGCAAGTCCTTCAAGAGCACGGAAATATGAATTGAAATCCGCATCCACGGCAGAAGCGCCCGGGGAAATCCTGATGATATTTGCAGTGACCACAGACTTGTATTCCCGTCCGGAATTATCCTTTGCCACAGCCGTAGCCTCCAGCACATAATGTCCGTCCTGCAGTCCGTCCATAGAAAGCACTACAGACTCGCCTGCATAGCTTCTGCCGCAAAGCACACTTTCAGAGCCTTTTAGCAGTCTGTAATCTACACGGACCTCCGGAAACTTCCTTTCCAAGCCATTCAGTTCGAACACCAATTCCGCATTCCCGTCCACAAGGTAATTCTGACCGCCATAGACACCGGCCATCAACAATTCGGCATCCAATGCATTCTTAACATTGACATACAGATTGAAGTTAGCACTCACACGTTTGTAGTCAGTAAATTCCAATGTCTCTCCAGTGGCGTCCACAACCTTCACCGTCAGGACACAATTCTGATATTGCGTTGAAAAATCAGTCTCGTACGACAACTCAAAACTGCCGTTCTCCGACAACAGAAGAGACTTTTCCTCGGATTTTCTACCGTTGATATTCACCGTATACGTAATTTTGGCACCAGACAAAACGTGCCCCGAATAAGCCTTTACGACTCCGCTCACCTCCACAGCATCACCCGGCAGATACAAATTGTCATTCCTGTCAAAGACAAGGCTGAACGCAGGCAGCACATATTCATCCACAAGCAGTTCCGTACTTCCGTGCAGCCCGTCCTTCCCCCTGATGACTATCTTGTGCCAGCCGTGGACAGGCAGGTTTTCAAGCACAAACTCGCCGTTAGCGGAGCCGTATTCGTCCGCAGTCAGTTCTATAGTCTTCAACACCTCGTTCTTTGGTGACACAAGCTCGGCATTCATGACCGTCCCCTCCGGCACGACAGACATTTTCCCGCTTGAAGCCACATTGTAACCTATTACCTTGAATTTCACGGTCTGCCCCGGATTGAAAGCCGAACAATCCTTCAATATCAACACATTTGAATACCCATCCCAGTCAGATACGGTACTCATGGAACCGAAATATCCCATGCCGCTGCTCTGCCGCATAATACCATCAGCCGCAACGCACGATGCGTACAGTCTGTACTTCCTTGACGAACGCAATGCCTCAATCCACGATTCAGGAAGCGCAGTGAAACCGTCAATGGCGAAATCCTTGAGCACATCAGTCTCGTCTTCACCGGATACCAAATGCAGATCCACTTTTTCAAAAGGCTTTCCGCTCTTGTAATCAGCCACATAGACAGACTTGTTCCGATATGCAAGTGAAATGGTATATTTAGGAAAACTTGCATTGGCATAAGATTTTTTTCCTTTCTTTATCTCAGCCCGGTATTCCCCGTCATCCAACACAGGTAGTTCGAACTCTATTGTGTCCCATGCGTAAAAACTCCCTGCACCTTCGTTCAGTTTACGTCTGAAAACAAGTTCATTGTCCGCACCACTCCTGTACAGATTGAAATCGCAGTCAGTCAGATTGCGCAGATACATTTCAACCCTGCCTTCATGAAGTTCCACACGCGCTTCCTTTTCATTCATTGAAGACATCAGATACTCGACAGCCCGACAACCCGCTGCAATTTTCGCTTCCTCACCCTTGTAGCGGGCACGCTCCGACTCGAAGCTTTCCAATTTCCTGTAAAAATCCCTGTACTGGCTGGAAGTAGTTTCATCTTCATCGAAAGCATTGAATTCCGCTCTCAAAAGACATTGTTCCGCCCACAGGGACACTGCCCTGCCTTTGTACTTCCGAGCAAAAGCCTCCCATGCCTCTTTCCGCCCGTCTTTCAGCGTATCAATCATCATAAATTCAAAAAGAGGCTCCTGAGGGTACTTTCCTTTCACAACTGTCTCCAATTCATTCTTTACAAAACCGAAAGCAGCGGAATGGCCTGAAAGATTACGGGTGTAATTCTTCATGAAAAAAGCCCACAGCACATAGTCATAATCACAAGTCAAAGTGCCGCGTATCAAATCGACATTTGAAGAGGACGGCAGGGTTTTATTCCATATATCAGGATTTGACGCAGCCTTGAGACGTCCGGACTCCCTCTTTATAAACTCCACCGTTTTATCCGCATCGCTGTATGAATGGAAAAGCTGGAAAGTCAGCACAGGCTCGTCATAGTCACGAATTTCCTTTTCCATCCGCGCTTTTGCCTTGTCTGCCAGTTTCCAGTTTGTATTTACCGTTACCTCCCTGTAAAGTGTCACTGCACGGTAAAAATCCGCGGTTAGCCTGTGGGCGGCAGCCTGGGTCTTGATTTCATCCAGAATCTTCAGCTGGTCCTTAGGTTTGTCAGCCTCCTCAGCCCTGTCATACTGAGTCCAAAGTTTCGTGATATCCTTGTCATTATTCATATTCATCGCATTCACTCCCAAAGGGATAATGATTGAAGATAAAAGGATTAATAAATATTTTTTCATACTATCAAAAATTTTTACGTTAGTGCTGCAATCATGTCAATGTTACAACGCTGCAATGGCCTCCGACAGAACGTATGTGCTGCCGCCGATATAAATCATCGGAGCGGGATTGTCTTCCGTCGGAGCCGCAGCTTTCCGCGCCAAAGCCAAGCCTTCAATTACCGTGCCGCTTACCATATAAGGCATAGGCTCAAACCCTGCAGCCGCGCAGACTTCACAATATTCGGAAGCAACAGCCTCTGCCGGCATAGCCCTTGTACCACGCGCCCGGGTGAACACTATCCGCACCCTACCCCGCGGCATCAGCTTCAGCACAGCCGCCACATCCTTGTCCGAAACGGAACCGTAAAGCATTGTCAGCGAGCTGATTTCACTCCGGTCCAGCATAGACTGCAACTGGGCGAAATTGTATTTCAGGCCATGCTCATTATGACCGATATCACCGATAATCCTCACCTCAGCACCCGGAGCACTCAGCACTTCCCAACGTCCATGAAAATCCGTCCTTGCCGCAGTATGCCCAATCGCAGACTTCACAGCCTCATCCGGCAATTCTGGCAGCAGCAATTCCGCCGCAGCAAGCACAGTCCGCAGATTCTTCTTCTGATAGCTGCCCTGCAGATCCATCGCCGCCATCATATCCTTCCAGTCATCCCAGAGACGCGGCACAGTCTTGTCTGCAAACACAAGCGCCACATCAGTCTGGGGCACACAGCCCGGCGCCATAGTTCCGTCCATATTACTGTAGCGGAACTTTCTCTCAAACACAGCGTCAATTTCCCTGCCGCTCTCACCAACGACCACATTCACGCCCGGCTTGATTATGCCCGCCTTCTCAAACGCAATCTCCGGCAGGGTCGAGCCCAAAATATCGCAGTGGTCCAGTCCTATATTCGTAATCACGCTAAGCACCGGAGTGATGATATTCGTACTGTCCAGACGTCCGCCCAGACCTGTTTCTATCACCGCTACATCCACGCCCCGACGCGCAAACCAGTCGAAAGCCATAGCCGTAGTTATCTCAAAAAAAGACAAATCCAGATGCTCGCAAGTCTCGCCCCACTGCCTCACCCAAGCCCAAACCTCCTCAGGTGCAATCAGCTGCACAGCTTCATCCGTCACGATGCGCATTCTCTCGCGAAAATCCGAAATATGAGGCGAAGTGTACAATCCTACCTTCTTCCCGGACGCCGCAAGCAGCGAAGCCAACATATTGGAAACCGAGCCCTTGCCGTTGGTCCCCGCCACATGCACAGTCTGATATTTTCTATGCGGATGTCCCATCAGGCTGTCCATAAATTCCATTCTTTCCAGCCCAGGTTTGTACGCCGTAGAGCCCGCAGTCTGAAACGATTTGAAACGCCCCATAAGAGCCTCAATCATTTCATTATATCGTTTTTCAGAATATTCTTCTTCCGTAAATGAGAAAAAATTAGCCATTTCAACCTGTTTTCTTGTTTTGAAATACAAAAATAATTAATTTTACCTTGAATTTCAGTAATCTTCGAAATATTAGCTGTGAAAGTTATGAACAACTTCCAACGGCAGTTTTTTACGGATTACAAATACATTATTTTTTTGATGGAGAAAAACGAAAACGCAATTTACTCGCACTACATCATTGACGGTGCGCTACAGGAAGCCACTCCGGCTGAACTTTTGAACGAATGTATGGACGAAAAGCCGCAGATGCCGCGCGAAAAATTCGACGACATTGTGGATGAAGCGACTGAAGCGCCGCTCAGCACTGTGCAATATGACAAGGCGAAGGCTGAGGAGTATCTGTCGAGATGCCTCACCGCGCTGCAGGAAAGAAAACCCGCCGTCGAGGATGAAGAAGAACTCGGTCTGGAGGTACAGGCATTCAAACTGCTTGTGCCCGAATCATATACGCGTGGACATATCGCAGGAAAAATCATTGACACCCTTTGGTCGGAGGGACATTTCACCTTGGACAATATAGCTTTGGTGCTGTACTGGCAGTGGAATATGAGGCCGGTAGGAAATATGGCGGCGTTCTACAGAAGTGCAGGTGCTGCAGCGGATTACATCTATGATTTGGGAGTGAACCTATTAGGATACTGCGTGGACGAGACCGACGGGGAAAGCACGCTGAGCATTGATGTGATGGTGGATGAAGAGGCCGAGCGCGGCATTCAGGAGGAAGAATTTATGGACCATGGAGAAGTGTGGGTCGGAGAAGGCAGACAATGTCCGGACAAGTTCGCGGAGGAGAAAAACAGCCGCCTGATTTATGTGCCGTTCGATACGTCTGCATACAAATTGGGGGCATCTCTGCTTGCCGAGTGCTATGACGTGAATGCAGGAGATGCGCCAAAGAACGATGCGCCGGATTATTTCATTGATTGCTACGAGGTTATACGCGAAATGGTGGAGGACGGAATCATCTTGGCCGGACGCAGTGTCGGAGAGGGAGGGCTGATAACGGCCGCGGCTCTGATGTGCAGCGAAAAGGCAGGCGTCGAGCTGAATATCAAAGGAATAATGGAAGCATACAAGGGCTGCGATGAGATACATATACTCTTCGGCGAGGTGCCTGGAGTGCTGCTACAGGTCAAATCAAGCGACCTGGATTATTTCGACACACAGATGCTGCTGCAGGATGTGGCATATTATTCGCTCGGAACACCCTCAGAGGCAAATGCGGGAGCCATCAAGGTCAACAGCAGACATCCGGACGGAATCGCCGCCATCGTAAGTTCGCTTTTTGCGGCAGCAAGCGATGAGGTGAAGGAAGGTGAAGACTGATTACGCATTTTTACAAAGAAACACATATTATTATAACACAAAAATATGGGCAAGTTACCGAAAATTTTCGTCCTTGACACCAATATCATCCTGCACGATTTCAGGTGCATACACCGTTTTCAGGACAATGATCTGGTGATTCCGATGGCAGTGCTTGAGGAACTGGACAAATTCAAAAAAGGAAATGACGCCCTCAGCTACAATGCAAGGGGCTTCATGAGGGAAATTGACAGGCTGACCACAGGCAGGAATTTCGGAAAGGAAGGAGTTCCGCTCGGCAAAGGTCAGGGAGACATCAAGGTGGAGGTGAACCATCCTTTTCCTGATGAACTTGCGAAATGCTTTGTGGACGACATCCAGGACCACCGCATACTCTCCACGGCAATGTGGGTGCGCGACAACAATCCTGGACGTTTCACGGCCCTCGTGACCAAGGATGTCAATCTCAGAATGAAAGCGAAATCCGTAGGTATGGCTGCCCAGGACTATCTTACGGACAAACTCGGTGATGACAATATCGACGGCACGCTCCACAAGGACATAATCTATGTGGACGACGTGGATCCCGCAAAACTACATGAATTGGCCTACGGCAGCGGTTCCGTAGCTGTAAAAGGAATATTCGACGTCACTCCGAAGCCTAACCAGCTGTACAGATTCTTCTGGACTCAGGGCGACGGAAAACACACTGTATGTGCAAGATACAATGCCGCGTCCGAGCGTCTGCAGCTTATCAGGAAACAGTACGCCAGCGGTATCGGCCCTCGCAATGACGAGCAGAAAATGGCTTTGGACGCATGTCTTAATCCGGACATCAAATTAGTTTCGCTGACAGGAGGCGCCGGCACGGGAAAGACCCTGCTTGCCCTCGCCGCCGCAATTGAGCAGGCGAATGCATACGACCAGATAATACTCACCCGCCCTACGGTCATACTCGGCAATCAGGAAATAGGTTTCCTTCCAGGTGACCAGAAAAGCAAAATGTCACCATTTATCCAGCCGCTAATGGACAATCTCGGAGTTATCAAAGGCAGTTTCAAGCCGGGCAGCAGACAGGCGGAGAAAATCGACGCGATGCTGGACACCGGCAAACTGGAGATCAGCCCGTTGGCATATATACGCGGACGGAGTCTAAGCAAGGTCTATTTCATTGTGGATGAAGCGCAAAACCTTACTCCTCACGAGGTCAAGACCATTATCACACGCGCCGGAGAGGGCACGAAAATCGTATTTACAGGAGATATTTATCAGATAGACGCTCCTTACCTTGACCAATGGAGCAACGGATTGAGCCACCTCAACGATAAAATGAGCGGCCAGGCTGTGTTCTGCCATATCAACCTCACCAAAGGTGAACGCAGCGAGCTTTCCGACCTCGCCGCCAAATTGTTGTAGTCAGTCCTCACGGGCGAGGCAAGGCCTTGTCATCCCAAGCGCAGCCTTGTCATCCCGAAGTCGAGGGATCTTGGTCGCTATGTTTTTTATACTAAAGACCAAAAAGTTTTTAGAATTAGAGCAAAAAACACTAAATTTGCGCACCGTTTTGAAAAATTATTTTTAACAGACAAATATTATGGACATTAAGAAAAGAGTTTACCGCTTCGGCGGAAAAAACGCTGAAGGTGACGGCAAGATGCGTGAACTCCTCGGCGGAAAGGGTGCAAACCTCGCAGAAATGTGTAAGTTGAACATCCCTGTACCTGCAGGCTTCACCATCACGACTGAATGCTGTACAGAGTATTATGAGCTTGGAGGCGGTTACAACGACGCACTCAAGGCTGAGGTTGCCGAGGCTTTGAAAGCCACTGAGGAAATCATGGGCATGAAGTTCGGGGACAAGGAAAATCCGCTTTTGGTGAGCTGCCGTTCAGGTGCAAGAAGCTCAATGCCTGGTATGATGGATACCATCCTCAACATCGGTCTCTGCTCAGAGACTATCCCTGGCATGATTGCAAAAACCAACAACCCGCGTTTCGTATATGACGCATACCGTCGTCTCATTATGATGTATTCAGACGTTGTAATGGAGAAAGCTGAAGGCATTGAGCCTGAGGACGGTCAGAGCATCCGCCAGCAGCTCGACAGAATGATGGAAGAGCTCAAGGAGGCTAAAGGTTACAAATCAGACACAGACATCACTGCAGAAGAGTTGAAAGACCTCTGCGACAAATTCAAAGTCCGCGTTAAAGAAGTTCTCGGCGTGGAATTCCCTGACAGCGCAGAAGCCCAGCTCTGGGGTTCAATCGGCGGCGTATTCAAATCATGGAACGGAAAACGCGCAATCGCATATCGTAAAATCGAGGGAATTCCTGATGATTGGGGTACAGCGGTAAACGTACAGTCAATGGTATTCGGTAACATGGGCGAGACATCCGCTACAGGTGTGGCTTTCTCACGTAACCCTGCCAACGGTGACAACAAGTTCTATGGAGAGTGGCTTATCAATGCACAGGGAGAGGATGTCGTTGCAGGTATCCGTACTCCTAACCCACTCAACGAGGCTACCAAGAATGACCACAACAAAGATCTCAAATCTCTTGAGACTGCAATGCCTGAGGTTTACAAAGAGCTTGACGACATCCGCCAGCACCTTGAGAACCACTTCCACGATATGCAGGACATCGAGTTCACTATCCAGGACGGCAAACTCTGGATGCTCCAGTGCCGTATCGGCAAGAGAACAGGCATCGCTGCCCTCAACATGGCAATGGATATGCTTGAGGAAGGCATGATCGACGAGAAAGAGGCTGTAATGAGACTTTCACCTGCCCAGCTCGATGAGATTCTCCACCCTATCCTCGACCCTGCTTCAGAGAAGAAGGCTACAGTCGTTGCCCAGGGTCTTCCTGCTTCACCTGGCGGTGCCGTAGGTAAGATTGTCTTCACTTCAGAGGCTGCTATGGAGGCCAACGCAAAAGGAATCAAGACCATCCTCGTACGTGAGGAGACTTCACCTGAGGACGTTGAAGGTATGAGAGCCTGCGCAGGTATCCTTACCCAGCGCGGCGGTATGACTTCACACGCTGCCCTCGTTGCACGCGGTTGGGGTAAATGCTGTATCGTAGGTTGCGACAAACTCCAGATCAACCTCGAGGCCAAGACTTTCACTTTCAAAGGCAGCGATGTTGTCTACAAAGAGGGTGACGTCCTTTCACTTAATGGTGCAAAAGGTCTCGTATATGCAACTGCAATCGACACCATGGACGCTTCAAACAACCCACGTTTCGTGAAATTCATGGAAATCGTCGACAAGTTCCGCACTATGGGAGTCAGAACCAATGCTGATACCCCTGAGGATGCAGAGCGCGCAATCAGCTTCGGCGCTGAAGGTATCGGTCTGTTCCGTATCGAGCATATGTTCTACGGCAAAAACTCAGAGACTCCGCTTGCAAAACTCCGCAAGATGATTCTTTCAAAGACTGACGAAGAGAGAAAGGCCGCTCTTGCAGAGCTCGAGCCGTTCATCAAAGCTGCTGTCAAAGGCACCATGAAAGTAATGGACGGCAAGCCTGTTACCTTCCGTCTTTTGGACCCGCCTCTTCACGAGTTCGTTCCACAGACTGAGGAGAAGAAAGAAGAGCTTGCAGAAGAGCTCGGCATTCCTGAGACAGAAATCGAGAAGAGAGGTGAATCACTTCACGAGGTCAACCCTATGATGGGTCACCGCGGAGTCCGTCTTCACATCACTTACCCTATGATTTCAGAGACTCAGTTCCGTGCAATCTTCACTGCAGCATCAGAACTCAAGAAAGAAGGCCTCAACCCTATGCCTGAGATCATGGTTCCTGTGACAATCTCAGAAAGAGAGCTTCGTTTCCAGAAAGCCATCTGCGAGAAGATCCGTGCAGAAGTTGCAGCTCAGTTCGGCTTCGAAATGGCTTACAAGTTCGGTACTATGATTGAGATTCCACGTGCTGCCCTCACAGCAGACAGGATGGCCCGTACAGCTGAGTTCTTCTCATTCGGTACCAACGACCTCACCCAGATGACCTTCGGATTCTCACGTGACGATGTCGGAACCTTCATGGGTGACTACCTCGGCAACAAGATTTTGGATTACGATCCATTCAAGAGTCTTGATACCAAGGCTGTCGGCAAACTCATCAACTACGCTGTAACAGAAGGCCGCTCAACCCGCGAAAACCTCAAATGCGGTATCTGCGGTGAACACGGCGGTGATCCTGCTTCAGTAGAATTCTGCTACAAGATCGGTTTGAACTACGTTTCATGTTCACCATTCCGCGTTCCGATTGCACGCCTCGCTGCGGCGCAGGCTGCTATAAAGAACGTCAAATAAGGATAGTGTATTACACTGATTATTAACGATTTAGGCGGTAGGCTTTTCATAATCAAAGGCTTGCCGCCTATTTTTTATCTCTATCGGGCATATGGACGATATTTCCGCACGTTTCATGATTTTATGAAATAAAAGTTTTGCATTGTCACAAAAGTTGTTTATTTTTGTGACAACTTAACTGTTATGCAAAACACATCACAGAATATTGGAGCAACCATAAAGTCATTCGGCAGAGGAAAAATATTCTTTGCTGATGATTTTGTCGGAATGGGTACCCCCGAAGCTGTCAGACAGACTCTATTGCGCCTGTCCAATGCCGGTGAAATCATCAGAGTTGCTCAAGGAATCTATTGCTACCCTGAAATAGACACAAGGCTCGGACTGGGCGTAATCAAGCCATCGTATGAGCAAATTGCAGATGCTTTGGCGGAACGCACACACGCCCGCATCGTCCCTACAGGTGAATATGCTCTGAATGCACTTGGACTCTCCACTCAAGTTCCTATGAACTTTGTTTATCTGACTGACGGCCCATCCCGCAGCATTGAAATCTCAGAAGGACGGGGAATCACATTCAAAAAGACAGCTCCTAAGAATCTTGCCTTCCAGAACCGTCTTGCAATGTTAGTGACCTCCGCACTGAAATCAATAAAGAAAGAAAACGTCACAGAAGACCAAATCAAACAAATTGAAACACTTTTGAGACAAGAAGACAAAGAATCCGTACTTGCAGACTTGAAGCTTATGCCGGTATGGATCAGAAATATTGTAATCAACGCCTATGAATAATTATTTCAAACTCCCGACAGAAGACAAGCGTATGGTCCTGCAACAAGCGTCCGCTCAATACGGATTGCCTCCGCAGGCTATAGAAAAAGATATATGGGTGACGACAATTCTCCAGATAGTCTTTTCCCTCCCGATTGCCGAAAGCCTGATTTTTAAAGGCGGAACATCACTCAGCAAAGTCTGGGGATTGATTGAACGTTTCTCCGAAGATATAGACCTCGCAGTAGACCGTACACTGTTCGGGCTGGAAGGAGACCTGACAAAAAGACAAATCAAGAAACTGAGAAAAGCGTCATCAGTATTCGTTAGAGAAACCTTCAGTACACAACTCCAGACGGCTATAGAGCAATACGGATTAGCCGATGAATGCTCAATTGAAGTCCAGCCTGACGGAGCCGGTGATGACACCTATCCTGAGCCAAGAAAAATATATGTAAAATACAAAAGCGCCTGGGCAGAACCATTAAACTACCTCTCTCCTGTAGTTATGATTGAGATGGGGGCGCGTTCACTCATTGAGCCAAACACCCCGGCTCAAGTTCACAGTATGGTTGAACAGCTTTTCCCAAGTATCCGGACATCTCTTGTCAACAGCAACGTCTCAACAGCATTGGCATCCAAGACTTTTCTGGAAAAAGCATTTCTGATACACGAACTATTCTCCGTGGAAGGACACGGAATGAATGCCGGGAGGAAGTCAAGGCATCTATATGACCTTTCAAAGATGATGGACGAGGGTTTTGCACAAGCTGCCATCAGAGATGACGCACTTTGGGAATCCATCCGGCACCACCGAGAAATTTTCACAAGCGTAAAAGGAGTAGATTATACGCCCGACATCCGAAGCAGGATAATCTTAGTGCCTCGCCCTGACATTGTCAAAATATGGGAAGCCGACTACAACACAATGAGCTCCGCAATGATCTTTGGGAAAAAGCCGTCATTCAATGATCTGATTGTGCGTATGAAGAAGCTGGAAAATAAGTTTCATAGCGTAACACTATAATATATAATGTGCGAATTTGAGGGTCGTATTAATTCATCAGTTCTGCGTATTCCTGTCCGATACAACTTTTTGAGCTTAGACAAAATCAGGGCTGGCACCTATTATAGGAGTCAGCCCTCTTAGTAATCAAAACATACAACAAAAGCGCCACTGCCTCACAGCCAAAGCACGAAATGCAGCGTGAAGTGATCCCGGACACTTAACGGATGTCCAGATTATTTCCAAACTTGGCGAGCAATTCAAGGATTTCCTGGCCGTATTTGTCCCATTTGGCTTTGCCGAAGCCATCGGCCTGCAGAAGTTCCTCTTTGGATTGCGGGAGGATATTTGAAATCTGGATCAAGGTTCTCTGGTGCATGACCATAAAGGCAGGAACGCCGAGTGCGGTGTATTTTTCCTTTCTCCATGCAACCAAAGCTTCCAATACTTCAGGATGCCTGCTTTCAAGCATTTCAGCCTTCGTTGTCCCAGCATCATCCGCTGAAGCGTTCTTCTTTTTGCCTTCAGTTTTCTCCTCCCCGCCTTCAACAATGGAGTTCAAAGCTTTCACAAGAGCTTTGAGAGTGCGGAGCTGCTCCAGTTCGCTGTCCGTCTTTATTTTGGTGGAACGTTTGACATCAAAGCCGGACAAGACAATATCGTCATAGAGCAAAATTCTGAATTTCAATTCTTTAAGAAAATTCTCAAACGCCACTTTGAAAATTTTCCTTGTCTCCTTATTTTCAATCTCAGCCAAAGCCATAGGAGCGGCAATTTTCGCCAGGGCAGAGAGTTGTCCAGCGAAATATGCAGCGGCCTTGTTGATACGACCGGCCAGGACTCCATCAGTATTATTCGTCCCGTCCGCGTCTATTATCCGCTTGAGCTGGGTCTGGAAACGCACGCCGATTTCAGATAATTCATTGAAACCTTTAATCTCAGTATCCGGAGTCGTGTCCGCAAGACTTCCGAAAGTTTTCGACAGCGTAGGAAAAAGTCTCACAAGCTCATTCTGCCAGATACCGTTCAGTTTGCCGTAGAGATACTTCAGACGTTTCAGATTGAACGCTTCACAGAGTTTTTCAGTAAAGAAATCAAGACGGCAGCGGTCAAATCCGGCCTTTGCCATCTCCTCAGTAGTGTAGGAATTCTCAAAAGCAGCGACTTCCTGATTGCTGAAAGTACAGCGCGAACTGATAGGTGACGAGAGCACTATCCCCTCGAGCGTACGGCAACGGGACAGCGCAACATAGACCTGGCCGAAAGAAAAGGCTTTTCCGGCGTCAATGACCACTCTGTCAAAAGTCAGTCCCTGGCTTTTGTGGATGGTGATCGCCCAGGCCGGACGAAGGGGATACTGAGTGAAAGTGCCGTCTACAAGCGCCTTGATTTCATTGTCTTCCGAAGAAATATCATATTTGATGTTTTCCCATTTTTCCTTCTGAACGACAATTTCATTCCCTTCCTCATCAGTAACGACTATATCCGGTTTGAGGGCTGTAACAGTACCTATTTTACCATTATAATACAATCTGTCCCCGGAAGTGTCATTCCTTGTGAACATCACCTGAGCACCGACTTTAAGTACGAGGGAAGTATCTGCCGGATAGGAATTTTCGGGATAATTTCCATCTATTTCAGCGTCAAAGGAGACCGGCTTGCCTTTCAGAGCATCCATCTTCTCCATGTTCACGGCATCCGCCTGGTAATTATGCGTAGTAAGACGTATCCAATGCGGATTTTCCGGAGGCACGAAGTCCGGGTCGAGTCTGCCGTTCAGGGTCCGGAGAGTGGAACGGCACGGAGAAGCGGAACGTATGTCATTCAGAATGGACATGAACTCCGCATCGCTCTGACGGTGGATTTTCTGCAGTTCGATTACTATATACTGCAATCTTTGGAGGGCTTTTGAGTTGAAGAAAAAAGGAGACGGATATACCTGCTCCATATAAGGCTTCTCCGCATCAGTCACCACAGGAGGCAGCTGCTGGATGTCGCCAATCATCAGGAGCTGGACTCCGCCAAAAGGCCTGTCATCGCGTCTGTAGCGTCTTAGAGTGGCATCGACGGCATCAAGAACATCTGCGCGGACCATGGAAATCTCATCGATAATCAGCAGATCCAAGGTACGCAGAATCTGAATTCTTTCTTTGCGCAGGGTACGGTATTTCTCGGGAATCTGATATTCGGTCACAAGCTCCTTGACGTCAGGAAGATACGGACACAGAGGGAGCTGGAAAAAAGAATGAATGGTCACACCGCCTGCATTCACCGCAGCGACTCCGGTTGGAGCCACAACCGCACAGCGCTTGGTTGTTTCGGCCACAATATGCCTCAGGAAAGTGGTTTTGCCCGTTCCGGCCTTTCCGGTCAGAAACACGGACTTACCTGTCTCCTGCACATATTTTTCAGCCAACAGAAAGCGGCTGTCCTTTTCCATTGCTTCCGCCATATCAAATCACTTTCCCAAAGCACGGATTGCCCTCCTGACAAGGCATAGCGCAATCCTGTCAAACGGAATCAATGAAGACACGCTTCGAAGGGCAAAAGACGTCATTGAAGCAGTCGTATACGATTTTTTTGTCTTCTCGTACTTGTTCACAAATTCCTTCTCCTTATGCTGGATTTTGACGGACAAAGTCTCCCTCGCCGCGTCCAGAGCCGCAAGGCTATTTATCTCCGAATATTTCATCATTTCTCTTCAAAAAACAGACGTACAAACATATTGACCAGGCCTCCCATGAACAATTTGTTTCTCAGCAGGAAAAGCACAATCAGGACTATGAGGAAAAATCCCGCGACAATAAACGCTCCGGCAGCATAATCATTGATTAGCTTGCCGATGAGCAGAACTCCTCCGAAAGCTGCGGCTGTCAGCACTATACCCGCCAAAGTGATGAGCAATATGGCCACAATCAACTTTTGCGAAGCCACCGAAAGTCCCTTCGCAGTCCTCAGTTTCAGCTCGTCGATTTTCAGATCCACGTACTCGGCGGCGGTTTTGCCAAGGTCCTGAGCCGGTTTTGTGAAATCGTTCTCCATTATGCTTCCTCTAAAAATTGCTCTTCAGTTTCCTGCATTTCCGTTTCCGGAGCCTCAGAAGCTGCAGCATTTTCCTGAACCCCCTGAGCCAAGGCGCTCTCTAAATCCTTCAATTTATCAACAATCCTGTCTTTTGCATTTTTCAGGGATTCACTTCCTTCATCGACGCTCTCTTTCACCTTCTTTCTGAGGTCAGAGCCTTTTTCCGGAGCAATCAACATACCGATTACCACGCCCATTGCAGTTCCTGCCAAAAGAGCCAAAAATGATTCAGATTTCATAATGCCATCCTTTAAAAATTAATAATTTACAGCATGCAGCAAAAAATTGACACACACCGTCCTACAAAAATAACATTTTTTTCAATCCGTTATATCTTTTGGCGGAACATCTTCAGTAATCAATGCGGACTTTTGTGGAAGTTTTGAACACGCGGTGCTGGACGATGAAGGCTGCGGTGAGGACAAAAATGCCGGTGGCCACCCAGGTGATGGGATAAATGTTGAGAAGCATAGCGAAACTGTTGGCGATGTGAGGGAAAATCCATATCCAGCTGAGCCTCAACACGCAGGTACCGAAAATGGTCAGAAACATAGGAATGACAGAATAGCCGAGGCCTCGCATATATGAGCCAGAAATCTCATAAGTCGCTATCAATGACTGAAATAACAGAACGTGATGTAGTCTGATTGAAGCGTATGGGAAGACATTCGGGTCGGAGGTGAAAAGTCGGAAGGCCCAGTCTTCGTTGAGCACGAAAAACACATTCGCCAGTCCGCAGAGAATGAAACCGCAGAGCAGAGAGATGGTCCAGACACGTTTGCAGCGGTCCTGCAGCCCTGCTCCGTAGTTTTGGCTGGTGAAAGCGATGGCAGCACCGTTGAGACCGACGATAATGTAATAGCAGTAGGTCTCGAAGGTCAGGCCGACGGAAGAACCGGCGATGGCGTCAGCTCCGAATTTATTGATGGCTGACTGGATGAAAATATTTGAAATCGAGAATACCATGCCCTGCAGACCCGCAGGAATGCCTATACGCAGCATTTCGTTCAGAGCGGGAATGGACATTTCCCATTTTCGGGGATTCAGATGAAGCTTGTATGGCTCAGGCTCCCTCTTCAGGAACCATACAATGATGGCAGCATTCACGGCATTGGCTATGACCGTCGCCCATGCCACCCCTGGCACTCCCCAATAGAAGACGCCCACAAAGAGCAGGTCAAGCGCAAGGTTGCAGACCGTAGCCACAAGCAGAGAATAGAAAAGCTTGGCAGTGTCACCTGTACTTCGCAGAATCGAGCCTCCGAAATTGTAAATCATAATGAAAGGCATGCCGCAGAAATATATTCTCAGGTATTGGGATGCCAAATCTATCACATCCTGCGGCGCACTCATCGCCTCCAATATCGGGCGGGACAGTCCCAGGCCGAGCAGCACAAGGAGAAGGCCTGAAACAAGAGAGACAATCGCGACCGTAGACACGGATTTCTTCACATCGTCCAGACGTTTCTCGCCTATATATCTGGCAATCACCGCATTGGCTCCCACGGCAATACCGAGGAAAAGGTTCACTATGATACTGATTACCGGTCCGTTGCTTCCGACTGCCGCAATGGCGTGACTCGTGGAAAAATTTCCAATTACAGCAACATCCACAACATTGAACGACTGCTGCAGTATACCGCTCGCAATCAGCGGCAGCGAGAACAGCAGAATTTTGCCCAAAAGCGGGCCGGACGTCATATTTACACTACGATGAGCCATATTCCTTCACCAACTAACACCATATTTCAGGGTCTTCCCAGATTCATACCGGGACCCGTTTCAAAAACTGCCGCAAAAATACTGCTTTCTGCTACAATGAGCAAAAGTTTTATATACTTTCTTTTTCAAAGCAGACAATTGTCATTTCGAGCGTAGTCGAGAAATCTTGCACATTATCAAAATTGTAAGATTTTATGTAAATTTGTCCTTAATAAAGAAAACCACTATGCCGCAATTCACACGATACATAGCCGACAGCGCACACTACAACGACGTCATTTCACGCATCGCAGGGGTCAGAAAATCCCTATGGATCGGCACAGCCGACATCAAAGACCTTTATGTCAACAACGGCGGAGAGACAGTGCCGCTATTAGAAGTGCTTGCCGGCCTTGTCAAACGCGGAGTCGAAATCCGACTCATCTACGCGAAGCAGCCCGGCCCCGCTTTCCGCGAAGACCACGACAAATACCCGGTACTCTTCACCGGAATGGAACGTCTTCTCTGCCCAAGGGTGCATTTCAAACTGATAGTTTTCGACTGTGAAACGGCATACATCGGCTCAGCCAATCTCACCGGCGCCGGCATAGGCATGAAAAGTGACCGCCGCCGCAATTTCGAAGCCGGCATCCTCACCAATGACCCAAGCTTAGTCGAGGCCGCTATAGACCAGTTCGACAAAGTCTGGATGGGAGCCCACTGCAAAACCTGCGGCCGCAAACAGTTCTGCACCGACGGCGCCGCCAACGGATTGTAACAATAAAATATTTTTAGTAATTTCGACTGATTCGGCCAAAGTTTTTAATTTTTTCGTAACAAATGAGTGGACAGGACAAATTTTTATTAACCCTATTAGGAATCCTAAATATCATAGGACTTATAGCAACAGCTTTACTTGCCCATTGGATAAATAATGACTTCATTTGGACCATAGGTAAGATTTTTATTTTTGGTACAGACATCTGTCTTGCCATAATTTTTTTGCTAATATGGTTACTCAAAAAGCTACGGGAACAATTTGACGATTAAAAGAACATGAAACTGACAGAATTCGCTAAAAAGCTAATGACACTCCTTGCAATTGTGGAGGTAATTATTTTCTTTATTGGGATAATGGTATTCCCAGAAGGCATATGGATATTCCTTATTTTGGGAATATTATTTTTTCTATTTTGCGTTCTCTTACTATATATTTGTGACTGGTTGCTTAACTGAAATGCTAAAGCAGCTGCAGAATCCGCAGACCAGCCGGCAGCCACGCACCGAAACCTGACCGATAGAAGAGCCTCCCGCCACCACAAACTGAATTCCTGTCCATGAAAAACGGCAATTTTACGCTCGGGAGGCAAAAAAATGAGGAGCTGTCCTCAAAAAGGGCCAGAAACGTGGACGGGATGTAGAAAACAAGAATCGCACTAGCCCGGAGGAAGCGTTTTTTCAAAATTTAACATTAATACATAGAGTAAGCAGCAGTGCCTATGGCATGAGGGGAGACTAAGCGAAGCGCTTAGTGTAGCGTAGCGGAACGCTCTCCCCGATGTCATAGGCACTGCTGATCAAAAGTATTAATACATAATAAAAGCCGGACGAAAAGCCCGGCTGATGTAATCAAAAAAGCAATAATCGCTACGATTAATAGTTGGCAGCGTGGATCTTGAAGTAGCTCTTAGGGTGCTTGCAGACAGGGCAAAGCTCGGGAGCTTTCTTGCCTATCACGATATGTCCGCAATTTGAACATTCCCAGATCTGGTCGTCCTCCTTAGAGAAAACGAGGCCACCCTGAACATTTGCAAGAAGCTTGCGGTAACGCTCCTCATGCATTTTTTCGATGGCTGCCACCTGCTCGAAAAGCAGGGCTATGTCCTCGAAACCTTCCTCGTGAGCGGTCTTTGCAAAACCTGCATACATATCTGTCCACTCGTAATTTTCGCCCTCGGCAGCATCCAATAGATTTGCCTCTGTCGAAGCGATCTCACCGCCGTGAAGAAGCTTGAACCATATTTTTGCATGCTCCTTTTCATTGTTTGCAGTCTCTTCAAAAAGAGCGGCAATCTGAACATAACCGTCCTTCTTTGCCTTTGAAGCATAATAAGTGTATTTGTTGCGTGCCTGAGATTCACCGGCAAACGCTGTCTGAAGATTGGCTTCAGTTTGAGTACCTTTCAATTCTTTCATACTATAAAAAATTTTTTATTGACATTCCATTATGAAATATCGTTCAAATATAGCAAATTTTATTTTATCCGCAAGTAATTCCCCTAAAAATAATTTTGAATAATTCAAAACTTCATCTTCTGTCGGACAGACTACCTTTTGGCCTTTGCTGCCGTAAGGTAAAGATCACATAACGGGATGATGACCAGCACGTCTAAAAAAGCGAGCATAAGCACGGCGCCGAAAGCTCCGATAGTTAAGGCCATTGCAAGCGCATAAAGGAAGGAGAATGCGTGCAGAAGAATGAAAACCAGAGCCAAAGGAAGCCAGAATTTCGCGGTGGTAAGTCTCCAGAGTATCATGGCCAAGGTGGTCGCGGCAAGCGGGATGAAGAACATCAGGTTCTCCCCGAGCAGGAAAACAAGCACGATGCTGAGCACGGCAAGAAGCAGCAATACGCCGTAGAGCACATTGCAGGCATGCTTTTTCGCTGCGCTGAGGGCGGCACTGTCACGGAAGGATGTGGAAATCGTTGCACGTATCGCTGACTTGCGGCGCATGAAATACACGGCAGCGGCAATGACCGCCATCAGCACTGTAGTTGCAATCATAATGGCATTGTCGGCCATCACGCCCTGAACTATGCCGAAGAGCTTGAACGGAACGCCGGCAGCCTCAGCACTCGCCCAGGCGACAAGTTCGCCGAAAAGAAGCACGACAATTGCAGAACCGAGAACGAAACCGCCAGCACCCAAGGCCTTGAGGAAGTTGAAACGGCCTCTGAACATCTCTAAAAGGAAAAGCAAAAGGAAGAGCACGGCAATCACGATATTTATCACGAGATAAACGGTCTTGCTGAAACGCAGGTTTCCTATGCCCGGAACAGTGAAGAATGTGTCATTCTCCGCAGTCCTCAACGCGTCATGATCAGCGTAGCGGGCATCAGTGAGATATTTTATAGCAACCGGAACAATCTGCTCGCCGTAATGCTGAAGCGAGCGCTCCGAGACATTTGAGAAATTGTCAAGATTGGTGTGATAATGGTTCACATCAGTAATGGTAGAGAAATTCATGCCCGGAACAGCGTCCTTCACAATGGTAAAATCAGTGAAATTAGGCATGAAGCCATAGACCACTGTCGTGAGCGAATAGGTATAAGGATACTTCGCAGCCTTGTAGAGGTCAAGCACTTTGGCATTGCCTGGACAGGTCTCGAAAAGCAGAGCCGGCCCCCAAGGTCCACGGGCCTCAATATTAACGATAAAGCCCACATTGTCAAACACTTCTCGGTTTTTCTCCCAGATATTGGTCATACCGTCCATGCCGACCTCCTCAGCATCAGTAAAAAGGATTTTCAAGCCTTGGTTCCAGTTCTCGCGCTGTTTCAAAGCCTGGGCGGCTGCCTCCAATGCCACAGCCACGCCATAACCGTCATCAGCCGCACCGTAGGAAAGCACAGTGTCTCCGCAGAAAACCTGATGATAACGCGAATCATAATGTGCAACCATCATCATATAAGTCGCGGACTCCACTGCAGAGCTGTCTCCCACAGGAGGAAACTCGCCAAGCACATCCACAGCATCAAAAACATAGCCACGGCCTGAACAGCTGTCATATTGGTAGAGATTCACTTTCGCCCCCATCTGTTCAAGACGCGAAGCAAGATAAGCCCTGACCTCGGCCCTGGCTTCCGGATTGGCGACTGAATGGTGCTCCTTGGAAATCACTTCAATGTCGCGTACTGCCCTTGCGGAAGAAAAACCGGCATAATCAGCATCTTTCGCTCCCGGAAGAGTAAAAAGTCCGTAGGCCAGCAGCCCGGAAAGGACTATGGCTAAAATTAGTATATATGGTCTGAATCTGTTCATCTTCAAGAATTTATTATTTCAGAATTTAAGGGTTCAACGGAATCGCAATTGCAGCGTTTACCCTCGGCAAGCGGAATGCTGCTAAGAGCGACGATGCCGAAGAAAGCAATCACTATCGCGCAAGCCGTCACCAGGAGGTAAGACCATAGATGCATTGCATCAAACATTGTATCGAAGTCCTTCAGCGCAGGAATATTGGAAAGTACCAGCGCAAAAGTATTGTTGACGCAGTGCATGAGCATGGTAAGTTTGAGCGAGCCGGTGCGATAGTAGACATAGCCGAAAACACAGCCGAGCAGAAAGGCGGCAACTCCCTGCCAGAGATTGCCGTGAATCAAGGCGAAAATCAGGGCGGAAATGCAGATAGCGGTTGCCGGACTGTATTTCTGAAGCAAACCACGGAGTATCATTCCACGGCAGAGCCACTCCTCAAAAAATGGAGCAAAAATGGCCACCGAGATGAAAGAAACCCATACAGGACCGTTCATAACCGCCTCTAAAACGGATTTCAGCTTGTCACTTACAGGAGGCATCAGAGCATTGATTCCGTCAGTCATGAAACTGCAGGCCAAAGTGAGTGCCGTCACTATGAAAGCCATTTTCCATCCGTTGTAGCGTCCCCAATGAGCGCTGTCTATAGCGATTCCAGCGTCAAAGCCCTCATTTCTGCGACTTTTTGCCGAAGCGTATAGCATAGGCGGAATGAACATCAGCGGATAGGAAATCAGCATTCCGTATGACATTGCAATGTCAGTGGACGTCAGGAAGGCGAAAAGCAATTGGGCGCAGGAGCCGAGAAGCATGCCCAAAAGGAACATCAGCAGGAGGCAAACAACGCCCACCACGTCAGGAACGTAGTAGGCGTATGAAGAAAACAAGTCGTATGACCTGTTGCGTGATTTCTTGAAAAATCCCATATTATTCGTACAATGGAGTAGGATAAATCTTGTCTTTTGCAAATTCCGCAAATTTAGCGACTACGCCCGGACGGTCCTCTTTGAAAGTCACTCCGAACCAGCGTGAAGGAGTGGAAAGCAGTTCCGTGGCTCCGGTGCCGTCCTTGATCATGCAGTCAATTGCGTAAGGGATATAATACTCTGATTTCAACTCAGTTCCACGTTCTGCAAGGAAAGTCCTGAAGATCTCGTAGCTCTTGGTGAAATAATCAGGAGTGAAACCCCACATATTCATGGAACAGAGAGCACCGCCGTCAAGTACCACCCTCTCGCCTTGCGCATTGTCGCCGTGAACAAGTCCGTCTTCCTCTTTCTGGATTTTGTGGTGTTCCTCAACATGGGTAAGAACTCCGTTTGCGTCAGCAGCGCAGATTCCTCGTGACACTCCGCCGCTCTCGGAAAGCGTATTCTCCAGTTTGAAACCTACGAGGCAGAACTGTCCTTCAGTGTTCTCGTGAGCCCTCAGCCAGTCGGCAAGCACACGGAAAGAGTCTTTTCCGTAATAATCGTCGCCATTGATTACAGCGAAAGGCTCTTTGATGACATCCTTGGCCATAAGCACAGCGTGGGCAGTACCCCAAGGTTTCTCACGGCCTTCAGGAATTGAAAAGCCTTCAGGAATTTTATTGAGTTCCTGAGTCACGAATTCGAACTCGAGAGGAGTGCCGTCACAGCATTTCACGTTAGCATATCTTTCCTTTACATGAGCCTCCATCTGCTCTTTGAAATACGACCTCACGATGTAAACGACCTTGCCGAAACCGGCCTGTACCGCATCGTAGATAGAATAATCAATGATTGTTTCACCGTTCGGACCAAGTCCGTCCATCTGTTTGAGTCCGCCGTAACGACTTCCCATTCCGGCAGCCAATACTAATAATGTTGGTTTCATCTTACTTATTTTAAAATATTATATACTTTCTTTAACCAATATTCCCCAAAATTAACTATTTTTGCGGGAAATAGGAAATAAAATGAAGAAAACAGGGAAAATAAAAGCATGGTTCACCGGACCGCACAAAGATTTTGCGTGGTTCTGCGTCTTTGCCGTGAGTGTTTTCCTGATTCTCTGGATAGTCGGTCCGGGTAATACAGTCTTCACATGGAGCAAGGCAAAGTTTGAAATCTGCCGCCAGGAAAGGCAGATACAGGAGTATCAGGAGCAGATAAAGGAAATGGATGCCCGTATCAATGCTTTGAAGCACAATAGGGACACCCTTGAAAAATTCGCCCGTGAAAACTTCTACTTCGCCGAAGAAGGCGAGGATGTATTCCTCTTGGAATAATAATCATCACAAAATACAGATTCCTTCGTGGCGCATTTCTTCAATGGCCTTTTTGTGACCGTCTTCGTTGACCCAGCCTATACAGTCGGCGAGCAGATTGACTTTGAAGCCGGCTTTCAGGAGGTCCTCACAGGTGTTTCTGACACAGAATTCAGTGGCGATGCCGCAGACATAGACTTCAGTGGCGTCAAGCAATCCGAGGATTTCACCGAGTGACTGCCCTGCAGGGTTGAGTCCCTCAAAGCCGCTGTACTGTTCGCAGGCCGCATCACATCCTTTGTCAAAAGTCAGTTCTTCACGCACGTATGGCTGCAGGTCCTTGTGGATCTCACCGCCGTGAGTCCCCGCAACGCAATGCACGGGCCACTGCCCGCCGAAATCGGCAAAGGAACTGTGGTTTGCAGGATGATGGTCGCGGATGAAAAGAATGGGGAAAGTATCGAGGATTTCATTGTCCTCCCCGTTCTGATTCCTGGTTTGCAAATCAATGAACTTCAAGGTATTGGCTACAGCTTCCCCAGCATGTCCGCAGGCAAGTGAGCCGTCGATGAAGTCGTAGAGCATATCCACTACTACAAGTGCCGAATTTGTCATATTCCACTATAATTTGAAGTCGTTGATTTCCTTTACGAGATGGTCGATAATGTCCATTTTCGTATTCAGCAGGTCGTCTGAAATGTCCACCTTGAAATAATGAGGGTTGATCAGACGTCTTTCCGACGGGCTGAAATGTGCAAGCGTGCGGTCGAAATAGGCCTTCTTCTCGGCGAGAGACGGCTCTGTGTAGCAAGGCTTTCCATCTTTGATCACCTGCTGCTGGAGAGCATGCACGGTGTATGTACCAGGTTCGAATGTCTTGTATTTGTAGCGGTCGTGCTCGTCGAAAATAGTAAACTGCTTGCCTGCAAGCATTTCCTTCTCAAGGCCGTCACCACGCAGACAGGTCACATCGGCTTTGAACACGTCTCCGTCGGTCTTGGTGATACGGTAGGTAATCTGGAAGCCCGGGTTGATCAGCTTGATGCGGTCCTCGGAGCGTTTGAGCACAGGCACGCCGTCAATCTGCACAAGTTTGTAGACGTTGCCGAAACAAGGTGCGGCCTTGCTGGTGGCAATTGCGTCACCTACTCCATAGGAATCTATGCAGGCACCCTGTCTTTCGAGGTCGGTAATCAGATATTCATCCAAAGAATTGGTAGCGAAGATTTTACATCCGGTAAACCCGTTATCGTCCAGGATTTTGCGGCACTCTGCAGAGAGATAGGCAAGGTCACCACTGTCGAGTCTGACGCCATAACCCTGAGGATAGTTGTCGTCGATTCCGTTGGCGCGGAAGGCCTTCATGGCATTGAGTATTCCGCATTTGAGCGTGTCGTAGGTGTCGATCAGCAGTATCAGCCCCTCGTTCCTGTGGGTCTTGATGTAGGCGTCGAAGGCCTTGTATTCTCCCTCAACCGTCGAACCGAAAGAGGTCACGAAACTGTGGGCCATTGTGCCTGTCGAGCCATAATCGTACTGCACGCCTGTCAGAATATTTGATGTACTTGCACAGCCGGCAATGATTGCAGCTTTTGCTCCGTACATAGCCGCCCAAGGACCGTGGGCGCGGCGCGAACCGAATTCGCTGACCGGACGGTTTGTGGCCCGGCATACACGTGATGCCTTGGTAGCCACTGCCATCTGGTGGTTCATGATACAAAGCATCGGGGTCTCAAGTATCTGAGCCTCAATAAGAGGGGCTTCGACGATTATTATCGGCTCCGTCGGGAAAGCGATTTCGCCTTCTCTCATGGCGTAG
Organism: Candidatus Cryptobacteroides sp.; assembly: GCA_051870215.1. Lineage (GTDB taxonomy): Bacteria > Bacteroidota > Bacteroidia > Bacteroidales > UBA932 > Cryptobacteroides. The sequence goes on along the minus strand of JBJEBQ010000062.1, from coordinate 31,730 downwards.
ACATTGCCCGTGAATTTCAGATTTGCAAGATAGCCCCTGAAATCCCTGTATTCCTCGCCCGGGAGAAATTTCTCGAAAAAGGACATATCCATATTTCCGAGGTTCTGAATCATCTCCACCACATCGTCGGTACCGCTCACCACGGCCCAGTTGTTGTTTTCCGGTGCTTTTCTATAGAACAGATTGAATACTGCGATTTTGTCCTGCATTCCGCAGTCGTAAAAGGACTTTCCCATCGTGTACTGGTACTTGTCCGAACAATATGCGTGATTGAGCATAACTTCATTTAGTTTAAATTACGCAAATTTAGGGTTTTTATCCATAAAAATGCGTAATTTCGCAAGGAAATTTGAATAAGGAGTATAAAAATGATAATAACAACGCTTTTTGAAGAACATTTCGGAGAGAAATGCGCATCCTGTACGGCTTTGTCAGGGACAGGAGCGAGTGCGCGCAGGTATTTCCGTCTTATCGGGAAATCGGGACGTTCTGCGATGGGAGTTGTCGGTACGGGCGTGGATGAGAACAGGGCTTTCGTAGAGATGAGCCGTTGTTTCCGCAGCCAGGGTCTGCCCGTACCGGAGGTATATGCTGTAAGCGGGGACGGATTAGAATATATCCAGGAGGATTTGGGAGATAATATTCTTTTTGACCGGATTGAAAAAATAAAAAAGGACGTCTCTGCTTCCCAGTCTTCTGATGCCGAGGGGGCAAGTTTGCCGGCTATGGAGTTGCAGGAGCGTCTGATTCAGACTTTATTGGCTGACGGGCTGCTGCAGAAGACGGTGCGCAGGCTTGCAGACCTGCAGTTCAGGGGAGGAGCTGCGCTTGATTTCGACGTATGCCGCCCGGTGAAGGAATTCGGGGCGCAGCAGATTGATTTTGACCTGAATTATTTCAAATATTGTTTTCTGAAAGCGACGGGACTGCCTTTTGACGAACTGAGACTGCAGAATGATTTTGAAGCTTTAAAGGCGCGTCTTCTCGGCTGCAAACATATCGGTTTTCTGATGAGAGACTGCCAGGCGCGCAATGTAATGATCAAGGACGGCGAGCCATATTTCATTGATTTTCAAGGAGGTCACCGCGGTCCGGTTTACTACGACTTAGCCTCTTTCCTATGGCAGGCAAGAGCGGAATACCCTTCCGCACTGAGGGCCGCGCTTTTGGAGGAGTATCTTGACGAAGCCGGAAAATATGCGGAGATTGACAGGGAGGCGTTTTTCGGAAAACTGCGTTATTTTGTGCTGTTCAGGACTTTGCAGGTGCTCGGCTGCTACGGTTTCAGGGGTCTTTATGAGCAGAAGTCGTTTTTTGCAGGCTCGCTGCCCTACGCCATGGCCAATATTCGGGCACTGCTTGCAGATGAAGGCACCGGACTGCCAGGTTCTGACAATTCCGCGCTACGAAATTGCTGCCCGTATCTATGCGGACTGCTCAATCTGCTCGCTGAGGATGAACGTTACTCGGTTTTCCCTGCGGACAGGGGCCGCCTGACCGTGGAGGTGAGCAGTTTTTCGTACCGCAAAGGCATACCGCACGACTGGAGCAACAATGGCGGAGGCTATGTTTTCGACTGCCGCTATATCCACAATCCCGGGCGATATGAGCCATATAAAGCATTCAACGGTATGGACAAATGCGTGCAGAAATTTTTGGAGGATGACGGTGAGGTAACTGCCTTTCTGCAGAATGTCTACGGCCTCGTGGACAAGCATGTGGAGACTTACAGACGCAGGGGCTTCTCACATCTGCGTGTGGATTTCGGCTGCACAGGCGGTCAGCACCGCTCGGTCTATTGCGCCGAACATCTCGCCGCGCACATCGCCGGAAAATTTCCCGATGTCGCCGTCCGCCTCGTCCACCGCGAACAGAATGTGGAAAAATACTTTAATGAATATATAAAATAACTTCAATATGAAAGCGATGATATTTGCAGCTGGTTTAGGAACCAGACTTAAACCTTTGACAGACAGAATGCCTAAAGCCCTTGTACCGGTGGGAGGCAAGCCTATGATTGACCATGTAATGGAAAAATTGCAGGCTGCAGGTTATGATGACATAGTGGTGAACGTGCATCATTTTGCAGGACAAATCATTGATCATCTGCATGGCAGGCATGGTGTGCAAATTTCCGACGAATCCGACAGACTGTTAGAGACCGGCGGAGGCGTACTTCACGCTGCCGAGCTGTTGAAGGGCTGCGGAGCATTTTTGATACATAATGTGGATATACTCTCAAATGCAGATTTGAAAGCATTTCAGCAGGCATATTCCGAGCGAATTGTCAATGAGCCGGAAACCCTTGCAGAACTGCTCGTCACCGATCGTCCGTCATCACGTAAACTGCTTTTCGAGCCACACAGCCTGAGACTTGTGGGTTGGAAGAACCTGAACACAGGCAAAGTGGGCTCGCCATTCAAGGATTTCCGCGAGGAAAATTGCATTGCACTCGCCTTCTCGGGCATCCACATAATGAATGAAAGCATATTGCAACGCCTGCAGGAATATAGCGAAAGCATTGATTCTCCCGCATTTCCAATTATGGATTTCTATTTCTCAATCGCTACCGAATACCCTATTTACGCTCATATCGCTCCAGAATTGCAGCTACTCGATATAGGCAAAATTGACCGTCTGCCCGAAGCGGAACGGATGTACAGAATGTTACAGGAGGACACCCAAAAGTTATAGGCAACAAGATTAATTGATTATGAGTACTGTAGGAAACATTGCATGGATTATACTCGGAGGCCTGATTGTAGCTCTTCTATATTTTATCGCAGGACTGCTGTTATGCCTTACCATCATTGGCATTCCTTTCGGAGTACAGCTGTTCAAAATCGGTAATTATGCTCTCTGGCCGTTCGGCAGAAATGTCGTGGCAAGCGCCTCCGATACAGGATGCCTGTCTCTGGCCATGAATATTTTATGGATATTGTTCGCAGGAATAGAAATCGCCCTCATACATATAGGCTTAGGCATAGTATTCTGTATCACAATCATCGGCATTCCATTCGGAATCAAGCATTTCCGGCTTGCCCTGCTCGCCACCTTACCCTTTGGCAAAGACATCATTCCCGACTGAATTCCCGGTTTGAGAGTACATACATTTCGACGCCAGGCGCTACTTCCCCGCCCCGGAGCACAGCGAACTGCCTCCGACCCCAATTAAATGCACCTTGAAACATTTTACCGCAAAATCCAAAGATAAGTAATCCTGAAAAAATAACTTGAACACTTATGAATATCTTTTTGGTCTATATGCCTTTTTTCATCAGTCATTTGCCACCGGCAAACTCCTTCTTCTAAAAGACATCTATCCTCAAAAATCTTATTCAAATTGAAACAACTTATTTTTTAATGCTTACTAAATGATGAAAGCCAAAAACATCATACAGACAAAAATCTACGAATCGCCCTGCGGGACACTGCTGCTCGGGGCTTTCGGCGACAGACTCTGCCTCTGCGACTGGCAGGTGGAGAAGCACAGCGACAAAGTGGACAGACGGCTGCAGAAAATCCCGGACGCGAAGTTTGAGGAGGGAAGTTCCGCCGTGCTTGAAAAGGCTGTACATCAACTTGATGAATATTTTGCCGGAACCCGCAGGGACTTCGATGTTCCTCTGCTTTTCGTCGGAACAGATTTTCAAAAAGCCGTATGGAATGACCTGCTGGACATACCCTACGGAGAGACAGTTTCCTACGGAGAAATGGCGCGCAGACTCGGAAAGCCCAAGTCCGTCCGTGCGGTCGCCAATGCCAACGGAGCCAATGCAATCTCCATTTTCGCTCCCTGCCACAGAGTAATCGGAAAAGACAGTTCACTCACAGGCTACGGCGGAGGCCTTGACGCCAAACGCTACCTCCTCGCCATAGAAGGCAACGAAATTCCATTCTAAGACACGCTGTTCTGTAGTACTTTACATTCGCAATACGTTCTGCAAGCGGTTTGTGCAATTATAAATCAGAATGTATTTTTGCCCGAAAACAAACAGACAATAAGAAAAATCGACAAATTTTATCGATTATTGTAGCACGGAATTTGGGTAGTTAGGACTAAATTATTACCTTTGTGGGTTAGGAAATCCTATTAGGCTAATAATTATTTTACGATAAAATAAACAATTAATACATTATAAATATGCAGAACAAATTGCAGGAATTGACAGACAAACTTTACAGCGAAGGCCTGTCAAAAGGAAAACAGGAAGGTGACGCCTATCTGGCAAAAGCACAGGCTCAGGCTGACGCAATCATCGCTGAGGCAAACGAGAAGGCTGCAGCCATCATCAAAGCGGCTGAAAAAGACGCCAAAGATCTGAAAACAAAAGTGGAAGGTGACCTTAAAATGGCGGCAAACCAGAGCATCGAAGCCACAAAACAGGACATCGAGCATCTGATAGTCAGCAAAATGGTAGGTGCGGACGTCAAAGCAGCCCTCAGCTCTGCAGATTTCGTAAAAGAAGTCATCACGGCTGTAGCCAAAGCATTCAACGCACAGGAAGCCGCCGATCTGGAACTTGTGCTCCCTGAAGCATTGAAAAAAGACCTCGAGCCTTTCGTCAACAACGAACTGGCAAAAGTGCTTAAAGGCGGAGTGGAAGCACAGTTCTCAAAGAAAGTTTCAGGCGGATTTACAATCGCACCGAAAGGCGGTGAATATTTCATTTCATTCACTGAAGAGACCTTTATGGAACTGATTTCAGAATACCTCCGTCCTGCAACAAAGAAGATTTTATTCGGATAATATGCACAATTACGAGTACATAATCGCTTCTCTGCCGGACATTGCAGCGGGATGGAAATTCGGTGAGAAAACCCCTAAGGACTACATCGGGGACATCGAAGAACTCTGCGACCAAAAGGACAGGGAACTCATTGAGTTTCTCAGGGGAGGCCTGGAAGGCAAAGACCTCAATGCGGCTTTCTATGAAAAAGCCCTTGCGCACAGGAACAGCTTCATCCGCGAGTATTTCGCCTTTGACCTCAACCTGCGCAATGCAAAGGTCCGTTACCTCAACAAAGCCCTCTCACGCCCTGCAGACAAGGACACCATCATACTGCTTACAGCCCAGGGAGATGTCCGCAGCGAACAGGAAGGTTTCGAGGAAGGCGCACGTCTTGACTCAATCCTTGCAGCCGGAGACATTCTTTCAAGGGAAAGAGGCCTTGACGACCTGATGTGGGATAAAATTGACTTGCTTACCACTTTCAACTATTTCGACATCAACAAGATACTTGCTTTTATAGCCAAGTTGAACATTGTGGCGAGATGGTTCAAGCTTGACGAGCAGAGCGGACGCGAACTGTTCAAGAAGTTAGTGGACGAAGTCAGAGGCACCTTCAAGGGTGTGGAATATAATGCATAGTTCTATTTTAGAATTTTATTAAACTTTTAAAAATATGAAGACAACAGGAAAGGTAACGGGCATAGTATCGAACCTTGTGACAGTCGAAGTTGACGGACCTGTGGCACAGAATGAGCTTTGCTACATCACTCTCGGTGATACAAAACTCATGTCTGAAGTCATCAAAGTCAACGGAAAATACGCTTCTGTCCAGGTGTTCGAGAGTACCCGCGGACTTAAAAACGGAGACCTTGTCGAATTCGAGGACAAAATGCTTGAGGCAACCCTCGGACCGGGCCTTCTGTCAAGCAGCTACGACGGCTTGCAGAACGACCTCACCACAATGACGGGCGTCTTCCTCAAACGAGGTGAATATACAGACCCTCTGAACCACGAAAAACTTTGGGACTTCACCCCTATCGCCAAAGCCGGCGACAAGGTTGTGGCAGCAGACTGGCTCGGTGAAGTGAAAGAAGGCTGGCTTCCCCACAAAATCATGGTGCCTTTCTCATTCAAGGGAGAATACACCGTCAAATCAGTCATCAAGGCCGGTCAGTACAATATTGACGAGGTTATCGCAGTGCTCACAGACGGGAACGGTGAGGATGTCAATGTGACAATGACCCAGAAATGGCCGGTGAAAGTGGCTATCAAAGGCTACAAGGAAAAGCCGAGGCCTGCACGCATTATGGAGACGGGAGTCCGCGTAATCGACACCCTCAATCCTATGGCGGAAGGCGGTACGGGCTTCATCCCCGGACCTTTCGGCTGCGGCAAGACCGTGCTCCAGCACGCAATCGCAAAACAGGGTGATGCCGACGTCATCGTCATGGCAGCCTGCGGAGAGCGTGCAAACGAGGTCGTGGAAATCTTCGCCGAATTCCCTGAACTGATCGACCCTCACACAGGACGCCACCTTATGGAGCGTACTACCATCATCTGCAACACCTCAAACATGCCTGTTGCAGCCCGTGAGGCCTCAGTCTACACCGCAATGACCATCTGCGAATACTACCGTGCAATGGGTCTGAAAGTCCTTCTGCTTGCGGACTCCACTTCACGTTGGGCCCAGGCACTCCGTGAGATGAGTAACCGTATGGAGGAGCTTCCGGGAGCAGACGCTTTCCCTGTCGACCTCTCTGCCATCATCTCAAACTTCTACGCACGCGCAGGTATGGTCGTGCTGAACAACGGCCAGACAGGTTCAGTGACTTTCATCGGTACGGTCTCCCCTGCCGGCGGTAACCTGAAAGAGCCTGTGACCGAGTCAACCAAGAAGGCTGCACGCTGTTTCTATGCCCTTGAGCAGAACCGTGCCGACAAGAAACGCTACCCTGCAGTCTCACCTATCGACTCATATTCAAAATATCTCGAATATCCTGAAATCCGCAAGCACCTCGAGGAAAGAATCGCCCCGGGCTGGTGCGACATGGTGGACAAGGCAAAGAATATCATCCGCAAGGGTAAAGAGGCCAACGACCAGATCAACATCCTCGGTGATGACGGTGTGCCGATGAGCTACCACGAACTCTTCTGGAAGTCCGAACTCATCGACTTCGTAATCCTCCAGCAGGACGCGTTCGATGACACCGACGCCCTCACACCGCTCGACAGGCAGAAATACATGCTTGAACTCGTGCTCGGCATCTGCGACAGACAGTTCGAATTCGACAACTTCGAAAAATGCCGCGAATTCTTCAAGGAAGTCATCAACGTACTCCGTCAGATGAACTACTCTGAATTCCAAAGCGGGCAATTCAACAAATACAAAGAACAATTAGACAATCTCCTCAGCAATGGCAAATAAGGCATTTCAAAAAACATACACTCATCTGGAGGCAATGACCAAAGCCACTGTGGCCCTCAATGCAAAAGGCATCTCCAATGATGAACTTGCCGTAGTTGACGGTAAGCTTGCCCAGGTCGTAAAGACCAAAGGCGACCTTGTGACCCTCCAGGTATTCTCAGGCACAGAGGGTATTCCTACCGATGCTGAAGTGACTTTCCTCGGCAACCCGCCTACCCTCAAAGTAAGCGACGACCTTGCAGGACGTTTCTTCGACGCATACGGACATCCTATCGACGGAGGTCCGGAGGTGGAAGGCAAGACCGTACAGATCGGAGGCCCTTCAGTGAACCCTTACAAACGTAAACAGCCTTCACAGATCATCCCTACAGGTATCGCGGGTATCGACTTGAACAACACCCTCGTGTCAGGCCAGAAGATTCCTTTCTTCGCTGACGCCGACCAGCCATACAACAACGTAATGGCCCAGGTTGCACTCCGCGCAGACGTGGACAAGATTATTCTCGGCGGTATGGGTCTTTCAAACGACGACTACCTCTACTTCAGGCATGAATTCGAGTCTGCAGGTGCTCTCGAGAAAATCATCTCATTCGTGAACACCACGGAGCAGCCTCCTGTGGAGCGGCTTCTGATTCCTGATATGGCACTTACAGCGGCAGAATATTTCGCTGTAGAGAAAAACGAGAAAGTCCTTGTCCTCCTCACCGACATGACCCTCTACGCCGATGCGCTCTCAATCGTATCCAACCGTATGGACCAGATTCCTTCGAAGGACTCAATGCCAGGTTCGCTTTACTCGGACCTCGCAAAAATCTACGAAAAGGCCGTACAGCTGCCTGAGGGAGGTTCCATCACCATCATCGCAGTGACTACCCTCAACGATGGTGACATTACCCATGCCATCCCGGACAACACAGGTTACATCACCGAGGGACAGCTTTTCCTCCGCGCGGATCCGGATTCAGGCAAGATCATCATCGACCCGTTCCGTTCACTTTCCCGTCTGAAACAGCTCGTACAGGGCAAACAGACCCGTGAGGACCACAGCCAGGTGATGAATGCTTCCGTACGTCTTTATTCCGATGCACAGAACGCGAAGACCAAACTGGAGAACGGTTTCGACCTCAGCGACTACGACCTCCGCTGTCTGGACTACGCCAAGGCTTACGCTACCCGTCTGCTTTCAATAGACGTGAACATTTCCCTCGAAGAGATGCTCGACACGGCATGGGAGCTTTTCGGCACATATTTCACCAAGGCCGAAACAGGTATCAAACAGGCATTTATTGACAAATACTGGCCTGTCAAATAATAATCAGTTTTTAAATTATTTTTATTCAGTACAAGGCATACGAAATGACGAAAACCGGAGTTACCTATTGGTAATGAGGATTTGAGGAATGAGTATAACGCAGTAATGGATAAAAAGAATAAAAAATTATGGCAATAAAGTTTCAATATAACAAGACATCTCTGAACGACCTTGGCAAACAGCTCAAGATGCGTAAGAATGCCCTCCCGACGTTGAAAAACAAGGAGTCGGCCTTGCGTATTGAGGTGAAAAAAGCCAAAAGTGATTCGGAGAGACTGATTGAAGAACTTGATGCCTCCCTGAAACGCTACGACTATCTTGCGGCTTTGTGGAACGAATTTGACCCTGGACTGATCACGATTACCGACGTAAGTCTGGAAACGGTGAAAGTGGCCGGAGTCAAGACACCTAAGCTGAAAGAGATTGAATATCAGATCAATGAATTCAACGCATTCGTCAAGCCTGCATGGTATGCAGACGGAGTTGCGATACTGAAGGAATTGTCACGTTTAGGTATTGAATCGGAAGTCTATTTGGAAAAAGCAAGGATACTGGACTATTCCCGCAAGAAGACCACACAGAAAGTGAATCTTTACGAGAAAGTGCAGATACCGGGCTATCAGGAGGCTATCAGGAAAATCAAGAGGTATATGGAAGACGAGGAGAACCTGAGCAAGGCGGCTTCGAAAATTGTCAAAAGCAGACATGAACAAGAGGAGGAGAACGCATGATTGAAAAAATGACCAAATACTCTTTTGTCCTGCTCAAGGAGCAGACGGAAGGCTTCCTGGAAGAACTCCAGAAATTGGGCGTCATGGACATCACACGCTCTGTCAAACCTTTTGATGCAGAGTCTGTTGCAATGCTCGAAAAGAATATGCGCCGCAAAAAGGCGCTCAAGATACTCGAGTCTGTGGACTACTCGAAGGACGAGGCTTTTGCAGCCATTCAGGAGGCGGAAAAGGCTACAGTCATTGAGGGTTGCAAGACAGAGAACACCTTGGCTGCGTCGTCCCGTCTTGAAGAGCTCCGCACGGAACTCTCAGCTGCCATCAGGAATGCAAACGACATCGCCCATTGGGGAGAATTTGACAAGGCTGCAATTGACGGTCTCGAGGCCCGCGGCATGAAGATACGTTTCTACTGCATTGCCGAAAAGGCTTTCAAACCTGAGTGGGCAAACGATTATGCAATTGAGGAAATAGCAAGGGAAGGCAAAAAAATCTATTTCGTGACCATTGCGCCTACCGATGCCGAATACAATTTCCCTCTTGAAGAGAATTGCGTCCCTTCAATGTCTCCTGCAGAGGCTGACGCCAAAATCAAGGGCATTGAGGATGAAATCATTGCAAGCAAAGGCAAGCTGCTCTTCCTCAAGGATAATTTCCTGGAGCACATCAAGAAGACCCTCGCACGCAAGGACGCGGAACTGGACCTCTATATGGCCAGGAATGCCGGAGAAAGCGCTGCGGAAGGTATGCTTGACGTATTTGTCGGCTTCGCTCCAATCAGTGAGAACGAGCGCATGAAAGCCGCTCTGGACGCAATGGAAGTATATTACATCTCAGAGGCTGCAGTCGAAGAGGACAACCCGCCTATCAAGCTGAAAAACAATTGGTTTGCCAAACTGTTTGAGACACTGACCGGAATGTACGGCATGCCGGTGTACGGAGAGTTTGACCCGACACCGATTCTTGCTCCGTTCTATCTGCTTTTCTTCGCACTATGTATGGGCGATGCCGGCTACGGCCTGGTTCTTATACTTTTCGGAATTGCAGTGAACAGGAAATGGATCAACATCGATATGTTCAAGAATATCGGAACACTGATTTCTACCCTCGGAGTTGGAACTCTGTTAGTCGGACTCATACTCGGCACTGCTTTCGGCATGAATCTCTACGAAACGAGCTGGGTACCTCAGTGGCTCAAATCCATTATGATTGTTGATGCAAGCTATCCTGACAAACCTCAGTGGGTTTCAGGCTTCTCAAACCAGATGGTACTTGCTGTCGGCATAGGTATTTTCCACATCTGCCTGGCAATGATTGTCAAGGCAATAGGCTATACCAGACGTTTTGGCTTCAAGAAAAACATTGACACCTGGGGCTGGACTCTGCTCATCGTCGGCGGAGTCATTGTTGCCGGACTCGCACTCACAAACGTAATCAGCAGCGAAGTCACAAAATGGGTTGTCATTGTGCTCGGCACAATCTCAGCACTCGGAATATTCATTTTCAATACTCCGGGAAGGAATCCTCTTCTCAACATAGGCGCCGGACTTTGGGCCACCTACAACACAGCTACGGGACTTTTGGGCGATGTGCTAAGCTATATCCGTCTGTATGCCCTCGGGCTTGCCGGCGGTATGCTCGGAGGTGTGTTCAATGACCTCAGTATGATGGTGGGGGCAAATGGCTGGTGGGCTTGGATTTTTGCCCTGCTCATCTTGGTTTTAGGACATATTCTGAATATGGCGATGGCCTGCCTCGGAGCATTCGTACATCCGCTCCGTCTGACTTTCGTGGAATATTTCAAGAATAGCGGTTACGAAGGCAAAGGATTGAAATACAATCCTTTAAATAAAGAATCAATTAAGTAAAAAATAAACAAATAAAAAATTAATAAATTATGGAACAGATTTTAGGTTACTTGGGACTTGGCCTTATGCTTGGCCTTGCCGGAGTTGGAAGTAGTATCGGAACTACAATTGCAGGTAATGCTGCAGAGGGTGCGCTCAAAAAGAATGCAGAGAAATCATCCTCTTACATGATCCTTTCAGCGATGCCTGCTACTCAAGGTCTTTACGGCTTTGTAGCTTTCCTTATGTGGTTGCTCAAAGGCGGTGAATGGATTGCAGCCAACGGAGCTGTCTGCTTCGGTGTCGGTGTGTCTGTTGGACTTGTATGTCTTTTTTCTGCTATCCGTCAGGGTCAGGTTTGCGCCAACGGTATCGTAGGCATTTCACAGGGACACGACGTCCAGACCAACACCATGATCTACGCCGCTCTTCCTGAGTTCTATGCCATCCTTGCTCTTGTAGCAGCCCTTATGTGCTAATCGTCAGCAGGTTAAATATAAAAAAAGAGGAGGTCGGACAGACTTCCTCTTTTTTTATACCCTCTCGATTTCACATCATTATTTAAACTGCGACAGCGGCCGCAAAAGTCTGATTTTGCATTTTTGTCTAGATATTCAGGCTGATAGTCGGCCACCGATTCCGGTGATACTCGGCCACCTTTGTTAGACTTACAAAGATATCAATATTTCAACATAATAAAATGTTGAGAATGATTATTATCATTAAGTGTTTCATATATTTTGGCTCTTATAACAAAATTTCATCTGCGTTATCAGGAGAAATTACGGAAAAAACAGCGTCCGGATAGGCTTCAAGAAATTTGGTAGGTACTTTTGTTTTTTCTTTGACGTTCCATTTGAATTCATAAGCGCGGAGTTCTCCATCCTCTTCTTCAATAAGGTCTATCTCCTTGTTCTACTGAGTCAGTGACCCCTGATGAAGTTTGTGACCACACAAAAACGAATGCAACTGACATCTCAGACATGTCAGTTGCATCTTGCTGTTAATATGTAGTTTTCGGAGGCTAACTTATTATTTCATTTTCACGCAACGTACTGGAATAGCCCATGATGATGAAAAGCCGGTAGCGCCGACATTAGCTATCGCAGTTACATTTCCCTCTGCATCATACGAAGCTCCTTCAGCCCTTGCAGCCTGACCGAAGAACCTATGATTGGATGTATTTAACTTTGCACTTGATATCCAGTAATAAGCATTCTGACCATAACCTGTTACTTTGCCGTCAGCCCTTCTGCCACAAGTAGGATAGAAAGTCTCAAGTCCAGTTTCGCTATGCTTATAGATAAAGTGGATGGTATTAGGGAAAGGGAAAGAAAGGTTTGCAAATTTCCATTCAGATGAAGAATGCCAAGCATGTTTTGATGAAGGTACGATATAGCCGGCAGGGCATGGGTCATAATTAGTCTTGTCAGTAGGCTTGATTGCAAAAAGAGCATCATTTTCAACTGTTGTCTGACTATTGTTCCACAATTTGTATGCGTCCTCCAACGAAGTCGTGGAAATCCATGTACGACACTGCTGGTTGCCATTAAGAGAAGCTGCATCATCCGTATGCTGTATAAAATTCATAGGATTTCTGACAGAGTATTCTATATCGGAAACCCCAGCCTCATCAGGAGAAAGATATGGAACATTATGGAATGAGACTTCTCCAAATACAGCTGTATTTTCAACATGGGCAACAGTCATATCGGCAAATGGAGCTGTCTCATTTGCTGAAGTTGGAGTAAGATCGTTTGCCCTTGGGAACGGGTCTTTTCTTCCCCATTGATAGTAAAGTCCGTTAGCCTCAGCAGTCAGCTCAGTCGTAGTCGCACCAAGATAATAATTCATAATTGCGAAATCGATACCCGAGCTTACATAATGATGGGCTGCTGTCGGATCTTCCTGAAGCATCCAGATATGCCATGACCATGAGATGTGTCCGGCCTCAGCTTTGGTAGCGACGACTGCATTTCCTTTACTGTTGGCAGCAACTGCAAAATGAATGTTATTTTCAACAAGGCTCACCCCGGAAATGAGTGAAGTTTCACCCTCTGACCACAACCAGTCAGCTGCAACTGCATCTACAGCAGTACCATCGTTGAGCTGGGCTGGAATGCTATAGTAACCGCCATCAAGAACAACATAGCAGTTTGCACGTGCATTGCCGTCTTCGCCTGCAAGCCCGACATATTCAGGAGTTACTTTGCCTGCAGCAATGAGAGCATCAATGCCGGAAAGAGTTACAGCAGTATCCTCAGCAGTACCTGCATAATGGAAAGCCTGACCGTTTGCAAGAGTGAAAAGCACATCAAAAGCAGAAACAGGAAGCATTGTGACAGAGCCCGCAGTAGCATCAAGAGTCTTGTCACCGGCAATATTCAAGGCCTCATCTGAAGTTATAGTGATTTTGGAAACGGTGCTTTCCTGATAGATACTTCCTGCCAAATCTGCAGAAATATTTACAACAGAAGCAACAACACCGGCACTCTGCACAATCTTAATTGTTCCCTGAAGTTCCCCGCCTTCTTTCACATAGAAATTTATGGAAGCGCTACGCTCAATGCCTTCAGTATTTTCAGCAACCTTGACTGTGTATTTGTAATCTGTGAGAGCTTTAGTCATAGCAGGCTCAACAGTCACCCAAGATTCAGTTACAGAAATAAACGGTTCAAAATTAGCAGCTACCGGAACATCGAAAGTCGAAGCATCAGAATTCACTTCATACTTGTTCTGAGTAATCTGGATAATGTCACCTTCAACTCCACCCACGATTGAAATTGCAGTCATAGCCATCTGCTCTTCAGAGAAAGCAAAAACAAGAATGGAAGCATCTTCCCATACAGCAGGCTCTGTAAGAGTGATGGTACCTGCGGTTTCGTCTGTAGCGGAAACAGAGGCTTTCCAATCACCATTAGTGGCACATGCCACTTTCACATCAGACTTGACACCTTCAAGTGTGTAGTCTGCAGTCCAAGTGCCTGCACCTTTCTGTGGAGTGGTAACGCGAATTTTCAAAGCCACATATTTGGCCATAGTGATTGTTCCGCCTTCAGCAAGAGTGAAAGTCACATCTTTATCAGTCTCTTTGACATCTGTAATGGCAGAAGGCACTGTAGTCACGCCCTCAACCTTGCCGACGTCTGACCAAGTCTTACCTCCATCGTAAGAAACCTGAAGCATGTTCTCACCGGCAATCTGGAACTGAGGTAACGGAGCATTCTCACCGTTCTCTCCATCTTTTCCGTCCTCGCCTGTCACAGGCATAGTCTTTCCGTCAACGATGATAAGTTCCCCGTCAAGTGCCCAACAATATACGCCATTTTCATCCTGCATGATACTGATGACAGGGGCATATCCGTCTTTTCCGTCTTCACCATTAGTACCATTCTTTCCGTTACGGATAGTAATCATATCACCATCCGAGAAATAGATTTCCCAGCCCCAATTCTGAGGGACACAATCAGTGATTTCCTTCCTGTTCTGATAAGCTTTCATCAGATCATTCAAGTCTTTCACATCGTCATTGAGCTGATTACAAAGTTCTTTAAGGCTCTCGACTTCCTTCTTCAAGGCGTCCAAATCCTCCTGCAATGCATACTGGCTACAGCCTGTGAATGCAATAACAGCTGATAAAACAATAAGTAAAATCTTTTTCATAAATTTAATTATAATGTTATTAATTTTTATTCCCAACCAGGGTTCTGCTTGATTTTTGTCTTGTCCATAAGGTCCAAATCTCTCTGCGGTATAGGCAGAAGTTCATTTTTCCCCTCAATAGTATATTCGAAGCAAATATAATATGTAGGTGCGTTGTCATTCCATGATGAAAGTCCGAAATAGGTGTCATGAATCGCGTCATAGTATTCGCCCCAACGAACAAGATCCTGACGACGGTGTCCTTCAAATGCAAGCTCGTATGCTCTCTCGTCCTTCACTGCTTGTTTGAATTCATTGTAGCTCATGCCGGTCGCAAGGTCTACAGCAGACGACTGATTTAAAGGCAGACCGTATGCACGACGACGCACCATATTGACAGCCGCATACGCGTCCGCGGTCGGACCGTTCTGCCACTCGTTGAGAGCCTCGGCATAGAGGAGGAGCACATCAGCATATCTCAGCACATACCAATTCACATTCGACTTGTTGGCGTCAACTACATAATTTGTAGTCTCATATTTGCCCATATCCCATTTGCCTGGATAAATATTGTCGTTGAAACGGGTTCTGAAAGTGTTGTATTTACTGTCACTTTCCGCAATAGTGATGGCATCCTGAATTGTACCGTCTTTTGTGACCTTGATATTCTTGCCGTCCTCATCCTTAATAGGCTTACCTTCTGCGTCAAGAACATCGTCAGAATAAGTAAGGATCTGCTCCGAAGCAGGTTTTCCGTCTTTCAGAACATATCTGTGATCTGCGATTGAAATATCGAACCTCTTATCGACATTGCCGCTTGGCATTTCATTCCACCATTTCTGTGCAAAAGTCGGAATCACCCTCCAGTTACCGGCACATCTTCCAGAAGCAAGAGTACCTTCTGCAGCACTTACACCATTCCATTTGCCGATACGTCCACTCGGATCGTTGGCATTCGTTCCAGTGATGGTAGGTGAATAGAAGCTGACTTCGATGAGGCTTTCAGTATTGTCCCATTTGCTGTTTGCGGAATTCTTCCACAAATCGTCGAAATCCTCGAGCAGTCCGTGATTGCCGGAATCAATGAGAGTCTTTGCTGTCTTCACCGCAGCCTCCCATTTGCTCTCATCATTCAAAGGAGCGCCTGCCCAAGTTGCATAAACCTTTGTCAGCAAGCCTAAAGCCGAACCTTTTGAGAAACGGAAAGAATTATCTGAACGCCATGTATCCTGATTCGCGTAAGGAAGATTTTCAATGGCGTAGAGCAAATCCTTCTCAATGAATTTGTAGACATCGACAGGGTCAGCCTGTTCATAAGTGCTCGGATGCTGGCGCGACTGCTCAGTGTCTGTCATAAGCACGATGTGACCGAACCAGCGTACAAGTTCGAAATAATAGAGAGCACGCAGAGAACGGGCCTCAGCCATATAGATTGCAGCAAGCTGCTGGTCACTTACGGTAAAATTCTTGTAGTTCACCGAAAGACGCTCGATGAAGTCATTGGCATTGTAGATACCGCCGTAAAGGGCTTTCCATGTATCCCTGACTTCAACAGCGGTACTGGTATATGCGTTAGAAGTCACGCCACGCCAGTTTGCTGTGGAATTGCCGGAAACTTTGGCAATATCTGAAGGCAAAGTAAAGAACATTGACAGATACTGGCCGTATGCTCCATCGCTAACCATAGTACGGTAAACTCCCAAAAGCACCGTATTCGCCTCTGACGCATTGTTGATATACGTATTTTGATCCCTCTCAGTATAACTTTTTTCTTCAAGAGAACAAGACGCCAATATAGACGCTACGGCAAAAACAATAATATACTTAATATATTTCATATTTCCTCATTATTAGAATTGTAATTCAAGACCGAAAGTAAATGTTTTGTTCTTCGGATATGAGCTCCAGTCGAAACTTGGCATCAAAGGTGAAGTTTTCATGTTCACTTCAGGGTCATAACCGCTGTACTTGGTTATACAGAACAAATTGGAAGCCGTAGCATAAATCCTGAGTTTCTGGACATAGAACTTCCTTGTGATTTTTTCCGGAAGAGTGTAGCCCAAAGTCAGATTTTTGAGTCTAAGGAATGAACCATCCTCAATGAAACGTGAATAGAGTTCTGACTGCACATAACCGTTTGCACTCGGTACGGCATTGGAAGCATTGGTTGGAGTCCACCTGTCGCTTACTTCAGCAAGCTGATTGTACCTTTCAGCACTTGACTGGGTTGAGAACAGACGAGTTGCATTGTAAACGTCATTACCATAATTGAATTGGAACATGAAACTCAAATCCACTCCATAAAACTGGAAAGTGTTGGTGATACCTCCATACCAGTCAGGCTGTCCATTACCGATAACAGTACGGTCATTGGTCGTAATGACACCATCACCATCTATATCTTTGTATTTTACGAAACCAGGCTGGACAGTTCTTGCATAATGCTGGTCCATATTGACAACTCCCGGTTTTAGCTGGAGTCCGCCGCCAGGCACAGCATCAAAGTCAGAATACTGATAGATACCGTCGAACTGATATCCATACATATCTCCAATAGAAGAACCTACGTATGAAATGTAGTCATAACTGCTGAAGTTGCTATTGAAGACTGTTGCATCCTGTTTGTACTGTGCACCGTCCTGCAAAGACACCAGGGTGTTTTTCAGGAAAGAAATGTTGAAATCTGTAGACCAGAAGAAGTTTCTCTTGTTAAAATTGACTGAATTGAGGGTAATCTCAATACCCTTGTTACGGATCTTACCGATGTTTCTCCACTGAACGTCAAAACCAGTAACATGGGCGAGGTCCTGAGCGAGAAGCAAGTCGCGGGTATCCTTGATGAAACCGTCAATTGAAAGATTAAGTCTGCTGTCCATCACGTTGAAGTCGATACCGACATTGGTGGTGGTTGAGCCCTCCCATTTCAAATCCTGGTTAGCAATCTGCTTAGGAGTAAGGACAGTGTACTGTGTAGTACCTACACCATAGCGGCTGTTGCTGTAGAGATCCATTGAAAGGAAGTTGCTGATACGGTCGTTACCGACCTGTCCCCAACCTACACGGAGTTTGAGGAGAGAGAGCCAAGATACGTCCTTGAGCCATTCTTCTTTTGACAAAGTCCAGGCTGCTGCAAATGAAGGGAAGAATCCCCATTTGTTTTTATTTGAGAACACTGTCGAAGCGTCTGCACGGAAAGTCGCCGTGAGCATGTATTTGTCAGCATAGCTATAGAAGCCACGGAAGAAGAATGAAAGTCTCATTTTCTCTGAACGCGAAGTATTCACGGCACTTGGAGTGGCACCAAGACCAAGATTGTCGTTGGTAAAGTCCGAAAACGGGAGGTCTTTTGACTGGCCATAGAGCAGTTCAGTTCCATCGAAAGTCACCTCATGACCGAGAATGAAATTGGTCTTGTGCTTCTTTGCAAAAGTCCTGTCGTATGTGAGAGTGTTACTGTTTGACCATTTCAAAGCCTTGGACATTTGGCTCGAACCATATGCTCCTCCACCGCGGACAGCCTGGCTGCTTTCGTCAAGATAAAAGGTGTTTCTGCGTTGGTAGTTGTTATTGTAAGTAGCGCTGGTCTTGAATGTGAGGCCTTTGATGATAGTAGCGGTCAATGAACCGCTGGCAATCCATTGGTCTGAAATGATGTCATTGATTACCGACTCGGCCTGGAGGATAGGATTGTTGTCACTACTGTTGACAGTACCGTCAGCCACTGCCTCAGGGTCATAAGTCGAATAACGGAGAATATAATCGGATGTTTTGTTACCACCTGTAGGACGATAACGGAGCAGATTCACAAGAGTACTACCACCGGAACCACCATTCATTTTCTTACTTCTGGTATAGTTGATTGAAAGATCCAACTTCAACCACTTGGTGATTTTCTGGTTGAACTTAGCTCTTGCTGCATCCTTGGTGGCTCCAGTCCCCTTAAATATGCCGTTTTCATCAAAATGCGTATAGGAAATCGTATACTGGCTGTCTTTGTTTCCACCTCTTATGCTGACTTCGTGGTTCTGTGACCATGTTGGAGAGAAAGCCTCGTCCTGCCAATCGATACCGCTGTAGTTTAGATAATCATCTTTGGACTGGAATTTATATGGCACACCGTTGTCATCATTGCCTGACTGATAATAAGTACTGGCGTTTGACGGTTTGAGTTCTTCTTGCAGACTTACGAAGTCATACATACTCAAGGTCTTCAGCTTCTTGGCTAAAATCCTATAACTTGCAGAACCGTTGTAAGTCACTGAAGGCTTGCCCTCCTTACCTGATTTAGTGGTCACGAGCACAACACCATTGGCAGCACGCGCACCATAGATGGCAGAAGAAGACGCATCCTTTAGGAAGTCGATGCTCTGGATATCCTGGTTGGCAAGATAATCAATATTGTCTACCTCATAACCATCGACGATATAAAGAGGAGCTGTGTCACCATTAACTGAACCGACACCACGGATTTTGACGTCAAAACCCGCACCAGGAGTACCATCTGCAGCAGTGATGCTGACACCGGCAACTTGGCCACCGAGAGCCTCGATTACTGAACCGGTCTTGTAATCCTGAATGGCCTTGGAATTGACAGAAGAAACCGAACCTGTAAGGTCACTTCTCTTCACAGTACCGTAACCGATTACAACGACCTCATCAAGTACATTGTTGTCAGGAAAGAGCTGCACATCTATAACGGTCTTTCCGCTTACCGGAATTTCCACGGATTTGTATCCTATATAGTTGAAATTCAATACCGCAGTATTGGGAACGATAATGGAATATTTACCGTCAATATCGGCAACCGCACCCGTAGTTGTGCCGCTCAGAAGAACGCCGGCACCAATCAGAGGCTGCCCAGTCTCATCAGTGATGGTACCGGTAACGGTCACATTGCTCTGAGCCGCTGCCACTATTGACACCAAGCTGAACAACACAGGCATAACTGCCTTTATCAATATATTGTATATTTTATTCATCATAAGCGTATTTTAGAATTTTTCATCAAACCAAACGACTGACAGGAATTTTCTGACACCGTCATTCTGGGTAGTAGGATCGACTGAATCCTCACAGAAAACCATCTGACCGATATAGAAACCGTTAGCCCAACCGTCTTCATTTCTCCAGATATTTGGATTTACCACAAGATTGAAGTAATCCTTATTGTCAATATAAAGGATCTTTCCATTATACGAATTGGTCTGGGTGAAATATGACACAGGGTCACGCGAAGAATCTGTTGTGCCAGGATTTACCGTTGTTCTGTAATAATTCCACATCTGTTTCAAGAATCTGTCAGCACCATCGCCAGGACGACCTGCAACATGGGACGCAGGTCCTCCAATGTTAGCATATCGCTGGTCACCCCTATAATCAATAGCGAACTTGGACGGTACCATGCCATTGGCTTTCAGAACAGATCTGTCCTGCTCAAGTTTTCGCCCGGTTCTCGGATTAACCCTCCATACGAAAGGACTGAATTCAGGCCTGCATTTCGTATTGCCCTTCAAATTGAAGGCCTGTGACAAATGGATGAATACGAAGAAATCCCTTTTGACAGAAGTCTGGGAATCCTCTTCTCCGACTTTAACCGTCACTTTGATAATCTGGATATTTCTGCTCGCTCCCGCAAAATCGAGTTTCATGGCTCCAGTGGCAGGATCTATCGTACATTTGTCCTGGTTTTGCAAGAAACCAACGCCACCATTGACTCCTGAGAAAGAGTAAGCTACAGGCCTACCTTCCTTGATATCAGTTTCCTTAACTTCAATATCGAGAGTCTTCACCGCATCAAAATCAATTCTATACTGTGAAGGGAAATCGGTAGCCTTATAGCCCTCAGGCATTTCAATATTGTGTCCGTAATGAACGTATGTGAAATAATCAGGGTTTTCCTCCACATTAAGCTTGAATGTAGTATCCTTGCTGCCTTTCTGGTTGGTTGCAGTAACAGTGACATCATACTGACCGATAGGGAGTTCGTGTCCACGTTTACCACTTACGGCACCGGTGTTCGGGTCAACAACAAGAATTTCAGCAAGGCTCTCATCCTGAGTATTAAGTTCGAATGTAACAAAATCCCCCACAAACTCCTCAGTCTTAGGTGTATTTGTGATTGCCTGAGTCTGAACAATAGTCACATCATCATATTCAAATCCAGAAATTTCCTGGATCTGTTCAACAACATCCACTTCAAATGCCTCGCGTGCCGTTAAACTTCCGTGAGGATTTTCCAGAGTCACATCAAAGAGCAGTATGTCACCATCAAAGAAGCCGTGGCCTCCTGCTATAGAAATCTGGCCTGTAGTCTCATTTATGGACACATAACGGAGATCGTAGTCTGACATCGGTTCTCCGTTTTTCCTGGCACCTGCCAAAGAGAATTTCGCGTCATCCAGAGAACCGGAAACCATAGGCACAGGATAAGTCCAACCCACATTCTGTTCAAGTCTGCCAAATTTTGGACTATATTCTATTCTTCTCGGTTCAGAAGTGATATGCACAGTAAGAGCATTTGAGAATATTCCCTCTTTTGACTCCGCATCAACCTCAAAAGTGACAAGCTTGAAATCAATTACATAAGTTCCAGGAAGAAAACCGGCATAATCGGCGTTTATGCTCACTACACCTTTATCAGAAACAGAGAAACATGATTTGGCATCAGAAATTGTAGCTCCGTTTCTTCTTGCACCGGCAACCCTGTACTCCTTGATGGAAATATGCTCCCCTTCAGTTGTAATCTGAGCAGTAGGATATTTAGTATCCGCACCTGGATTTGTGATATCCGTATAAGGAAGTTTTAGTTCGTTAGGAACCAATACAATGCCATCAGGGACAGCGTTCATCACATTGATTGCAATAGCATCCGTATACTCATAGGTTTTACCTGATGCAACACAAGAAATGCTGATTTTATACAGACCGACAGGCAAAGTCTCGTTGCCTGAGATGGAGAACATACCGGTCTGCTCATTGATAAGGAATGCCCCCGAATTAATTGCAGCACCGTCATGAGTAATTTTCACGATTTTGAAATTCGCCGGAGTAGCGCCATGATATGACGGATAAAGGGAAATAGGGGTAGTAGGTCCTATGTCTGATACTCCGGAATAATAGACATGGAAGCCTCTATCGATTGTCCCATCATCCTGACATCCGTTCAATCCCAGCATGCAGAACACGCTGCAAAGCAAAGACATTAATAATTGTGCAATTTTTCTCATTATATTAAGAAACTTAGTTTAGTGTATAATTCAAATTATATGAGTCATTATTGACTGTCACTCTGAGGCTGAGTCCTGAAGGATTGAATGTGCCGTCTGTTTTGTCAGTAAACGCAGCATCCACATTCAGATTGTCAAACGCATCCGCAGTGGACAGAGGAGTGATGACAGTGATGAAACGTGCCGCCTTGCCCGCAGGTTTGTCGACAGTCATACGGTACATTCCACGTCTGATTCTCTCCTCATTGTATTTTTCTTCATTTTCAACGACATTGTTCAAATAATAACCGTTATTATTGGTAACTCTCACATTCTCCATGCCGCCAGAGATAAAACTCTTGAAGCACATATTGTTGTTGTCGCTATAAACGGTATGTGCAGTGAAAGGGAATACATTCTTTGTAGAATAAACAATCTCATCACCTTTGACGGCATCAGAAAGCATGAAAGCCACCTCAACATTGTTCACGGGCTCTTCTCCGTAGCCCTCATCGACAATTACAAAGAATTCTTTGTTGACAAAGAAAATAGAACGTCTGTGAGTAAGATTTGAATAAGAAGGGTTCTCAGTCACAAGATATTCAATTGTAGGATTGTCTGGCAGAGTTCCCGAAGCGAGACACTGTCCTGCACGGTTTTCAAGATTCTTCTGATTCACGTTCATCGTGCTGTGAATGCCTGTTGCAGTAAAAGTATTGCGAATTGAATTAAGGAAAGTCTGTCCGCTGCCACTGCCGCTACCGTAAGAGCCACAGCCGGCATCAGGCATAAAACGTCGTCCGTTACGATAAAGACTGATAGTACCGTTGTCAGACTGGTTATGCCAGAACTTCTTCGGGTCATTGCAGTTTTTATGGATAAGCATCATATCATTTGACTTCCATCCTGTACGGAAGATATAATATCCCGAAGTTTTGTACGTCCTCAAATCAGTAGACAGAGGAGATCCATACTTGCGGTCGGTCGCCATATACTCGAAATCCCCGTCATCAGGGAACATTAGATTATATTCTCTGAGATTTTTGAGTATGACACTCTTCCTCATATTGTCAGGTCTCGTATCATTAATGCCTTCAACAGAATAGTTCGGATACACCATATCCTGGAGGAAACGGCACGAATTATAAAGATATGCCGAATAATCATCCGGAAATTTTGATAGAAGATTATTGAGTTTCACTACTTTATACATACCGATAAAATCTGCGACGACTCCGTTGTGATAACTCAAGTCAAATTCATTATGCACCCCATCGTCATGGAATTGACCGATAAGCTGATCAGAAATCTTCCCGGAGAAAGTATCCAGCCATTCATCAGCACCCTTCAATTCAGGAAGGAATATAGCGGCATAGAGCATAGACTGCTGACGGGCAAGCTGAATGTTCGACCCCTCCTCGTACCACGGATTTGCAAGCATATTGCCCATGTGGTCATAAAGGAAAACCACTAAATCACTTACGAATTCAGGAGTAATGCTTTTAGAACGCATATAATAAAGGAAAGAAGGGATAAGCACCTGAAGGCGCTCCGCAGGCTGGAGTCCCGTCCACGGAATAGCACTTCCGCTGCTTCCGCTACCGAAAGTCTTATATACATATCTCCCATTCTCGCCCTCAATAGGTTTGCCATCCTCACCGGTTTCCCACAGACGCTCATAGTAGGTATTCCACCAGCTCTCCACGATTGTCATCCATTCCTCGGCATAAGTCTCATCCTTTGTAGCGGCATAAACTTTTGCTTGAGGCAGCATCCACTGGAAACGATGTTTCTGCGAATACCATTCCTGATAATCCTTGACAGGTTCCGGAACGACCTCCCAATTAATTGCCTTGCCATCAAGGAAAGAATAAAACACGTCATCACTGGTGTCGCCTGCATTCAATCCTTCACTCTCCGAACAATTTCTGACATAGAAACGATAACCACCCATCCTGGTAGCCTGGTCAGCCATATTCTTATCTGACGCAGTGTAGTCAGGATTAATTAGTACATCAGGATGGATGACATCAACTCTGTTTCTGTAATACTCAAGAATCTCGGCAGCTGCAGAATAATACTCGGCATTGACCTTTTGCCGATCAGCCTCAGCCACGTCTTCATCACCCTCCAACTCAGCAGCCAAGGCTTTAGCAGCTTCATAATGAGATTTGACTTTCTCAAGACCGGGATAATCAAGATTCAGCACATCGAAAACGGACAGATTCACATTTCCTTCTCCGGTGTCTGCGGAAGGCTTGTCCTGGTTCAGATGCAAATCATCGGGATTCCCCTTTTCTTTGGTCGTTTCATCTTCCTTGACACATGAAACGAAAGGGAATACCGATAAAAGAATTAGTCCAAAAAATCTTTTCATGATATTTTTAGTGTTAATAAATTTAGTTTGATAAGGTATGCAAAGTTAGGATTTATCAACGATTAAAAAAATAGCAATTTGTTTCGTTTTCGCTAAAGTATGATTTATTTATACAAAGATTGTTGAAAATACTATCATTTTCGTTGAATTTGAACAAATTTGTAAAATAATGCCCCATTTTTGGACAGAATCAAAAGAAATTAACGCATATTGGCAAAAATTTGCACATAATCAGACGGCCATTCACATATAAATGTCTAAATTTGCATACACAAATAGTAAAATTAACTAAACTCAAATAACTGCAAAATGAAAACACCAAAACTCCTGCTTGGAGCAGTCGTAATCACGGCTCTCTCGGTCGGCTGCCAGCCGAAGGAAGATTACTCATGGCTTAAAAACGCCATTGACACAGCAACAGTCCAACTTGAAAACACCGCAAAGGAGCTCAACGGTACGGGACAGATTCCACGCTGCATCATCACTGACTACGATGACGCGTTCCTTGAAGCACAGCTCGAACGTCCTGTCGTTGGCGACTCCATCAAGGCGAGACCTGCTGCGGAACTCATCGGCACAAGACACTGCTGCAACAACATCTTCGACTGGACCGTGGGATTCTTCCCTGGCAGTCTCTGGTATGCCTACGAACTCACTGGAAAAGAAGAGCTTAAAGACCAGGCTTCATATTTCACAAACCTGCTCTACAACCTCAAGGACTACAACAAGACACACGACATCGGATTCATGATGAACTGCAGCTACGGCAACGCATACAGACTCACCCAGAACGATACAATCCCGGAGATTCTGATATCTACAGCCAACAACCTCATCGGCCGCTATGACCCTCAGATCGGCTGTATCCGTTCTTGGGATTTCGGCACCTGGAACTTTCCTGTCATTATCGACAATATGATGAACCTTGACCTCCTTTATAATGTCAACGCCATCACCAACGATCCGAAATACCTGGAAGTGGCCATCAACCACGCCACCACGACCATGCACAACCATTTCCGTCCTGACATGACCTGCTACCACGTTGTAAGCTACAATCCTGACGGAACAGTCGAGCTCAAACAGACATGGCAGGGCAAGCACGACGAGTCATCATGGTCAAGAGGCCAGGGATGGGCAATCTACGGTTTCCCTGAGGCATACGAGTTCACAGGCGTACAGGAATTCCTCGACTGGGGCGAGAAGGTCGCTGACATGATCATGACCAAGGTCACCACCGACGACGCCATTCCATATTGGGACTACGAAGCACCTGCAACTGACGAGACGCCACGCGATGCTTCTGCAGCTGCCGTGACAGCCTGCGGCATGCTCGAGCTCTATAAACTCACCAAGAATCAGAAATACATGGACTATGCAGAGAAAATCCTGAAGAGCCTTTCTTCTCCTGCATATCTCGCCGAGCCAGGCACCAACCAGGGTTTCGTGCTTATGCACTCTGTGGGTTCGCTTCCTAACCGCTCAGAAATCGACACTCCTATCAACTATGCCGATTACTACTATCTGGAAGCAATAATCCGCTATATGAACATAAAAGGTATCACTTACGCTGATCTTTAGTAATGAAAAGAAACAATAAACTTATAGCATTGTCAGCTGCCATTCTGTTTATGGCTGGCGGTGCAAACGCCCAAGAGTTGAGAACCGAGGTATTTGATATGCTCAATCTTGACCAAAAGGGCCTGGAGCAGGTGAAAGCCCTCCACAATGAGGGTAAGGATGAAGAGGCTGCAACTGCACTTCTTGACTACTACCGTGGACGCAAAGGCATACGCACCCCGGAAATAAAGAATGCCAACAAGGTGAAGGCCAGCAAGACTGACATGCAGTGGGCAGACGACGCCTTGAACCACACTTTCTTCGTACACAAAGGCTACCAGCCTTCTTTCAATTACGACTCGACATACGCTGACGGTCATAAGGAAATCAACTGGAAATACTGGCCGGTTAAGGACAATGAACTCCGGTGGCAGCTACACCGCCACAAATGGTTTGTGCCTATGGGCAAGGCCTACCGCATGACCAAGGACGAAAAATACGCCAAGGAGTGGGTGCTACAGTATATGGACTGGATCAAAAAGAATCCGTACGTTGAAGTAAAGAAAGACGCCTACGAACTCACTGACAATGAGACATACGCGGCAGACAAGGAAAATGCAAGATTCGCATGGAGACCGCTCGAAGTGAGCCACAGACTCCAGGACCAGTGCCTGCAGTTCCAGCTTTTCGTGGACTCCCCTGCATTTACTCCGGATTTTCTTACAGAATTCCTTGTGAACTACCACAGACACGCAATCCACATTCTCAACAACTACTCCGACCAGGGCAACCACCTGCTTTTCGAAGCCCAGCGTATGCTCTGCGCAGGTTCATTCTTCCCTGAATTCAAAGAAGCTGCCGAATGGAGAGAAAGCGGAGTGGAGATTCTCAACAAAGAAATCAAGGTTCAGGTCTATCCTGACGGCGGACAGTTCGAACTCTGCCCTCACTACCACCTCGCATCGATACAGATTTTCATCAAATCCCTTGCGACCGCAGACCTTGCCGGCTTCCGCAACGCCTTCCCTCAGAGCTACATCGACACCATCGAAAAAATGTGCGAATACTACGCCAACATTTGCTTCCCGGACTACACCAACCCTTGCTTCAGTGACGCCAAAATCACCACGAAGAAAGAAGTGCTCAGCCAGTACAAACAATGGTCGCAGCTCTTCCCTGACAACCAGTTCATCAAATATATGGCGACAGAAGGTGCCGAGGGTGCGCTTCCGGGATACAAATCAAAAGCCTTCATGAACACAGGCTATTTCGTGTTCCGTAACGGCTGGGGCACTGACGCTATCCAGATGACAGTCAAAGCCGGTCCGCCTGCATTCTGGCACAACCAGCCTGATAACGGCACATTCGAGCTCTGGTACAATGGCAAAAACCTCTTCCCGGACTCAGGCTCTTACGTCTACGCCGGCGACGCCAAGACCAATGAAGAAAGAGCTTGGTTCCGTCAGTCTCAGGTTCACAACACCTTGACTATGAACGACAAAAACTTTGACAATACCGATTCCAAGACTCTGCTTTGGCAACCGGAGGGAGATGTCCAGATACTCGTGACCGAGAATCAGAGCTACAAGAACCTCAAACACCGCCGCAGCATTTTCTTCGTTGACGAGAGCTATTTCGTAATCGTTGACGAGGCCACGGGCGACGCAAAAGGCTGGACTAACCTCCACTACCAGATGCCGCGCGGAAAAGTCGAAAACAGCCGCGAGGATATGCACTTCGCCACCGAATTCGAAGGTGAAAGCAATATGAAGCTTCAGGTATTCGGTCCTGAAGGAATGACAATGCGCAAGGATAAAGGCTGGGTATCAACCGATTACAAGAAGAAACAGCAGAGAATGAACGTCAGCTTCGGAGTAAAGAAGGAGAACAGCGAGCCGGTAAGATACATCACCGTCATCGTGCCTAAGAAAACTGCCGGAGACGATGTGACCATCAGCGCCTCGTTCAAGGACAAAGGCTACAGCGACAAGGGAATGAAACTCCAGGTCAAAGTGGGCAAGAACAAAAAGACACTTTCATATTCTTTGTAATATAAACGATAATGTACAATAACAACAAATTAATATTGGCGCTTCCGATGCTTGCTGCAGGACTCGTCTCCTGCGGCAATGCATCGAATAAGGAAGCAAAACGTCCGAACATCATTTTCATCATGACGGACGACCACACCACCCAGGCCATGTCCTGCTACGGAGGCAAGCTGATTGAGACTCCCAACATGGACCGCATAGCCAACGAAGGCATCAGATTCGACAATGTCTACGCCACCAACGCCCTTTCCGGCCCTTCACGCGCCTGCGTGCTCACCGGCAAGTTCGGCCATATCAACGGCTTCACCGACAACGCCTGCAAATTCAACGGTGACCAGCAGACCTTCCCGAAACTGCTTCAGGCCGGAGGCTACCAGACTGCAGTAATCGGCAAATGGCACCTGATTTCAGAGCCTCAGGGCTTTGACTACTACAGCATTCTGACCGGACAGGAAGAGCAGGGCGACTACTACGACCCGGATTTCCTCGAAAACGGCAAAAATATCACGGAGAAAGGCTATGTGACCGACATCATCACAGACAAAGCAATCAATTTCATCGCAAACAGGGATGAAAGCAAACCTTTCATGATGATGTTCCACCATAAGGCTCCTCACAGGGACTGGATGCCGGCTCCACGCCATCTCGGCATTTTCAACGACACCGTATTCCCAGAACCTGAAAATCTTTTCGACGACTATTCAGGCAGAGGCAGAGCGGCCCATGAACAGGATCTCAACATTGCGACAACCCTGCAGAACGACTGGGATCTCAAGCTCCTCACCCGCGATGAAATTCTGAACACGGACAATCGTCTGAAGGCCGTCTACACACGTATGCCTGAAGAAGTACAACACAAATGGGATTCGGTCTACGCTCCGCGCATCAAAGAATACCGGACCACCAAGTTCACTGAAAAAGGCCTCATCAGCTGGAAATACCAGCAGTATATGCGTGACTACCTCGCCACAGTCCTTTCAGTGGACGAAAGCATAGGACGTCTCATGGATTATCTTGAAGAAATCGGCGAACTCGACAACACACTCATTGTCTATACTTCAGACCAGGGATTCTTCCTCGGAGAACACGGCTGGTTCGACAAACGCATGATGTACGAAGAGTGCCAGAGAATGCCTTTCATCGTGCGCTACCCTGCTTCAATCAAAGCCGGAAGCACATCCAATGCCATCGGCATGAACATCGACTTCGCTCCGACCTTCCTTGACTACGCAGGCGTAGAAATTCCTGAGGACATCCAGGGACGCTCCCTCAAGCCGATAATGGACAACGGTGGAGAGACTCCGGCAGACTGGAGAAAAGCCGCATATTATCATTATTATGAATATCCTGCAGAACACAGCGTAAAACGCCACTACGGCATACGTACCGCCGAATACAAACTCATACATTTCTACAACGACATCGACGAATGGGAACTTTACGACGAAGTGAACGACCCTCGCGAAATGCAGAATGTCTACAACGACCCGGCATACGCCTCAGTTGTGAAAGAAATGCACGCCCTGCTCGAAGAGGCTCAGCGGCAATACGGGGACACCGATCCTGACGAGAAGGAGCACGTTCTTTTCCAGGGTGACCGCCGCTTCATGGACAGAAGAAATAAATAATTATAGCTCAATATGATTGATTACAAAAGCTTGCTATTTTACAATGACTTCCCAGACTCGCATTTTAAAGACTGCGGCTTTACAATGACTTCCTCGCCTCGGCATAGTTCAAGCAAGCTTGACTCTGCTCTCGACTCGTTGTCATTTCGACCAAGCGCAGCGCGTGGAGAAATCTTGTACATTTTTAATCAATCAGACAATTAAAGAACACAAAAACTATGGACAGAAGAAACTTTTTGAAATTCTCAGGCTGGTCACTCTTGGGACTGGCAGCATCAGGCAGTCTTTTAAAACTTGACGCCCACACGTCACAGAAAGAGGCAAGAAAAGTATTGCCAAGTCCTTCAAACTTCAAGACATATTGGGGTGACCTGCACAACCACTGCAACATCACCTACGGACACGGAGACATGAGGGACGCTTTCGAGGCTGCAAAAGAACAGCTCGACTTCGTAAGCGTCACCCCGCACGCAATGTGGCCGGACATCCCCGGCGCGAACGACCCTCGTCTGAAATGGGTAATCGACTATCATACAGACGCTTTCAAACGTCTTCGCAACGGCAATTACGACAAATACCGCAACATGACCAAGGAGTACAACAAAGAAGGTGAATTCCTCACTTTCATCGGTTATGAGGCCCACAGCATGAAAAACGGCGACCACGTGGCACTTCACCACAGCCTCGACGCCGACCTCATCCAATGTACTTCAATTGATGACTGGAAACAGAAATTCAAAGGTCAGAAAGTATATATCACTCCTCACCACATGGGTTACCAGACCGGCTACAGAGGCTATGACTGGCAGTATTTCACTCCGGAGCAGACTCCTTTCGTTGAGATGTACTCACGCCACGGTCTCGCAGAATGCGACATGGGCGACTATCCTTACCTCCACGATATGGGTCCGCGCCAGTGGGAAGGCACCATCCAGTATGGTCTTGAGCAGGGACACAAATTCGGTTTCATCGGCTCCACCGACCAGCACTCAGGCTACCCTGGCAGCTACGGCGACGGCCGCGTGGGTGTGCTTGCAAACTCACTCACCCGTGATGAAATCTGGAACGGACTCGGCGCACGCCACACCTGCTGCGTAACCGGCGACAAGATAAACATCGATTTCCGCATCAACGACGCTTTCATGGGTGACGTTGTCAAAGCTTCAGGCAAACGCCGTATCTATGTAAACGTAGAGGGCGAAAGCTGTATCGACTATGTGGACATCATCAAAAACGGCAAATTACTTGCCCGCATGAACGGTCCGCACATTCCTGTAATGCCTACAGGCGGAATGGTCCGCTGCAAAATAAAAATGGAATACGGCTGGAACAGAGAAGAGCAGTATGTAACATGGAAAGGCAACATCCGCATCGATAAAGGTCAGATTCTCAGCGTGACTCCTTGCTTCAGAGGCGCTGCCTTCACTTCTCCTCAGGAGGGCGAGACAGAGTTCCATACTCATGTAAACAGAATCAAAGCCGTTCATGACAAGTCGACCGAGCTTGAAATGTACACTTCAAAGAACCCTAACACTACTACTCCTGCAACCCAGGCAGTGATTCTTGAAGTCGAGATGCCTCTTGACGGTGTCATCACTTCCGATTTCAACGGCAAACAGTTCAGCCATACTCTTGCAGAGCTTCTCGAAGGCTCACGCACTCACTTTGTAATCGGCTGGCTGAGCGAGGCAGTGCTTTTCAACAGGGCCATGCCTGAGTCATGCTATTGCATAGAACACTACATGGAGGACAAAGAGGCTGAGCGCGACACTGACTACTACTATGTCAGAGTACGCCAGAAAGACCAGCAGTGGGCATGGAGTTCTCCTATATGGGTTGAGCGCAAATAGCACCGCACACTGTCATCTTGAGCGAAGCGCAGCGGAGTCGAAAGATCCTGTACATATTATAATAATGCATAAAATTATACAAAAACACAATATGTACAAGATTTTACTGCGTACAATCTTCTCTTGCCTCAACAATTCAAACGAGTTTGATTGCACTCGGCTTAATCGAAGATTTCTCCACGCGGGCTTCGCCCTTGGTCGAAATGACAACGAGGCGAGAGCAGAGTCAAGCTTGTTTGAACTATGCCGAGCCGAGGAAGTCATTGTAAAGCCAGAGGTTTTAAAATGCGAGCCGAGAGCAGAGTCAAGCTTGCTTGAACTATGCCGAGCCGAGGAAGTCATTGTAAAGCCAGAGGTTTTAAAATGCGA
>JBJEBQ010000061.1:0-6145 GCA_051870215.1 Candidatus Cryptobacteroides sp. | reverse complement strand
GATTTGCGGCGATGAATGCCTTGGAGCAATATAGATACATAAGAGCTATGACTACTAAAGAAGATATTAAGGCACAGATCAGTTGGGGCATTGAACAAGGCATTGAGCAAGGAATCGAGCAAGGTAGGGAAGAAGGAAGAGAAGAAGGAAGAGAAGAAGGAAGAGAAGAGCGGAATATAGAGATCGCCCGTGAAATGAAAGCTAACGGTATCCCGGATGAAATGATATGTAAGTGCACCAGTCTCAGTATGGATGTTGTTGAAGGATTGTAGGTGGACTGCGATTGTTTTCACTGCGGATCAGGTCTGACCCCGATTTTTTTGGGGTATCGAAACAATAAAAAAGCACCCGTCCTTTAAAAATAGGGAGGGTGCTGTAAATTTTGTCGGGATGAGGCGACTCGAACGCCCGACCCCTACGTCCCGAACGTAGTGCGCTACCAACTGCGCTACATCCCGAAAAACCGGTCAGCAAAGGTACTAATTTTTTTCTTTTATTATCACTTATTCTGCAAAAATTTGAATACAGACGGTATTTTGACCGAGTTAGAAGCACTCGTTTGATATGACAGCGGGACTAAGACATATGGGGTAAAGTCTCTAAAACACCAGTGTAGCGGTGATAGGAAAGTGGTCTGAAATGAAATTGCGGCCGCAGTACGGCTTGGTGATGGTCTCGTACCTTTTGCAGGCAGAGAAGCCGGTGTAATAGATGTAGTCGATAATCCTCGCCTTTTTCTCCTTGCCCCAATTGTTGAAAGTACCCTTGCGGTCAGTCACCGGAGCGACTTCCCGGGCATTGGTCATCGCCTTGTTCTGGGCGAGAATGGTCGGATTGTCGGAAGATATGTTGAAATCGCCCGTCAGCACTAATGGATAGCCTTCGGGATTGATTTCCGCAATGCGCGACATAATCAGCTCCAGACCCTTCTGACGTGCGACTGCTCCGACGTGGTCAAGATGTGTGTTCACATAGAAAAATTTCCTGCCGCTGGCTTTATGCTTCATCAAAGCCCAGGTCGCTGTGCGGTAACATGCAGCATCCCAACCTTTTGACGGCTTGTCCGGAGTCTCTGACAGCCAGAAAGTACCCCATTTCTTGCAGGAAACGGTTTTCTTATTGTAGAAAATAGCCATTATTTCACCTTTGTGCCTGCCGTCTTCGCGTCCTACACCTATGGCTTTATAGCCTTTGCAGGTCTCTTCAAGGTATTTTTTCTGATACTCAAAAGCCTCCTGCAGTCCGAAAATGTCAGGTTTCTGGTCATTGATCATAGCTGAAGAAGCTTCATAACGGAAAGCCCACGAATTGGTCCCGTCCTCACCGCTTCCGAGCCTGATATTATAGGAAATAACCTTTAATTCTCCCTCGGGAGCATTCTTCTGTGCATTGGCGTTGAAAGGCAAAAAAAACAGCAAAGCTGCAAAAACTGAAAATATTCGTTTCATAAACTAAAAATTTGCTTTTCAAAGATACGCTTATTTGGGAGAGAAAGCAAGATTTTTTGCAATTATAAATTATAAGAACTAATTTTGAAGATCTTAAGAAAAATTAAAACAGCTTCTAATAAAATGGCAGATACATTCGCAGAACTCGGCAAAATCGAGGCAATACGCAGATTATACGACGACACGCCGTATAAAGCCTTCTCAAGCAGCCGGTTCGAAACGGCAAACAAGGCTTACATCACTTCCTATGCGCGTACATTCATTGAGGGCATAGATTTCGACCTTGTGTATTTTCCGCTAAAACACCTGGGTTATAAATGTGTCACAGCCGTGACCGGAGAGCTTTACGCCGGATTTTCACATCCGCGTACTCTCGACATCAGAATAGGCGTGAGCGCGAAATTGGATTTCCCTCAGATCAAGGAGTTATGGGATGGAGCCGTTGCGGCTGCCAAAGAACATGG
Organism: Candidatus Cryptobacteroides sp.; assembly: GCA_051870215.1. Classification (GTDB taxonomy): domain Bacteria; phylum Bacteroidota; class Bacteroidia; order Bacteroidales; family UBA932; genus Cryptobacteroides. The sequence continues at coordinate 4,233 of JBJEBQ010000061.1, read as the reverse complement.
CTACAGACAAGTGTCCCTTGACATAAATCCGTCTCCGAATGGGTTGACAATCAGTGCTTCATGTACCGGAGAGACCTCGCTTCTGCAAGCCAAGCGCCGTCCCGCTGCCAAAAGTATGGATTTGATCTGCATTTCCGACAATCTCGGTGCGGCATATCTCGGGTTCAACATTCTTGAAAGGGAAAAACGCAATTTTGACGGCAGACAGCAGCCGAAATTGGATGAATACAGGCATTTGGTCGGTGCATACCTGCAGCCGCGTATCAACCCTGATACAATATCCCAGCTTGAAGATGCTGAAATTGTCCCTTCCTACGGATATTCAGTGTCAAGGGGACTTGCAGACGCGGTCAAACGCCTTGTAAGGGACAGCGGTTTCGGAGCGAAAATCTATGTGGACAAACTGCCTTTCGCCGGCAAAAGTTTCGATTTGAGCAAGGAATTCAATATAGATCCTATTTCCTGTGCACTCAACGGCGGAGATGACTATAGGCTGCTTTTCACCATTCCTATCGGAAAACATGACAAGTTCCGTCACGATTTCCAGACTTTTGATATCATAGGTCATCTTGCCAAGCCTGAAGTAGGGGCGGTTATCGTCACTCCTGACGGTGTGGAACTGCCGATCAAAGCCCAGGGCTGGTAGCTTATCTGTTCTTTAATTTGGCTTCGATGGTGGTGGAATAGGTGCCCTTATACCACTCGCCGGCGTCTTTCTTGGAATGGGTGAATGATTTGGTGTCGCTGGTGACAGTCTGCGTCTCATATTCCCCGTTTTCAGCGCCGTCTACGTCCTCGAATTTCACCTCCACATCATAATCCATAGGGAAATCTTTGACCAATGATTTGTAGCTGCCACTTTTGTCGGTAAACACCGTATCTTTGACTATGTTTGTGTGGCTGTACTGACCGTCATTTTTCTGGGTGTACTTTGCCGCCACGCGTATGCCTTCAACAGGTTTTCCGGACTCGTCTGTGACCTTTCCTTTGATTTCATAGCCTGCAGTCGGCGTCCCGTACATACATACTGCTCCTCCTATGATGCTGTCGCATGAAGAAACGCCAAGAACGGAAAGCATGGCAAGCGATATTTTCTTTAACGGCTTCATTCTATCAAAAATTTATCGGATAAAGATAGGCATTAATCATTGCAAATCCAAATTTTTGAAAATCATCTTCAACGTATTTCAGACCAGTATCTTGTTTATATGTTTTCTGTATTCGGTAGGGGACATATTCTTCATTTTCATGAAAATCCTGTTGAAATTGGATTTGTTGTTGAATCCGCATTCATAACATATTTCGGAAACGCTCATCATAGTTGTCTCCAACATACGGCATGCCTTGGATATTCGTTGTCCGTTGAGGTATGTTATATATGAAAGTGCCGTGTGATGTCTGAAAAAATGCGAAAATGCCGAAGGGGACATATTTACAAGTCCTGCGACTTCTTCAAGTTTTATCTGACGGTTCATGTTCTTGTCTGTCCATGCGCATACGCGTGCGATTCTTCTTGATTTGGAAGGACGGATATAGTTGAAAGAATCTCCCAATACCATATAGGGTGTGTCGGAAAGCGCATCAAGCAGATTCAGAAACGATATGACAGACCGGAAACCATTCTCTTCGTGAAGAGACAATATCGACTTTACTGCTTCACTTTCATCGGTCACGCTGAACGCAGCTGCAGGCACGGAATTTTTCAACAGTTCCCTCAGATCCTTGAACTGTCTTTTTCCCATCATCGGGAAATCCAGCATTTCTCCGGAAAACTGTATGGTCACCACCTTGTTTTCGAACAGTTCCGATTTCCACACATGAGGTACGAACGGGGAAATCAGCACGAGATCTATTCCTTCGAAGTCATATTGAGTGCTGCCTATTATCCTTGAACCTGATGTATGCATGACCAGATTAATCTCGTATTCCGAATGGCAGTGTATCGGATAGTCGAATTTGGCGTTGTCGTGGTCGAGTACAATGAAAAGGTCGTCACTTTCCACCGGTGTTATTTCCTGCTGGATTTCTCTCATATTGTTATCAGTTTGCTGCAAAGTTATGCTTTTTTCCATAGCTTGTATTTGTTTTTTCAAAATAGTATCAATAATAGACTGCATTGTGGATAGAATATAAAAGTGAATGTGATACCTTTGCACCATGAACAACACTAACCGGTTATGGACACTTTGAATATCAGTTTAATTGACGTGGCGATAATTGCTATCTATTTGATTTTCATTATATGGTGGGGACTGAAAAATGGAAAAAGCTCGAATGCAAGCTCGTATTTTCTTGCAGGGAAGACCATGCCGTGGTTCGTTGTCGGACTTTCCCTGTTTGCCGCCAGCATATCAAGTACGACGCTTATCGGACAGACCGGAGATGCCTATCATACAGGTATTGCTGTATTCAACTATAACCTTACCGGAGTGCTTGTAATGGTGTTTTTTGCCATATTTCTTCTGCCTCTGTATATAAAATCCGGGATATTCACCATACCTGAATTTCTTGAAAAGAGATTCGACCGGAAATCCAGATACTATTTTTCGGCAATCTGCATTCTCGGCAATATTTTCCTTGATGCGGCGGGCGCACTCTATTCGGCTGCCCTGATACTGAAACTCATGCTCCCGGGCGTGGATATAAGCGTATTTGTAATCATTTTTGCAGTTATTGCGGCGTCTTATACAATTCCGGGCGGGCTGTCCGCCGCTATCAACGCCGAACTTATACAGGCTGTGATACTTATAGCCGGATCCATAGCCCTCATGTGCATTTGCTTCGCGACAGGCGGGGCAGAGTATATCTCCGGGCTTATGGAAAGCGGAGACCTGTCAATGAAGTTGATAAGACCTTTGACAGACACGTCGACCCCGTGGTTGGGACTGATTGTCGGAATGCCTATTTTGGGAATATATTTCTGGGCAAACAACCAGACTCTCGTACAGCGTGTCCTGAGTGCGAAAAATGTGAACGAGGGACGGAAAGGCGTTATGTTGGCGGGTTTTCTGACACTTACGACATTGGTAATCTTCAATATGCCGGGCGTGATGGCAAGGAATTTCTTTCCGGACATTGAAAATCCGGATATGGTGTATCCTACTATGGTGGCGAAAATGCTTCCTACTGGACTGCTCGGGCTTATGCTTTCCGCAATGCTGGCTGCCCTGACCTCCACGCTGAGTGCAATACTCAATTCCACGTCTACGCTGTTCACAATGGATTTCTATTCCAAGTTCGACAAAAAGGCGGATCAGAAAAAACTGGTCAAGGTGGGTAAGATTACGTCCTTGGTCATCATCGTTATCGCGACGCTCTGGGCCCCTCAGATAGAAAAATTCGGCTCGCTTCTGAAGTACTATCAGGAAATGCTTTCATACATTTCCCCTCCTATTGTGGCAACATTCATTATGGGAATATTCTTCAGGAGAATCAATGCAAAGGGTGCATTCAGCGGACTGATGTCAGGTCTGGTGATGGCAGTCGTGCTCCTTGTCTGGAGACATGACATTTTCGGGGATATGCACTTCCTCTTTATCGTACCGATACTTTTCACCTTCAGTGTAATTGTGATAGCCGCTGTAAGCCTTGCCACCGAAGCTCCTGATGCGTCAAAACTGAAGGATACGGTTTTCACCATAGAGGATTTCAGGCAGGAGACGGCCGGACTGAAGCAGGTGAAGTGGTGGCAGAACTACCGCTATATGAGTATCGGTCTCGTTGCGCTCAGCGGCTTGCTGCTGGTAATATTCAGTTGATAAAAAAAATTTGATAGTATGAAACTAAAGAAATACGAATGCAATCCGATAGTTACGCCCAATCCGGCAAATGATTGGGAGAGTCTTGTGACATGCAATCCTGGAGTCATCTATGACAACGGGAAATTCTATATGCTCTACAGGGCGGCCGGCAATGATCCGGAGCACGTCATCCGTTTCGGCCTTGCCACAAGTACAGACGGCTTCAGCTTCACAAGGGAAAGTGACGCACCGGTATTCGGACCGAGTGCGGACGGGTATGACAGCGGCTGTGTGGAGGATCCGCGCATAGTGAAATTCGGAGATGAATTCTACATCACATACGCCTACAGACCCATGTCTCCGGGACAATACTGGAAATTCGCTCATGATGTGGTGCTGAAACCGGAATGCGGGGAAGACGCCCCGAAAGCATGGAAGGAAAACTTGGGCAACACAGGTCTTGCGGTGACAAAGGATTTCAGGACATACCGCC
>JBJEBQ010000060.1:0-30650 GCA_051870215.1 Candidatus Cryptobacteroides sp. | reverse complement strand
TTGACACGGCTATGTAAGAAAAAATTAAACTTGGCGTTGCCTTTTTTTACATTTCCGGGGTAAAAATGTAAGAAAAAGCAAAACGGCTCTGTAATGATAAAAACAACCAAAACAGAAAGGGCTGATTATTAGATAGTTGTCAATATGGGATTATAAAAAAGAGCAAAATATGATGTCAAAACAGATAAATCAGTTCTACTAAAAGTTTACGCTTTGAGGGGTCCAATCAAAATGACGCAGACGGAAGCCGTTTGAATTTTATTGACCGAATTTTACGGCATATAAAACGGCGTCTGTGGAAAAATTGCTATCTTTGTCGGAACACGAAATGTTATGGACCAATATATAGTATCAGCAAGAAAATACCGTCCGGAGTCGTTTGAGACGCTCATCGGCCAGGACAATATCGCACAGACCCTCAAGAACTCGATTTTGAGGGGAAAATTGGCGCACGCCTACCTGTTCTGCGGACCGCGCGGAGTCGGCAAGACTACCACCGCCAGAATTTTTGCGAAAATGATCAACTGCTCCAATCCGTCGGATGACATGGAGCCATGCGGACAATGCGAATCATGTCTTTCGTTTGCGGAAGGACGCTCGTACTGCATCCACGAGCTTGACGCGGCGTCCAACAACGGTGTCGAGGACATCAAGAGCCTTATGGACCAGGTGCGCATACCTCCGCAGGTGGGCAAATACAGCGTGTATATCATCGACGAGGTGCACATGCTCTCGCAGGCCGCATTCAATGCCTTCCTGAAAACCCTTGAGGAACCGCCGGCACATGCGATTTTCATTCTTGCTACCACTGAAAAGCACAAGATACTTCCGACTATTCTGTCGCGCTGCCAGACCTACGATTTCAACAGGATTACCGTGGAGAATATCGTGAAGAATCTGAAGATGGTGGCGTCCAAAGAGAATGTGACGATTGACGACGAGTCCCTGCACGTGATTGCACAGAAGGCAGACGGAGCAATGCGTGACGCGCTGACCATCTTCGACCAGACCGTGGCATTCTGTGGCTCTGACATTCATTATCAGGATGTTATACGCAATCTAAATGTGCTCGATTATGAGTACAGTTTCTCTTTGGTGGACAATTTCCTGGCAGGCCAATATGCTCCGGCACTGATGGCTTTCGATGAAATACTTGCGAAAGGCTTCAATGCACTGCATTTCATGTCGGCTCTCAGCAGCCATTTCAGAGATCTGCTCGTGGCTAAGAACGGAGGCATCGACGCTCTTTTGGAACTGCCGGAATCATTGAAAGCCAGATATAAATCCCAGGCGGACAAATGCAGTCTCCGTTTCCTGTACGAGGCTCTCGGTACCACAACGCAGTGCGAAGCGCAGTACCGTACAAGCGTCAACCAAAGACTGCACATTGAGTTCACGTTGATGAGGCTGAGTGCACTGTCCGGTACAATGTTCCCGGCACAGGCGACTGCTCCGGCTGTTCAACCAGCTGCTCCATTACAGAATACCACTCCGGCGGCACTTGCAGCAGGCACTCAGACCTCCGCACCGGCAACAACTCCGGCAGCTCCCGCCACACAGACTGCGGCCGTTCAGACAGTTGCCGCTCCAACACCGACAGCCACCACACCTACCGAGCCTGATACCGCACCTGTAGCTAAGCCAACACAGGCGACAGCTCCAGTTCAGCAGACAAGCCTTGCAGCGGCTACGACAGCGCCTTCCGCAGTTGCTGAATCTGCATCTACTGCCGTTGCAGCACCAAGTGACACGGCTGACACAGGCACTCCGGCAACAAGCGAACCGGCAGAAGAAGCCAAACCTGCACCTCGCCGCAGAAGCGCCGCGCCGAAAGCCGGCATTTCCATCGCCGAAATAGTCAAGCCGAAAGAGACCGTTGCAGAAGAACTGCCCGTACAGACCGCAGTCGCAGGCAACGGAGAAGTCCCTAACGATGAACTCATAAGGCAGAAATGGCAGGATATAGCAAACAGCTTCGCTTCCAAGCCGAGACTGATGAATATGCTCCTCAACTCCGAGCTCAAAATAGCAAGAAATGGCAATGAACTCACGCTCACCCTTATGGCAAGCAACCAGGGACAGAAGGAATGGGTCGAAAGCAAAATGCTGCGCAATCTGGATTTCACCGTGAAACAGCTGCTCGGATACAATCAGATTCAGCTTAAAGTGGATGTCGTGCCGCCGACAGCCGCCGAAACCGATGTAACGGCCTTTACCGCCCAGCAGAAAGCCGAAAGGCTTGCCGGAGAAAACGATGACATCAAGAAACTGATTACTGATTTGAATCTTGAAATCAAATAAGCAACGACATTCCAAACCCAATTGTCATCACGACAAAATGTAAAAATTTTTGATAGAATGAAACTACGCTGCGAAAATATAGTCAAGAAATACGGCCCGAGAACAGTTGTGAAGGGCGTGTCAATGGAAGTGGAACAGGGCGAAATCGTCGGCTTTCTCGGCCCGAACGGTGCCGGCAAGACCACAAGTTTCTATATGATTACCGGTCTGATTGTCCCGAATGCAGGCAAAATTTTCCTTGACGACCAGGACATCACATCGCTGCCTATGTACAAAAGGTCACAGCTCGGAGTCGGCTACCTCGCTCAGGAAGCATCTGTATTCAGACAGATGAGCGTGGAAGACAACATCATGTCTGTAATGGAAATGTCCAAGCAGTACACCAAGGCCGAGCGCAAAGACCGCTTAGAGTCGCTGCTTGACGAATTCAATCTGCACAAAGTGCGCAAAAGCAAAGGCATACAGCTATCCGGTGGAGAACGCCGCCGCTGCGAAATCGCACGTGCACTGGCTGTGGACCCGAAATTCATCCTGCTTGACGAACCTTTCGCCGGCGTCGACCCTATCGCTGTGGAAGACATCCAATACATCATCGCGAAGCTGAAATACAAAAACATCGGCGTCATTATCACTGACCACAATGTGGGTGAAACCCTCGCTATCATCGACAGGGCCTATCTTCTCTACGAAGGCTCCATCCTCCAGGAAGGGACCCCAGAAGACCTTGCCGCCGATGAAGACGTCCGCACCAAATACCTCGGCTCCAACTTCGTCCTCAAACGCTCCGACGCCTTCCTAAGAGCTGAGCAAGGAGGTCCTCAGCGTATTAATACGAAGTAGTAATACGCCGTGCGCGGGTTTGAGCCACATAGTGGCGATTGCGCACCAGCGCAGCGACCGGGCCGTGCATTTGCACAGCAAATGTGGAAAGGCGAAAAGGTCGCCCGTGCTCCCTCGGGAGCTGTCACGAAGTGACTGAGGGGTTGGATGGCGGGCCCTCAGCGTATTAATACGAAGTAACAATACGGAATATTATTTCTCAGCGATGTACATACGGCAGATGCCGAGGGAGAGGGCTTTGTGTTCGACTTTGCGGAAGCCGGTTTTTTCCAATAGCGGGACAAAAACGCACGGTTTAGGAAATTTGATGACCGAGGCCGGGAGATATTCGTAGGCAGGCCTGTCGCCGGAAATCCTGCCTCCGATGAAAGGGAGAATGCGGGTAAAATACCAGCCGTAAACCCAGCCGATGAATTTGTTTGACGGTACGGAAAGTTCCAGGATGACCAGACGGCCGCCCGGTTTGAGCACACGCAGCATTTCTGAAAGTCCGAGTTCAAGATGTTCGAAATTGCGCACACCGAAACCTACGGAAATCCTGTCAAAACTGTCGTCCCCGAAAGGCAGGGCCTCACAATCCCCCTGCATAAGTTCTACGCTGACATTCTTCCAATGATGCTTAGCCAATTTCCCGCGAGCCACATTCAGCATACCTTCAGACAAATCCAGACCTGTCACAACGGAACCGGGAGCCGTTTTTTCGGCACGGCCGGCAAGCGCAAAAGCAAAGTCTCCGGTACCGCAGGCCACATCTAAGATGTACAGAGGACGTTTTTCGTCACAAAGCCTGCGCACTGCCCTGCGTCTCCAACCCTTGTCCACATTCATAGAAAGCAGATGGTTGAGCTTGTCATAATCAGCGGAAATGCTGTCAAACAACTTCTGTATTTTTTCTTTTTTTGCCATGGAAAATATCTTTATAATGGAACGTTTCGGGAACAGGGTCATAACCGCTGCCTCCGCCCGGACGACAACGGAGAATACGCCTTGCAGTGAGGTACAGGCCTTTCAGCGGCCCATGACGGCGGAAAGCTTCCAGTCCATATTGCGAGCAGGTCGGTGTGAAACGGCAGCAGGGCATTTTATAGGGAGAAATGCAGACCTGATAGAAACGTATAAGCAGGACAAAAGGAAAGACCGCCACCTTTTTGATGACAGTCCACACTTTATGCTTCCACCCGGCCATTATTTTATGCGTCTGATGATATTCCCCACCTCTTCATAGATTTCCCCGAAAGGACGGACTTCCTTCGGCGTGTACATGAACATTATGTCCACGTGTTTCTCAGCGGAAAACTCATGTTTCTGAAGACGATAACTTTCTCTTATCCTGCGTTTAAGCAAATTTCGCTTCACTGCCCTCTTGAAGGATTTTTTCGGTACCGACACCATTATCCTGTTGTAATCCAGACAGTTGTCTTTCAGGATACAACAGCGGAACAAAGGGCTGAAACTGTATTTTCCCTCTTTGAGCAGGCGAGAAATGTCATTCTTGCCACACAATCTCTCAGCTTTGGAAAGAGTATGAGCCTCCCGCTCCTCCATAATCATTTGTTGGCGGAGAGATAGTTCTCAAGAGCCTTCGAGATGGAAGGAGCTTCCGGTGTAGGAGCCTCAATCTCAATGGTCAGACCGGCCTCTTTCATTGCATTCACAATTGATCGGCCGTAAGAAAGGAACTTGATGTCATCCTGCTTGAAATCAGGGAAGCTCTCGAAAAGCGACTTCACGTCGGAAGGGTTGAAAAGCACGATCATATCGTATTTGTGCATATCTATCGCCTTCAAATCCTGTGAAACTGACTTTACGAAAATGCCTGGTGTGTAGTCAAGTCCATGTGCCTCAAACTGTTTGGTAGTCGAATCCACGCCTGAAGGAGCAGAAGTCGCCACAAGGAATCTCTCCCCCTTATGCTTAGGTCCCACAAGCGCAATCAGAGACTCCGGAGTACCTGTTCCGAAGAAAATTTTCCTTTTGCGGTAGACGATATGCTTCTGCAGATAGTTTGCAACTGCCTCGGTAGAGCAGAAATATTTCATAGTCTCAGGCACCTTGACTCTCAATTCTTCGCAAAGCTGGAAGAAAGCGTCGATGGTAGTGCGTGAAGTGAAAACCACTGCAGTGTAGTCCAAAATGTTGATTCTCTGTCCGCGAAACTCTCTGGAACTGAGAGGTTCCATCACAAAAAACGGCTGGAAGTCAAAGTTCACACCGAATTTTTCGGCAATCGCGGTATACGGAGATGCAGCCTTTGGCGGCTGTTGTGAAATCAGAATATTTTTAATGCTCATAATCCTAAAATAATATTGCGGACACTACTAACAAACCTGTCGGAATCAGTTCAAGGGTGCAAAGATACAAAAAACCCGTTAAAAACCCCGCGGAAGTCACAAAAAATTGAGTTTTTCTTACCAATAAAAGCAAATATACAGCCACTGTCCCCCAATGAATTGCAGATTTTATCACTTCCGGCTCCATATCCATGAAAGACATTACGCCGACAAGCACAAGAAGCAGAGCGGTCAAAAAAATAAAATACGAATATCCCGTCTTGTATGCGATTTTATATTCTTTAAGATTTCCTTTTTTCGGAAAAACAAGAAAATACAGGCCCAACCTGATGAGATAAAAGACAAAAAACACCGCCATATCAAGCCAGATTCCTGTATTTTCAGGCAGTGAAGCCTGCCAGCGGGGCTCATAAACACCATAATGTGCCGCAATCAAAGTGAAAGGCAAAAACAGCACGAGTGCCGCATTGTCGCGGGCTCTTGCAAGTTTCACGCTGTCTTCAATGTTGACGCATTCCTTCTTCCTGAGCAGACAGCCTATGACAGATGGGAAAACACCCACCATCTGATTGAGCCGGAGCATTATCAGCAAGACGCTGATTATCACCAATATGGATTCGGTCAGATTCATCTCAGTTACCTCTTTTGGCCTTGTAGCCCATAGCTGTCAGGAGTTCGGTTATCCTGTCACGGCGGTCGCCCTGTATCATTATCTCCCCGTCCTTGACGCTGCCGCCGACTCCGCATTTCATTTTGAGCGTCCGGCCGAGTTCCTCCAAATCTTCAGTCGCGCCCACAAAACCGCTCACAAGCGTCACCTGCTTGCCCGCACGGCCTTTTTTGTCAAGCGCAACAATCAGTCTCTGCTTTGATGGTTCGAGGGTCTCCGCTTCTTCCTCCCCCGTTTCCTCATATTTGAAGTCCGGATTTGTGGAGAATACCACTCCAAGACGTTTTTTCCAATCGTTTTCTCCCATTGCAAAAAAATTTTTGCAAATATAACAATATTAATCCGTATCTTTGTTTTTATATTGTCAATTTGGGCGTCTTGTATGTCATTCCGACTAAGGACGCAGCCCGCATGGAGGAATCCTGTACATATTGCGATTATGTATAATTACTTTGCACTTGCAAAAAATGTACAAGATCCCTCGACTACGCTCGGGATGACAAAATGAGTATTCTGGATGACAGAATGAGCACTCGGGATGACAAAATGAGCGCTCGGGATGACAGTGGCAGGAATAGATAATAAAAAGAACATAAGGAATTAATAATGATAGAAAAGAAATTCAAATTTTGGAACAGCATCACGGCGGCAGTGGTTTTTGTCATTTCGGCCGTGACCTATCTGCTCACAATAGAGCCTTCAGCCTCATTCTGGGATTGCGGAGAATTCATTGCTTCATCATATAAATTAGAAGTCGGACATCCGCCCGGAAACCCTGTGTTCCAGCTTTTCGCAAGATTTTTCACAATCTTCACGGACGGAGCACACGCAGCAGTCGCAGTGAACGCCCTCAGCGCAATCTGCTCGGCCCTGACAATATTTTTCCTATATCTCACCATAGTCTTCCTTGCCAAAAGGCTGATAAGAAAAGATGGCGGATACACTGTGGCTCAGACTATTGCCATTTTAGGCTCTGCCGCTGTAGGTTCGCTCGCATACTGTTTCTCGGACACATTCTGGTTCTCTGCTGTCGAAGGTGAGGTCTATGCAATGTCATCACTGTTCACGGCCTTGGTCTTCTGGGCCATGACACGCTGGTACGATGAGGAAAACCAGGCATACGCCAACAGATGGATAGTGCTGATTTCCTTCCTGATGGGTCTCTCAATCGGAGTCCACCTGCTCAACCTGCTGGCAATTCCGGCCCTCGTCTTCCTTTTCTATTACAAGAAACGCGAAAATTCGGAATATTCATTCTGGGAATGCTGCAAGATTTTTCTCGTGTCGGTGGTGATTCTTGCCGTCATTCTTTTCGGCATCATACCTTACCTGCCTAAGTTGGCGGCATATTTCGATCTCTTCTTCGTGAATACTCTCGGCCTGCCTTTCAACAGCGGCGCCGCATTCTTCATGCTCCTGCTGCTTGCCCTGTGCTTCTGGGGCATTTTCGAGACGCTAAAAAGACAGAAAGTGTTCTGGAACACCGTCATGCTCTGCTTCACGACCATAGTGATAGGCTTCTCGCTTTTCACCATAGTCATCATACGCTCCAACGCCAAAACTCCTACCAACGAAAACCAGCCGGACAACGCCTTTTCGCTCGTACGCTACCTCAGCCGCGAACAATACGGCAGCAACCCGCTCATATACGGCCAGTATTACGGAGCGCCGTACGACGTGGTGCAGAACAAGTATTGGACACCGCTCGGCGACAAATACATCCATGCGGACGGTCCAGGCGAGCTGAAATTCGAAAGCTCGGGCAAAATGCTCTTCCCGAGGATGTGGACTACCGGCTCGGATGAAAGCAGACACGTAGCCTTCTACAACCAGTATACTGGAGGCAAAGGCAAGAAAGTGGACGGAGCCAAATACCCAAAGCCGACTTTCGGCCAGAATATGGCATATTTCTTTGACTATCAGATGAATTGGATGTACTGGAGATATTTCATGTGGAATTTCGCCGGACGCCAGAACGACATACACAGCCCGAATCCCGGTGAGGTCATTGCAGGCAACTGGGAATGCGGCATTCCTTTCATTGATGAGCTTCGTCTCGGCGACCAGAGCAATGCGCCGGACTATCTCAAAGAGAACAAAGGCAAGAACCATTATTTCCTTCTGCCTCTGCTGCTCGGCCTTATCGGACTATTCTTCCAGTTTGCACGCGACAAACGTGGCTGCTGGGTGACTTTCCTGCTCTTTTTCATGACCGGTATAGCCATTGTGGTCTACCTCAACCAGCCGCCGTTCCAGGTAAGAGAGAGAGACTACGCCTATGCAGGCTCGTTCTATGCTTTCTCGATATGGATAGGACTTGCAGTCGCCGCCGTTTATTCATGGATAGCGGAACTTTTGGAGAAACGCGCCGCAAACCAGAGCGCACACACCGCAACAGCGGCCCTCACTACGGTGATTATGCTCGGCGTTCCGGCCCTGATGGCAGCCGAGAACTGGGATGACCACGACAGGAGCAACCGCAAGACTGCTGTCGAAATGGCCACAAACTACCTCAACTCAGTAGGTCAGAACGGCATACTCATCACCCACGGCGACAACGATACTTTCCCTCTCTGGTATGCCCAGGAAGTCGAAAACATACGCACTGACGTCCGTATAGTCAACACCTCGCTACTCGGCACCGACTGGCACATCGACCAGATGAAATATGCCTGCAACGAGTCCGCTCCTCTCGACCTCACGGTGAGCCCGAACCAGTACCTCTACGGTTCAAACGACTTTGTGATTATCTACGATGCCGTCACAGAACCTGTACTTCTCTCTGACGTAATGCGCGTATTCAAAATGCCCGAGGCCAAAATCCCATTGACTTCAGGCAAGAAAGTAAACTACATCTGCGCCCGCAAACTCGTAGTGCCTGTAAATAAAGAGAATATCATCAAATACGGCATCCTGGACAAGAAATACGCGGACATCATACCTGAGAGCATAGTCCTGACCATACCTGAGAACAAGGATTATCTCACCAAACCGGAACTGTTCATGCTTGATCTGCTTTCCAACTACCAGTGGGACAGACCTTTAAACCTGCTCAGCATGGGAGGTGACATCAACGTCGGCATCAAGGAATACCTCATGTACGAAGGCTTCTCCTACAAGTTCGTCCCTATCAGGAACAAAATGAAAAGCACCGAAATAGGCTTTGCCGATCCGGAAGATCTGTACAACAAGATGATGAATGTCTATAAATGGGATGCTCTGAAACGAACTGACTATTACGTTGACTACCAGAACCTCTACACTTTCTGCGGAGTACTTTCCCAGCGCGGGATGTTTACAAACGCCGCCAAGGAGATGCTCAAAATCGGCGACAGCGAAAGAGCTGTTGCCCTGCTTGACAAATGTCAGGAGTGCGTTCCTGAGGAGAATTTCCCTCTTGACATGAGCTACTACGGCTTCAGCAACGAATATATGGTGCTACGTATGGTGGAATACTACTACGAAGCTGGAGCCGACGGGAAAGCAGAGAATCTTGCAAGAAGATTCACGGCAAAAATCTATGATTCAATGGGCTTCTTCATTGAAATGGGCTACGAGGACGAATTTGAGACCTGTGTGAACTGCATACAGTATCTTGCAGACCTTGCGGATTTCTATGGCAACGCAGATTTGGCGACTGAAGTCCGCGACGGATATGCGGCTCTTATTGAACGGTTTAAGTAATATGAAAGCCATGAAATTCAAGGATATAATATCAGCAATGCGACTGAGGACCATTCCTCTGTCCATCTCGGGAGTCATCTTAGCGGTTTTTCTTGCTTCCGGAGATTTCTATGTGAAATGGGAAGTCATTGTGTTCCTGCTGCTTACGACGATACTGCTGCAGGTGCTTTCAAATGTCTGCAACGAACTCGGAGACTATCTCCACGGAGTGGTTTCAGCCCAGGGACGCGAGGCATCGAAAGCTTTGGCTGAAGGTTCAATGAGCGAGAAAAGCCTGCGTACAATGATATATGTAATTTTGGGGCTCACCCTCGCATCCGGACTTGCAATGATATGGTTTTCCTTCGGCTCGCTCTTCAAGATGGAAAGCCTGCTGCTGATAGTGCTCGGATTCTTTGCAATCAAAGCTGCAATGCACTACACTTTGGGAAACAATCCATACGGCTACCGAGGGCTCGGCGACCTGTATGTGTTCCTGTTTTTCGGCTGCGTGTCGGTGCTCGGAGCATATTTCGTCTGCACCCACACTTTCGGTTCCTACAAAATGTTCCTTCCGGCAGTGTCAATAGGCTTTTTCTGCATGGGCGTGCTTAACGTCAACAACACCCGCGACATGGAAAGCGACAGGGGTACGCGCAAGACAATTCCTCTGATGATAGGCGAGACAGGCGCGAAGATATATCAGACCGTTCTGATCATCCTCGGACTTGGCAGCATCTGCGCATTCTTCCTCCTGACCTACCCGGATTGGAGACATTGGGTATTCCTCATCACTCTCCCGATGTTCATTGTCCACCTCTACAAAGTATGGACTCTTTCCGGCAAAGCATTGGATGCGCAAGTTCCATTTTTAGCCATCTCCACCTTCCTGCTCGCCATCCTCGCAGGAGCCGGCTACTACTTCTGCATTTTTGGATAATCCCGCAATGGCTTCACGATGAATTTTGCAAAAACACCACGTAGAACAACGTGAAACAGCTAAAACAACAACAAAAACAACAAAGACAACAACCCTTATTATGTATATAGTTACGATCTTTGCAGCGGTTAAGAATCTTTTTCGTCTCTTTCTGCAAGATCCGTTTTTCTTAGATGAAAAATGTGTGCAATAAGGATTGAACAGAAAGAAAACAAAAATCGGGACGCCGCGAGGGTGTCCCGATTTTGTTTTATAGAACTTAGTCCAGTTTCAGGACCGCCATGAAGGCAGACTGAGGAACTTCGACCGTGCCGATCTGACGCATGCGCTTCTTTCCCTGCTTCTGCTTCTCAAGCAGCTTTCTCTTACGGGAAATATCACCGCCGTAACATTTTGCAGTCACATCCTTACGCACGGCTTTGACTGTCTCGCGGGCAATGATTTTCGCACCGACCGCCGCCTGAATCGCGATGTCGAACTGCTGGCGTGGGATAAGCTCACGCAGCTTCTCACACATCTTGCGGCCGAAATCATAAGCATGGTCGGCATGAATCAGCGATGAAAGTGCATCCGCAGGCTCTCCGTTCAACAAGATATCCAACTTCACAAGCTTGGCATCCTTGAAGCCAACCACATGGTAGTCAAACGAAGCGTACCCCTTTGATATTGATTTCAATTTGTCATAGAAATCGAAGACAATCTCCGACAGAGGCATTTCGTAGGTCAGCTCCAAACGGTCCGCAGTCAGATAATGTTGGTTGATGAGCACGCCCCTCTTGTCGAGACAAAGTTTCATAATCGGGCCATAATAATCCGAGCGTGAAATCACCTGGGCACGGATGTAAGGTTCCTCGATATGGTCAATCAGAGTGGCTGCAGGCAGTCCCGAAGGGTTATGCACGTCAATGCACTCGCCCTGAGTCGTATATACCTTATATGAAACGTTAGGCACAGTCGTGATGACGTCCATATTGAATTCGCGGAACAGCCTCTCCTGTACGATTTCCAGATGCAGAAGGCCTAAGAACCCGCAACGGAAACCGAAACCGAGGGCAAGCGAAGACTCTGGCTCGAAAGTGAGCGAAGCGTCATTCAGACGGAATTTCTCCAACGAAGAACGCAGTTCCTCATACTGGTCCGTCTCCACGGGATACATACCGGCGAAGACCATAGGCTTCACCTCCTCGAATCCGGCAATAGCCTCGTCACAAGGACGCTCCACATGGGTAATAGTGTCACCGACCTTTACCTCAACAGCAGTTTTTATACCCGAAATGATATAGCCCACACTTCCGCAAGGTATCTCCTTCTGAGGGTTCAGTTTCATTTTCAGGACACCGACCTCATCCGCCTCATATTCCTTGCCGGTGTTGAAGAACTTCACCTTGTCGCCGGGTTTGATACTTCCGTTCACAACCTTGAAATAAGCTATGATGCCGCGGAAAGAATTGAACACAGAATCGAAAATCAAAGCCTGAAGCGGAGCCTCCGGATCTCCCACAGGAGCCGGAACCCTCTCCACAATGGCATCCAGGACATCACGCACTCCCTGTCCCGTCTTGCCGGAAGCAAGCAGCACATCCTCGGGTTTGCAGCCTATCAGATCCACCACCTGATCGGTCACAACGTCCACCATTGCAGAATCCACATCGATTTTGTTCAGCACCGGAATAATCTCCAGATCATGCTCAATGGCAAGATAAAGATTGGAAATAGTCTGAGCCTGAATGCCTTGCGTAGCATCCACAACAAGCAGTGCACCCTCGCAGGAAGCGATTGCACGCGACACCTCGTATGAAAAGTCCACGTGCCCCGGCGTGTCGATGAGGTTGAGAACGTATTTTTCACCGTTGTGCACATAGTCCATCTGGATGGCGTGCGACTTGATGGTGATACCTTTTTCCTTTTCAAGATCCATCGAATCAAGTACCTGATTTTCCATATCTCTGGCACTCAAAGTATTGGTGATTTCCAGCATTCTGTCAGCCAAGGTACTCTTACCATGGTCAATATGCGCGATAATACAAAAGTTTCTGATATTTTTCATTAGCGTAAAATCCTTCTAACTTTTGCAAAGATACAGTAAAATTTGCTATTTTTGCTCCCTGAGGTCGCATAAATACGCCGGCACCTCGGCAAAGCTCAAATAAATTTGGCTTTGCTCTCGGTTTTTTGCTATTTTTGCAAAAATTGAAGACCCGAAGCGGATAAAATTTCAGGCTTCGCAAAAGCAAAATACTAATATTATGACACAAACTATGGAACTTACGAAGATTGCCTCTCAAATCAGGAGGGACATTATCAGAATGGTTTCTAAAGCCAAATCAGGGCATCCAGGAGGCTCAATGAGCAGCACGGATTTTCTCACCGCCCTTTATTTCAAAGTAATGAAACACGACCCTGCGACATGGACAAGGGAAGGCAAAGGCCAGGATGTCTTCATCCTTTCCGCAGGACATCTTGCACCTGTATATTATGCCGAGCTCGCACGCAGCGGCTATTTTCCGCCGTCTGAACTGGGCACTTTGAGGCAATTCGGTTCGAAACTTCAGGGACATCCTTCAACAGACAAGGGTCTGAAGGGCATTTTCCAGGCTTCAGGCTCGCTCGGACAAGGACTTTCCGCAGCCTGCGGCGTGGCTCTCGGCAAAAAGATGGACAAGGAAGACAATTACGT
Organism: Candidatus Cryptobacteroides sp.; assembly: GCA_051870215.1. Taxonomy (GTDB): domain Bacteria; phylum Bacteroidota; class Bacteroidia; order Bacteroidales; family UBA932; genus Cryptobacteroides. The sequence continues at coordinate 17,268 of JBJEBQ010000060.1, read as the reverse complement.
ATATGTGATGATGGGCGACGGTGAATGCGAGGAAGGACAGATCTGGGAGGCTGCGATGTTTGCGGCACATCACAATATTGACAATTTGATCGCTTTGATTGACTGGAACGGCCAGCAGATTGACGGCTCGACAAACGAGGTCGGCGGACTGGGCGATTTCGAGGGCAAATGGAAGGCTTTCGGCTGGGAGACTATCGTGGCTGACGGTCATGATTTCGATGAAATACTCGCCGCCTATGACAAGGCCCACTCTCTATGCGGCAAAGGCAAACCCGTGGTAATTCTTTTCAAAAGCGTTATGGGTCAGGGAGTTGACTTCATGGCAGGAACCCACAAATGGCACGGCAAGGCTCCGTCTGCAGAGCAGTGCGAAGAGGCTTTGGCTCAGCTTGAAGAGACGCTCGGGGACTTCTGATAATTTACAACTTTTTTGCACTTGCAAAAGATGACCGGGATGACAACAGAGTGCAAAACAATAACAAAAAAATAGAAAAATGAAGAAATACATTGATACAGGCAAGAAAGACACTCGCAGCGGTTTCGGTGCAGGACTCCACGAGGCAGGCAAAATGGACGAAAGAGTGGTCGCAATGACGGCAGACCTCATAGGTTCGCTTAAAATGGATGCATTCGTCAAAGATTTCCCTGAAAGATTCGTACAGTGCGGCATCGCAGAAGCCAATATGGTGGGCGCGGCTGCAGGTCTCGCCATCACAGGCAAAATTCCTTTCATCGGTTCATTCGCCGAGTTCGTCACAGGACGCGTTTACGACCAGGTCCGTCAGGAGATAGCATACGGCCACACCAATGTCAAAATCGCTTCTTCACACGCAGGAATCACTCTCGGAGAAGACGGTGCTACCCACCAGACCATGGAGGACATCGCCCTTATGCGTGCGCTGCCGGGCATGGTGGTAATCAATCCTTGCGACTACAACCAGACCAAGGCGGCAACCATCGCAGCAGCCAAATACAACGGCCCGGTTTATCTGCGTTTCGGACGTCCTGGCTGGCCTAATTTCACCGAAGAGAACGCTGAGTTCGAAATCGGCAAGGCATACAATATGAACGAAGGCAGCGACGTGACCATCTTTGCGACAGGCCACATGGTCTGGGAGGCTCTCGGGGCCTGCGAAATTCTTGAAGCGGAGGGCATCAGCGCAGAGATCATCGACATCGCCACCATCAAACCTCTTGACGAGAAGGCCGTGCTCGAATCAGTCAGGAAGACGGGCTGTGCAGTCTGCGCCGAGGAGCACAATATGTGCGGAGGTCTCGGCGAACTCATCGCCGGTGTACTTGCAAGCCATTGTCCTACCCCGCTCGAATTCATCAACGGTGGCGACAGATTCGGCCAAAGCGGAACTCCGGCCGAGCTGCTCAAGGCCTACGGAATGGATGCGGAGCACATTGCCGCAGCTGCCAGACGTGCGATTGCAAGAAAATAATTTTCGGCAAAGGCATAATAATTGCAAAGCCTGCCATTCGCAATGAATGACGAGCAGATCATAGAACTTTATCGCAGCGGACAGCAGGAGAAAGCCTTCAACGCAATAGTGGACAACTATACTGAAAGGCTTTATTTCCACATCCGCCGCTTTTTGTGCAGCCACGAAGACACCAACGACCTTCTTCAGGAGGTATTCATAAAAATCTGGGGCGCACTTCCTTCGTTTCGCGGGGAGTCGCGCCTTTTTACGTGGATCTACCGCATCGCCACCAACGAGACACTCAACTGGCTTCGCAAGCAGAAAATCAAATCTGTCCTGAGTTTCAGTTCCGATTCCGGCATTTTGGAGAAAAAAATCGACGAGGACACCTATTTCGACGGCAACGCGATGCAGAGGGAGCTGCAGAAAGCCATACAGAGGCTGCCACAGAAGCAGAGAATCGTATTCTGTCTCCGCTACTTCGATGAAATGAAATACGAGGACATCGCAGACATCACAGACACGAGCGTCGGTGCCCTGAAGGCTTCCTACCACATTGCATACGAAAAAATAAAGAAGGAGCTGACTCAGATTTTTACCCTTTGACAAACATTTTTTCGAAAAAAATTAAACCATTTGAAGCAAATAGCATCTAAACAAGCGTTATGATGGAAGAAAAAGACATATTACAGACTCGTCCCGAGCTTAAAAAACAGCCTTTCACGGTACCGGAGGGCTATTTTGAAGAGTTCAAGGCAGGAAGCAGGCGTCCGGAAGCCGACAGCGAAATCTATCCTGTCTGGAAGAAAGTTGTGTCATTCGCATCCATTGCAGCCGCACTGACGGCATTCGTCATCACAGGCTATATTTTCCTCCAGAAAGTGACGCCGGCGGATGATTTTATGCTCAGTGACGAACAAGTCGCCGACCTGATCTACGAAATACCTGTCACAGAGGACTCTGACGCATATTTTTATGCAGCAAATGTAGAGACGGAAGACGATGAAGCAGTACAATATTTAATACTTTCAGGGCTTGAACCTGAAGAAATTCTGATGGACTATGAAGAGTAAATCATTGATTATCACGCTTTGTGCACTTGCAATGTGCATAAGCATGGCTGCCCAGCCACAGCAGCGCAAAGGAGAGTGGAAAGAAAAAATGCAGCAGGAAAGAATCGCCTACCTCACTATGGCTGTAGACATGAGCACAGAGGAAGCCAAGACTTTCTGGCCGGTTTACAATCAGATAGAAAAACAGAGGGAGGATACCCGCCGCGCAGTGTTTGAGGCCTTCAAAAAAATGGAAAAAAGCGAAGGCGATGCGGCTACCCTCTTGGATGAATATCTCAAGGCAAAAGCTGAGGCTGACGCGGTAGACGCTGTAGCGGCAAAGGAATTCAGCAAAGTTCTGTCTCCCGAAAAAGTTGCCAAAGTTTTCATCGGCGAGGAAAATTTCCGTCGTGACCAGATGCGCAAAATGCATCACGGCAGTCAGATGAAAGCTAACGGAGAAAGGAAAGCCCACGACTGCGCAAAATGCAATAAAGATGAAAACTGCGCCAAAGCCGGCAAAAAAGACAAGAAAGCCAAAGAGACCAAATAGTTAGAGTTTTTGTTTTTCTCAAATATTGATTATATTTATCCCCTGATTTTTCATTCATCCGGAAAATTGGGGGATATTTATTATGGACAAACACTGCATACCTATTGTTTTAAGCAGGCCTTTTGAAAAATTAGCCTGCGAAGCGTCACGTTTCTGGGGCAACCCTGCCCTGCCTGAAGACACCGGCTATCCTATGTACATTGATGAGGATGGAGAACCTTATCCTTATGTATTCGTCTGTCAGCTCAATCTTGAAGAAATCGCTCCTTACGACAAGGAGAACCGGCTGCCTCACAAGGGACTGCTGTCGTTTTTTGCCAAAATCAACCATTATTTAGGCTATTTCGAAGACACTGACGCAGTGGGCGGATATGTCAGCGGACCGGATGCGGTAAAAGTCATTTATTCCCCTTCTGCGGAAAATCTGAGGGAGGTGGTGCTTTTAGACGAAAATGAGCAGCCGTGGTCTCCTGAAGAAATGGAAATAAAATTCAGCGACAGTCATGAAATGCCTTTAGAGGAACATGCAGTTTTCGCTCCGCCGACTCACAGGGAATGGGAGACATGGGACCCGCCTTTCGAGGACTGGGAAATCCTGCTTCAGATTGATTCTTTCGACGGCATGGATTTCCACCTGAATTTCATGGATTGCGGAGTGCTTGATTTCCTGATTGATCCGAAAGCCTTGGCAAAAGGCGATTTCAACGATGTCAGGGGCATTGTCCTTTCGACTTAGAAAATTCAACGCGCTTAATAGATATTTTTTCACTAAAAACTTCGAAATGCTTAAAGAAGATATTTTGGCACTGATCAGGCAGCTCGGCAACAGGGACTATCTGCGCGAAGTAGGTCTGAGCCAGTACAGCCGGTTGCTCGGCACGAATATTCCACTCTGGGTTCAGGCTTTGGACAGCTGCGGGGGAAATCCCGCGGATTGCATTGTTATGGACGATATGTTCGCCCTTTATGACATACTCGCGACCGCTACCGAATACGGAAATGATCTCGCAGGCGAGCTTATGGACGAGATTTGGGAACCTGAGCAGATTATCGAAGAAGACTGAAGCCGGCCTCCAATCAGGGGAAAATCACTAAAAAATCTGACATAAGTGACTTATACTCATTTGAATACTCTCCGTCAGCAGTATGGATGGAGAGTGTTTCTTTTATGGGCTCAGGGCTGCATTCCGCGGAGAGTTCGATGACCATGCGGCTCACAGGCTTGCGGGGTACTGTTTTTATGTAAAGTATCCTGTAGGGAAACAGGCCGTTCATACGGGCATATCGGAGCACATCATTCTCCTGCCCGGAAGGCAGTATCATCGAGAGCCTGCCATGCACCGAGAGCTTTGCCGCAGCAAATTCTATCAGTTCCCTATACGAAAGGCTGTCATTGTGGCGGGCATTGCGGCGTCTCTCGTCTGGGGCTTTCAACGATTCTTCAAAATACGGAGGATTGGAACATATCAGATCGTAAGTCCCGGTGTCCGCGCCGAATTCCTGCAGCGAAGTATGGAGCAGCTGCATTTGCCCTGACCAGGGACTTGCCACAAAATTCCTGACCGCCTCCGTTGCCGAGGCTTCGTCGATTTCTACTGCTGTCACCGAGAAACTCCCGGCACTGACGTTTTCCATTGGCAATACTTCAATGACAGCCTCTTTGTCTTCCGAATTCTGTCCGTCCTCTTTTCCGGACATCAAAGCGTACAGTCTCTGCGCTGTCATCAATGCAATAGTGCCGGTGCCTGTACCGACATCGAGCACATTTCTGTCGGTCTCACGTACAGTCATGGCCGCACCCAAAATCACACCGTCGGTGTTGACCTTCATGGCGGATTTTTCATTGATTACCTCAAATTTCTTGAAGCGGAAAACACTCATAAGCAAGTCAGAAATCAGATGGCGTCATCGACAAAACGCCCGTCACGCATAAACAGGCTGCGGTCACTCATTGCAGCAAGTGAGGGGTCGTGAGTCACTATAATTATAGTCTGGCCGTATTTGTCCCTCAAATCGAAGAACAGGCGGTGGATTTCCTCTTTGGTTTTCGTGTCAAGATTGCCGGACGGCTCATCCGCAAAAATCACCGAAGGATTATTAATGAGAGCACGCGCAATGGCGACTCTCTGCTGCTCTCCTCCCGAGAGTTCCGACGGTTTGTGATTGAGTCTTTCCCCGAGGCCCAGGTCTTCAAGCAGAGCTTTGGCTGCAGTACCGGCATCTTTCCGGCTTCTGCCGGCGATAAAGGCAGGTATCATAACATTTTCGATTGCAGTAAATTCGGGCAGCAGATGATGGAACTGAAACACAAAGCCTATTTTTTTGTTTCTGAATTCGGCCAATGCCTTCCCTGACAGGCTGAACACATCTGTTCCGTCTATCAGGACAGAACCGCTGTCAGGAGTCGACAGCGTACCCAAAATCTGCAGAAGCGTGGATTTTCCGGCTCCGGAAGTCCCCATTATCGCCACGACTTCGGACTTTTCCGCAGAAAAATCTATACCTTTCAGCACCTGCAGATCGCCGAAGGATTTTCTTATTTCTTTAGCAACTATCATGTTTATCACTTACTAATCAACTGAATGAAAGTCTCCATGCCACGCGTGGCAACGTCTTTTATCTGCGTAATACGCTTGTCACGCACAGCAACATCTTTCGGATCAATGATGTAAATCGGGCACTCCACAGGAGCATAGCGGTAAAGCCCGGCGGCAGGATACACCTGCAGCGACGTACCGACAATCAGCAGAATGTCAGCGCTTTCCACCGCCGTAATCGCCTTGTCGATATTCGGGACCGCCTCGCCGAACCACACAATATGAGGCCGCAGCTGCTGTCCGTTAGGCGCCTTGTCGCCCATTTTCACCGGCTCATAGCGCACGTCAATGACCTCATCCTCAGAATAATCACAGTCATAACGTCCCCTTTCGGGCCTCACCTTCGTCAGTTCCCCGTGCAGGTGGATAATGCGCGTACTACCCGCCCTCTCATGCAGATTGTCAATATTCTGAGTCACAACGGTCACATCATAATCCTTCTCCAGCCCGGCGATTGCAAGATGTGCGGCATTGGGTTTGGCTGCAGCAAGTTCCGCACGTCTTTCATTGTAGAATTTCTGTACCAATTCGGGATTTCGCACCCAGCCTTCAGGTGTAGCCACATCCTGTACATTATAATTGTTCCACAGACCGTCACTGTCCCTGAAAGTGGCAATCCCGCTCTCGGCGCTCACTCCCGCGCCGGTCAACACTATGATTTTCTTTTTCATTCTATCAAAAATTATTTCACTTATAAAAAATAGTATGAGAGTCCGACAGCCGTCCGGTGTCATATCACCTCCGTTTATCTTTCAAAATTACCGGATAAAATCAAAAAAGACAAATTCCAAGACCATTTATTTCAGTCTTTCTTTAAAAAATGTAGATTTTTCAGAAAAAATTTTTGCTTTTCAAAAATAATATCTATCTTTGCATTCCCAATTCGAGAGGGTGATTGGGAATGAAGTTTATTAATACATATTTTCCATCGGGGTGTGGCGCAGTTGGCTAGCGCATCTGGTTTGGGACCAGAGGGTCCTGTGTTCGAGTCACAGTACCCCGACAGAAGAGATTGATCGCAAGGTCAGTCTCTTCTTTTTTATAAAAAATTGTTATATTTGTAACAAGAAGATTTAAATGACATGAACTCTGGCGAAATCATAAAAAGAATAAAGGCACTTGCCGTCAAAACGATTCCTGATGGAGGCCGTCTGATCCTTTATGGTTCTCAGGCAAGAAATGAGGCGAAAGAGGATTCAGATTGGGATTTGTTGATTTTGCTTGACAAGGAGACTATTGACCAAAAAGATCACGATGAGATTGCCTATCCTTTCAGAGCACTGAGCTGGGACATCGGTCAACTTATCAGTCCTATAATCTACACAATGGACAATTGGCAAAAGATGTCATTTACCCCGTTTTATAAAAATGTAACCGAAGAAGGAATTGTATTGCAATGAAACTGAATGACGAAGAACGTAGAATAGTCGTTGATTTGGAGTATGAAAAATCCTTGTCATGTTTATTGTCAAAATTGGAGAAAGAATCAAAGAATAAGCACAGTCAGTATTTTTGAAGATTATAAAAAATCCGACATTCTTACCGAGTGCCGGATTTTTATTGCATATCAAGGTATCAAAGCAGCACACGCATGCCGAAAGACAGGCCGGCAAGCATGTCATAGTAATTCTTAGTACCGGGAAAGACCACACCATTGTCTCGAGGCGTAACGGTATAAGGCATGATTGAAAAGCGGGATTCAAGAAAAAGCGCCAAGTTTCTGCAGATTTTGAAATCCGGACGTAACGCAGCCGTGAAGCCCATATACACTCTGTTGATACCATAGGACAGATCCAGTTTCCTCATGGCACCTATCTCCGGGCCGAATAAAACAGGCAGAGAAAAGACTTTCAGATGAGCCCAATACAGCGGGTCAAAAACGATTTGAGGCCTGATTCCGGCATAATAGCAGAACATTTTCCTGCCATCTGAAAACTGTTTCCACACATCGCGGGAAGAATATAGTGCAAATTCCACCGAAACAGGCCCTTGCACAGTCCATCCGAAACCTAATTGTACAGTTTCACGCGTAGAAGGCAGTATACCCGGATTTGCTATAGACGTCTCGGAAATCTGGAAATTACCGCCACCGGACACAATGACATAGGAATTTTCACCTAACCACTCTCCGATAAGTTTTTTGTCAGAAGACGCATTATAGCGGTTGAAATGAAGGGTGACTCCGACTTCCATTCCATAACCGATTTTTGCCGTTCTCCAATTGAATGGAACAGTACCGTCAATGCCGCTTGTGTAGAAAGCCACTTCAGGCTGGTAGAAAATCTCAAAATTACGGGCAATCTGCGAACTGATATTCAAGCCGACATACGCACTGCCGGAGAAACTGTATTTTCCCAGATAGCGGGATAAGTTTACACCTACCGCCTCGACCGTACGCAGCCAGACAATTCTGTCAGGATCATAACCGGCAAAGTATGAAAGCAAGTCAAAACTATGACCGAATTCGAGCCCTCCACGCAGCACTGTCTTTCCGTCGGCATTATGTCTGAAAGAACCGCCGCTTACTCCGACAAAAAGAATGTTGCAAGGATTGACACCTTTCCCCCAAGTACCTCTCAATAACGGTCCGAATGAATACGACGATGAACTGTTCCGCATAAGCTGCTCAACCCCTCCGCCAAAACGAAAAGTCATATTGTCGGTAAATTTTTCATTGACAAACAATGAATTTTTCGGTCTCCATCTGTGCTGCATTGAGTGTTTTAGGGCATTGAAGCTGATGGTATCCCTTTCTTCCTGAGCGGCGGAAACAAACTCTGCAAAAAAAAGGAAGGAAAGTGCACATATTATTTTATTCACCGAGTTCATACCTGTCTTTTGCATTTTTAAATATTTCTTCGACTATATCACCGTCCCCAGCAGCTATATCCACGAAAGAAGGGTCTTTTTTGAAACATGACAACAAAAACTCCTCAGCATAGATGTCATCCTCATAATTCTTTGTTCTTGCCCCTCTCCGCCCATAAATAACACTGCGGAAATAATCTGTAAGTGCATCATCCTGAGGTAGGTTCCCCACAGCACTTTCCGCCAGATCGTCGTAGGTTTTTGTTTTCATCGCCAGAAACAGGACAACTTTGTTGCGCGGAGAACTTTCCGACACGACTTCAAAAACACGTTTCGATGCAGCGCGTTGCTGTTGGGTTTTCCCACCTTTATAATAACCTCCGAGACAGAGGGCAAAAGCTCTTGCGAGCTTATTTTTTTCAGTGTCAGGCAAAATATTGGTAAGTCGCCCTGCACTGCGGAAATCGTTGGCCATCACATACATAATCATCTGATTGGCCACTACGGCCTCCGGATTGATAATGTCATATCCGGTACCGTTCATTCTCCTGACTGCAAAATCGGTACTTGGCGTTTTCAGGTCAATGAAACCGGAGAGCAAGGTAGTATCACAAATACCTTTGGATATCTTGGCGGCAGCCAGATTGCACGCGGCTAAAATCCATGCTTTGCCGTTATCCTGCAAAGATTCATCGTATGCACGCTGATACAGGGCCATCAATTCATCCGGCTCCTTGACCATATTGAAAAGATTCCAATATTCATAAAGAGCAAAATGTTTCCTTCCGCTACGGTAATCGTCATCATTCTGATAACGCTCCATTATCTCTTTAGGAGTCAGTTCCCTGAATATCTCATAAGAAAATCTGTAATTGACGGAGCGCAATTTCGGCAGAAGCGGAGAAACCAAGCTTTTATAGTAAGGCAAATTCCTGATTTGGGCAAACTGCCTGTCAGGTGATTTTGCATTACGGGACACAATGTCCCTGACCTTGGCCGCCTCATCCGTATGTCCCTCGACCTCAAGCAGATCCGCTACGTCCGTCCACGGAGCCACTATCGCCGTTGTCGTCATATACACCCTGTCTCTGACCGCCTTTGGCAGGGACGAAATAATCTGCTCCATCGCATAGTTCAGCCTTTTCTTCGCAAGTTGCTGATTTGAAGCATAATTACCGTCCGGAGACGCCGTACCCGTAATGTGGAACTGGGTAAGTTGGGAGCCTTCACCATGGATGACATCGACCAGAGCCTTGCGGACAGAGTCAAGCTGTGCCCTGCCTTCCACGTCATTGTCCTCCAGTTTGGCCTTGCCCACCTGAAAATTAAGTGAAATCTTTCCATCCGTATTACGTTTTTCACGACGCGCCCTCTCTTTATACTTCTCAGGATCAAGCATATAAGGCATCATGGAATACTCTAGAAAACGCAAAGGACGCCCCCAACGCGTTGAAGCCAAAAAATATTCTTTGTTAGAATAAACCCTATTGTAATCTTCGAAGCGGACTATCCCTTTCACCTGATAATTTTTCGTAGGGTCTTTAATGTATATCGTATCTGCCCAAGGAATATCAACAGCCGCCGAAGACAAGGTATCTATTGACAAATATTCATTGAGCGGATCATTGGATTCATCAAAATTCATCCTCCTGTACTGCGTCAATCTGTACTCTTTGCCTTCCATAACGGTAGGTTTGAGAAACCTGAGCGTATCTTTCGTAGTACCGTCCAGAAGAAAAGGCTGGACAATCAGACGGGAGTAGGTCTTGCTCACGTTGGAAGGAATCGATATTCTGCTTCTTGCCTTGAGATAGTTTCCCTCCAAATCAGTATTCTGATCCAAAACGTCTACTGTACTCCGCTCATAAGTAACCACACTGGTCTGAAGTCTGTTACCCATTTCTATACGGACATTGATTTCAAGCCTATAATTCACCAATTCAAGCACCGGTTCCTTCAAATCCGCCTTGAAGATGAGCGCACCCGTTTCCGGAACTGTTATTTCATAATATCCGTTGGCATCAGGATATACCTCAGTATCGGCTATTATGAATTCATTTACGCTCGCCTCCATAATTTTCTTGGCGTCCTGTGCCATAGCTACGGTATTGAAGCCCAAAATCTTGACTTCGACTTGAGACAGATCTATAGGTTTGCCAGTAGTCTTGTCAAGTACACGGCCTGTAACCAGCTTCATTTCCTGAGCAAAAGCCACCGAAGAGAGAAGCAGGAACATAAATGATATGATAAGACGTCGGCTCATTTGATAATATAAATAAACGTTACTCCCAAATTAAACGGCATCAGGCACAGCCCCCTTGAGTTGTCCCAAGCGATGTTGCCGGCATAATAATCTTCATAACTGTCCGATTTTCCATGGCGTTTCTGTATGAACATAGCCATGGCGAGGCCTCCTGACAAATCCAAGCCCCAATGCTTGCCAAGAGAAAACACATATCCTCCCGTCAGACCGACACCGACAGCATTTCCCTTAAAAATATTTTTGGTAAAATTGAGATCATAGGCCGAATAGAAAGCGGACACGCCCACATACTCCCTGATCATAGGTCTGCCGGCCAACCAGTAACGGTACTGCGGCATTACTCCTATAATCCTGACATCCAGTCCGAACGGCATATAATTGCCTGATACTGAGAGTGCCACCGAGCTGCGGTCTCCAACAACAAGTTCCGCCCCGATGTCAGGACTTGACAAGGCCCAAGACAGGGCATTGACCTTAATGGCAAACTGTTGGGCACAGGCCCTCTGCCCCAGGCATAGAGCCGAGAGCAGAAAGACCCATGTCACTACAGTTTTCAAACGCATCATATTTCCCTGCCTTCTTCAGTATTGCTTCCCGGAATCCACTCTTCAAGGCCTGTTTCCATGATAGTGATTTCCTGAGGATTGTTTATTGTGACAGTGAAATAATAAATGTATCCCGCATTGTAGGATGACAGTCTGTCGCCTACAGGAATCCTTACTGTGCTTCTATTGGCTCCGTCAACTGTCAGAGTGATGTCTGCAGTGTAGTTGGTAGACGGAAGGGCAAGAATAGTGCAGAGTTCCGTACTTGTGGCAGTAGGGGCAATGTCAAGGTCAGTGAAACCGATGGTACCGGTGTTACCGTTGCCCGTAAGGACACCTGCTCCGACGCCTTTGCTGTCTGCAATACAAAGTGTAGCTGTGCTGGCAGTATTGACAAGCTGCATACCGTTTACTTTGACATCATAGTCCGCGATATCCGCATCTTTACCCACAATCTTGAACACAAGAGCAGTCAGAAGGTGTTTGTACTTAAGTTTCGGATAATAGGTGGTTTCCTCACCGCCCAATTTCACTGCGCGACAATATGCAGCATTGTATCCCAAAACATCGTTGTACTCAACGGCCTTGGACTCAGCCCAAAGAATATCCGTGTTACCGAGAGGGTAAGTGATCTTATAGGCACCGTCAACGATTTCCGCTGTTTCACCTTCTGCATTTCTGTATGGATAGTAGCTATAGAAAGAGTAGGCATATTTATTCCCGAAAGGATAATAAAGTTTCGGAGAGAATACGACAGCTCCTGTTCTTGAAGTTGTAACAGCAAGATTATCAATCAGAATGGAACCTTCAAGATTTTTGTTCCACTCGACGGGTGCACCTGCGCTTTCCGATTCTGCGACACTCACGATTCCCACATCAAGATTGTTCATGATACCGCCTGTAATAAGACCGTAATTAATGGACTTGGTGTCGGTACTGACAAGGGCGGACGGTGCAAACTGGATAGGCACGCTCAGGCTCTCGTCATTCACCCATGCATTTTCATTCATTGCAGGCTGCTTTGCACAAGAAACTACTGCAGCAACAACAGCCGATACAAACAAAATCCTATTATTCATAACAACTAAATCAAATCAGGGTCAATAAGTGAACTTCCGCCGTCTTTCCAATCCTCAAGTGTAACAGAGATTGCAACTTCCTCAAGCCCATAGATGACGATGGTGATTTTGTATGAGTAACCCGCCTCGAAAGCAGTTGCACCTTCAACGCCGTCTGCAACATTTGCGATATTGAGAGACCACTCCTGAGGTGCAATCGGAGTCTGAACGCCATCCTGGCTTGTGCTTACAATCATACGGTATTCTGCATTTCCTGGGATAACCATAAGACTTTCACCGATGGTCTTAGGATTGTTTCTTGCTTCTGCATACTCATTAGGTTTTACAGGAGTAAGAACCTGGCTGCCGTTAGCTGTGTTTTCATGCAGCTTAAGTTCTACAACATCCTCACTGACGTTTACAAGGCCCCTGTTCTCACCGACAATCTTGAGCTGGCCTTCACAAGGAGAGAAAATGCTGACATTGTCAATATTGATGTTGCTTCCTGCCTCTGAACCGGCGACCACCTCAAAGGTAAAACGGGTAAGCTGGTGCTTGAAAGTCAAATTAGGCTGAACGCCACGGCGTGCTGCAAATGCACTATATGCATTGTCAACAGTAACCGTATTTGCAACATCTCCCGCTGCCGCTATATCCGCAGCCTGGTCAGCTTTTGCAATCATGAGGTCCTGTGAACCATCGATTACGAAAGGCACATAAATGCCGTCAGCAGCAACAACAGGCTCTCCGACTGCCGCATCATCAACATGATAAGCATAGAAATCATAAAATTTCCCGGCAGTATAGTAGAAAGGTTCATTGCTTACAGGATTCAGAACATTGATTTCGCCGGTGCTTCCCAATGTAGGGGCCTTAGCTGTCACATTGTTGATAAAAGGAGTAGCTGCCTCGAAATCAGAAACACTTTTCTCGAAAGAGTAGAAGTAGAGATCATTCCCTGCCCATGAATTGTTGACTGCTCCGGTTGACTTGGTCGGAACCAACTGAAGTTTAGGCGCTTTAGCAGCGAATTTAACTTCTACAGGTGTGCCGTCGTCAAGCGGATCATTCTCCGTCACTACCGGCTGTTTTGCGCAGGATGCGACAACTGTTGCCGCAATGGCTGCAAAAAATAATGATTTTTTCATAAAACAAATAATGTTTGTTGTTAATAATTGATAATATGTATGTTTTTACTTTTCCGGTGTATATTTATCCTCATCGTCCAAAATTATATTTCCCCCTGTTCCCCAAGGCTCAAGATCAACGGTAAATTCCATTTGCGTCTTACCGTAGACAGCTATTCTGACCACATACTGCTGTCCCGGTTTGAAGCCGGACTTTGAAGTGATATCGAATTCATAATCCGTAAAATAGCCTTGACCCTTATCTTCAAAAAAATTCATCATCACTTTATATTGGTCATCCGGTGCCACCAAAAGGGTTCCGCCGACCTGCACTGCAGGACGCTCATAAATGGGTTTCATATAATCAGCCTCTTCCTTAGGATGGTAAGTCATCTGCTGCAACGGTGAACCGTCTTTCTCGCACAGCGGAAGGACAGAATACGAAGAACTCCCGGAGAAATCTATCCCTTCATTATCAATGTTTTTCGCTACTGCCGTGAACATTCCATCAGCTTTGGAATTGACAGCCAAAGAATTGACATAGCAAGTGTGGGAATCTCCCGTGGCAGGATAAAGCTCGAAACGCAGCCTCGTCAAATGATGGCGGAAGTATATGAAAGGATGCACATCACGCCTGGCGGCATATGCACTGAAAGCTCTTTGGCCAATCAGTTTTTTCTCAGCCTGCGAAAAAATGGGATTTACAGCAGACGGATTATATACAGCCCTGCCGCTCATAACGTCCATTGAACCGTCAATAACGATCGGGACTACAATTCTGTCAGCATATCTGCGTATCCCCGTTGGAACGTAATCATCTATATAATAGGCATAGAAGTCGTATGCATCTACACCGGAAGGATAAAAAACCTGCTCTGCAGCATCCGGCCATGACACAAAACTTTCAGACGGAGCTATATAGGCCTTACGGCCTGCATTCGTCCGGTCTCCGTCACACATTGCGTCAATGATACAGTCTTTCGGATTATCTTTTGATGTTGAGGTAAAAGGAACATCCTTTGTTTTGTTGAACGCATACACATAGATATTGGCATCCGAAAACCCGTTGCTTTCTTCCGGGTCCACTGCACCGCTACTTTTACCAATGGCAGTCTTGCCGATACCGACCATCACAGGTGCAGGAGCAGCATTGGCATCATCTTCCAATTCATCCTCCAAAATGCCCACCCATGCCCCGTCAGCACACGACAGCATAGACAGAAAAGCAAAAAATAACAATATGTTTCTAACTGGCCTCATTAAATCTCAACATCTATATTATCACTGTCAAACCACCTTTCCACAGCATTATCGCCACCTATCTGTCCGAAATTGTCGGCATTGATTTTGAGTGCCTCATCAATTTTCAATGTAATATTCCTGTTTCCCATAAAATATCGACCCTGTTCTCCGGCAGGTTGTAAAAGGTCCGACTCAATGATGTTTTTTCTAAGATTGATTGCAGGATGCAGGATTTTGACCTCATCATTGAGCGCAACATTTATGTACAGCATCAGAATTCCAGGCCCCGAAGTATAGGACTCGGATGTTGCCGGATAAATGCCGGTAACATAGAAATTCGCATGATATGTATCTTCACTTGACGCATCCATAGGAAAAATGACCCTGCCGAAGTCTTCCGTCGAAGTCGAACCGTCTCTGATTTTTATCGACATGGGCACGCCGGACAATTCCGCCACGATTGAATTGATTGTGACATCAGCAGCTGCAAAGACCTGAATTTCCAGATTTACATTTGTCAGAACCGGAGACAGATTGAAGTCCATTACATTATCCCTTATATCCGAAATCGTGGACAGGATGGTTTCCGAATAAATCTGTGACGGCAGATTGATATACTTGTAGGAGCCGTTGAAGTCCAGATTGGAACCGCCCCTCAATCCTTCCACAACATCATCGGAAATCTCTTTGCCGGCAACGGTAAAATCCCTGATAAAGACGTCACTGTTGTTCAAAAACTCTTGTCTCTGAACAATATCGTAATCCGATGAATTGCAGGCATACAGGCAGGAAACATAATTGCCGAATACAACGGCAGTATCAATGGACATAACATCCGAGCCCTCTGCAATCAGATAACGTATGCCTCCTGTAGCCCTGTTCATCAGCACATATACGCTGTCGCAGTCACCGCGATTCTCTTCTCCCGGCCATGCGTAACCGATATTTACTCTTGCCTTATCGGCATTCGCATCTGAATTCTGCAAATCAATCAAGGTACATGAGCCCACGCAAAAAACAAGGGATGCAATTAAGAGGGTATGAATTTTCGTTTTCATTTTTTACCCTCCTTTCTTACACGTTTTTCTGATTTCTTCTCTGGTTTTGCCGCTTTGGCCTTTTCTGCTTTGGCTTTGGCCTTTGCGTCTGCTTTTGCTGCCGCTTTGGTTTTTGCCTCAGCCTTTATTTTCTCCTTAGCCTCCGCCTTTTCAGCCTTGGCTTGGGCAAGTTTCTCCTTTTTCTCGAGTTTTGCAGCCTCTCTTGCATCTTTCCTCTCCTGACGTTTGATGATTTTCTCATGGTCTTCTTTTCGGTACTTCTCCTGAATGGACATAGACCTGAAGACAAAACAAGCTTTCAGCTCCGTAAACACAGGGTAAGGAACAAAGTGCATGGCTTTTGACTTTTCCGGAACAGACACATAATCCGAACCGCTGCGGCTGAGCGTATAAGTTGTCAGCTTTGTTATGAGGAAACCGGCAGCGATGCCAAGTTCGAAGTCAAGTGCAAATTTCCTATAGCTGTACATCGGCATATCGAAACCGAAACTTGCACCAGCGCCGAAAAGCGGTCCTTGGATGCCATAAGTCCCCGGTTTAATGGAATAAGTTCCGCCCTGCATATAAGCTCCGGCAAAAAAAGCAGTTTTACCGAGCCATTCTTTGGATATTAATTTGGATTTGCTGTCTTTGATTCTGAACCACCATCTGTACTCAGGACGTACCTCAAACATATTGAACACCTGATTTGACGGTAGAGTGTGCCATGTATTCCAATTATATTTAACACCGAGAGAAACGGTGGATCTTGAATATTGCGATGTAGAAAGATCAAATTCCGCAGAAAAATTCGGAACAGTACACAACAATTCGATGAAATTGACTCTGAATGACCAACGGTCTAAGCCGTGCAGTCCATCAGATTTATTAGAGTTCTCCCCCCCCCCCATCACACTCTGTCCGCATACACTTGTGCAAACGGACAAAAGAGAAACCACTATACAAACATATAGTGTTATTTTATTAATTTTGTTCACGCGGGAGTTGTTGTAAAAATTTCGGATGCGAAAATATGTTAAATAAATTAATTTTCCAAAAATATTTGGAAAAAAAATCCGGCACTCGGAAGAATGTCGGATTTTTAATGTATCGGGGCAACCTTATTTCCTTTCTGCAAGGGATTTCAGGGCGAGTTCGTCCATCTGCTCCTGATCGATGTATGAAGGGGAATCAATCATCACGTCGCGGCCCTGGTTGTTCTTAGGGAAGGCGATGTAGTCGCGGATGGTCTCCTGGCCGCCGAAGAGGGCGCACACACGGTCAAAACCGAAAGCAAGGCCTCCGTGAGGCGGAGCACCGAACTTGAAGGCGTTGATGATGAAGCCGAACTTGTACTCGGCATCCTCCTTGGAAATTCCCAGGACTTCGAACATACGGCTCTGCATATCGGCGTTGTGAATACGGATGGAGCCGCCGCCGAGTTCGGTGCCGTTGAGCACGAAGTCATAAGCGTTGGCGCATACCCTTTCGAGGTCCTCCTTCCTGTCGGAGTAGAACCATTTCTCGTGCTCAGGCTTAGGAGCGGTGAAAGGATG
>JBJEBQ010000059.1:0-93880 GCA_051870215.1 Candidatus Cryptobacteroides sp. | reverse complement strand
AAATGAAAGTTTTTCTTTTTCTTACATTTTTCATGTCAGTTTTTTCTCTTTTTTACAATTTTATGGCTTTCTGAAAGTGCTTTTTATTTAGTTTTTGATGTTTTTTTTCAAAAATCACATATAGTGTGATTAACCAAAATGATTGATTCTATGACGGAAACGCTCTGTGTCTTATTTTGACACGGAGCGTTTTTATGACCTTCCCTAAATGTACAAGATCCCTCGACTACGCTCGGGAGGACATACTTTTAGCCAACCCATTACTCATTACTCATTACTCATTACTCATTGCTAATTACACACTACTAATTACTAATTGAAAAGCGGAACGGATATGCAGGATAGCCAAGCGTATTCATCAGAGTGCCTTTCATATAATTCTTGTAAACGTACCTGACTTCGACAGGCTCGGCAAGTCCTGGGGCGGAAAGCACAACCACAGGCTTGTTCTTCACCACTTCTGCATGAGCGGAATACACCTTGCCATCCGTACCGAGCAGTTCAAAGCCTTCAACTGCCTTTGAAGCCGGGAGCAAGCCGTACGAAGCATTAGTGAAGGTGACAAATACTTTTGAGCCTGCGAAATCCACCTTTTCGACTGCCATTCCCGAAGCCTCGGGCACATCTATGGCATACGCTTTCCTACAGGCTTCCACGGCCGCCCTTTTTCCTATTACATCCTTTCCTGAAGGATGGATGCAGGTCTCCTCTCCGACATCGGTAGTCGCCACCATAGCGGAATTAGGTATCATTTTCAATGCAGCGGTCTGCGCATCCACCAGTCCGGGTACATCCAGTCCATCCGCATTGTTATCATACGCATAATGGGCTATCTGAGTGAAGATAAAAGGCATTTCATCCTTTTCATCACCCCAGCGGCTTCTCCAGTTTTTCACCATTTCATACATCAGTGAAGCATAGATTCCACTATTGTTTCTGTTTGATTCGCCCTGATACCAGAGGAATCCCTTTGCCGTATATCCCATTACCGGAGCAAGCATACCATTGTACAGAAGACCGCATTTGTATATTCCCCTGATGTCCGGATCGGAATTGATGGCCTCCACATCGTATGAAAATTTCCCGGCAAGTATTTCCTTCGGCATCCATGCCTCGATATTTGATGAGGAACGGCTCGTGGTGATTATTCCGACGGGGACATTCAACATATCTGACAACGAAGAAGCGAAATACCAGGCTGTGGCACTGATACCGAGCATCGACTGCGGGTCAGGGACAGTCCATTGCCCGCGGAAAGACTCACGTGGCTTTTCAGCCTCCTTTCTGTCCACTCTGACAGCCCTGACCTTGTTTCTGTAGCAGGCTGCTTTTGCAACTTGTTCAAACGCACCGTTCACAGGCTGCTGTGAGAACCCGCGCAAAGTCATCTCCATATTGGACTGCCCGCTGCAAATCCACACTTCTCCTATAAGTATGCCCTTTATGAGAACTTCGGAGTTTTTGTCGGAAATCCTGAGAGTGTGCGATTCAAATGAAGCCGCAGGAGTAGGCAGCCGCAGTTTCCACTTGCCGTTTTCGACAGCCGCCGACAAAGGTTCAGGCAGCCAGTCTGCCGTCACTGTCACAGTTTTTCCGCTTGCCCTGCCCCAGACGGCCACATCCGACTGTTGCTGCAGCACCATGTTGTCAGAGAAGACCGCAGGCATAAGCACTTTTGCGTCAAGGGCAAAAGGGAAAAGCAGAAACACAAAGAAAAAAAGTCCCGATACTTTCATTTCCCGGACAGTTAAAATGTTTTGACTGCTCTGAATCTCAGGTTTTCAGCTGAATCGGAAAGTTTTTTTACCGCATCCGTTGCCTGGCTGTAGCTATTGAAGCTCAAACAGAAAATCTTGTTTCTCTTTTCCGGATTTTCAGTTGAAGATACATATATGGCGCTGACATCGGCATCCTTGGCTTTCACATAAAAGGCATTGGACAGGACATCACCGCCTACAGCCTTGATTTTTCTGTTCAATTCCTTTTTCTTGGCAGAAGTCCTGCCCCAGGCCTCTCTGAGTACGACAAGTTCGTTGATTGCAGGTATATACCAGCCCTCTCCCAAAGCAGCGCACCAGATGAAAGCGGGATAAGTCTCAAAATCAGGCTCCAAGACCTGCAGGATATCCGAGTTTGCCATGCCGTTGTCCTCATCGTCGGTATAATCGGCACCTCCGACAGTGCTCCATTTCAATCCGCTGCCCTCCTTGAGGCTGAAAATCTTGCCATGCGTGCCGTCAGCATTCACCTCGAACACTATGCCCTCGACTTTGGACACTTCAGACGGCTCCGAAAGATTGACATCCGGATCAGGGTAATAATCTCCGACTTTATAAGTTCTTGTCTGTGCCGACAGAGACAGCGAAAGGACAAGGGTAAACAATGATGTTGCAAATAATTTGATGTACTTTTCCATAATTTATTGGTTTTAAAATTTTTTGACTGCTCTGTAAACACAGGAATTCGAATCGGAACTCTTTTTCAATGCGCCGCTCACCAAATCGGCAGCAGTGGAAGCCCTTTTGAAATTCACCATATATACTTTATTTCTCTGGCTGTTTCCGCTCCCATCCGGAATTTCATATTCCGTTGACGAATAGTAGAACCAGTCAGAGAAGGCTGTACCTCCCACATCGGTCAGTTTTTTGTTCAAGGCATTTTTTTTGACACTCAAATCCCCTCTGAGCGAATGAATGGCAAGGAGTTCATTCAAGGCAGGAATATACCAGCCTTCTCCAAGTCCCGCAGCCCAGGCGAAAGCCGGATACTGAGTCTGTCCCGAAACGGCATTTTCAAGAGTCTCGATTGTCTTGAAATTGTTCCAGCCGTCGTCCTTGTCGTCAGTGTAATCCACGGTTCCGCCCAGACTCCATTGAAGAGCAGACCCTTCTGTCAGACTGAAAATCTTCCCGTGTTCTCCCGTCCCATCCACGCTGAAGACTATGCCTTCAATTTCCTCAACAGCGGCAGGATCTGACAGATCGACATCAGGGACAGGATAATAATCCCCCGCTTCATAACTGATTTTTCCTGCATATTTCAATACAGGCATATTGTATATCACACCGCCCTCAATGGTCTGGTTTTCCTTGGACACTGAATAGACGGAACCGTCAGTCGCATGTATATCAAAGGTGATTTTCTTATATGTACCGTCTTCGGTCACATTGCTGCCGTTTGCCTTGGTATTGGCAAGACAGATGTTGAACTGGGTAGGATGCTCCATTGACCTGCCGAGAGTGACACCGCCGGCTTCATAAGTCAGTACAGTCTGATTGTTGCTTCCGTTTTTGACGCGGGGCATACGTTTCAGTCCCGGGTCTACCACAAAAGTTCCGCATGCAGGAGTGTCCGTAGTCACTATTATTTTCTCAACGGAAACATCGGTATCGGCATAGATATTCAGTCTCATGATTCCGCTGCCGTACATGAACGAAGCTTTTGACGGGTCGGTGAATTTGTAGGCAAACATAGGTATTATGCCGTCCTCAATGCCGTTTTCAACGTAATGCTGAACCGACGGATAATCAAAATAGATATATTTCTCACCTGTCTTGACATACGAAGACCCCGCCGGATATGCTGCATAGATATCAGTACCGGAGACCTCCGTTTCCGAACGGAAAACCGCCGATCTGGTCCCGGCGCCCGACACTATAGAGAATTCCGTCGTTTCAAGCGAATAGGGTTTAGTCAGCACAGGGTCCACAACAACCTTTATGGCATCACCTTCTGCCCAACACATTGAAAGTCCGTCAAGTACAGTCTTGACATCCTGTCCGTCCATGCTTGCACCTATTTCACTGAAAGTCACAGACTTCTGATTGCTATTTTCAAATTCTTGATTTTCGCAGGCGCACAATGATAAAATGCACACTGCAGCCGTTAATATTACTTTTTTCATAACAGTCCCAGTTTATCAATTACCATGTTTCATCAATGAGTGTAAAATCGTCAAGCTGCTCTGAGCCGACACTGCTGCATAAAAGCTGTCCTTCCTCGGAAAGGAGACAGACAAGTTCAAGTTCCGGAGATAAATACTCTTTTTCCATATCATTGTTTTTTAAAATTTTTTAATTGCTCTGAACAACAGGTTTTCCTGAGTATCCGAAGCTTTCTTCAAAGCACTCGTTGCGTCACCTGTACCGTTGAAACTGAAACTCCATATCTTGTTTCTTGCAGAAGGAGCCTCTGTAGACGTGTAATAATATGCAGCCTGTTCCCGGCCTTTCGCCTCCACATATTTCACTGAACTTAAAGGCTCAGCGCCTATGGCAGTGAATTTTGCATTGAATGCATCTTTCTCCTGCTGAGTCGCGCCCCATACTGTGCGGACTTCACGGAGTTCCTCCAAAGCAGGGATATACCAGCCGTCCCCGAGAGCTACACACCAGGCAAAGGCAGGGTGATTGTCTAATGAAGGGTCGTTCTTAAGCACGGTCTCAAGGTTTTTCATTCCGTCATACACATCATCCGTATTGTCCGCGCCTCCACTGATGTTCCATTTTAGCCCTGAGCCTTCCTTCAGACCTATAATCTTTCCGTGCTCTCCTGTCTCATCCACGCTGAAGACTATGCCTTCAACTGCGGACACAGCGGCAGGATCTGACAGATCTACATCAGGGACAGGATAATAGTCACCCGCCTTGTAAGTGTAGACAACAGGAGATATATAGATATCCATCTCCACATCATGTTCACCGGTATGAACGGAAGCAGACGGGACGGCACTGCCGGCAGATATGGTAATTCCAAGAGGTGATGAAGTGTTTCCCCCTATCCTGGAGATAGGCACAGAAAACATATAGCTTCTCTCATCCTTCTGTCCCGCACCGGAAGTATAAGTCAGAGACAGACAGTCTCCGGCAAAGCCAAGTATATCCAGCTTTTCAGAATTCTTCTCACCGTCAAAAGACAGCAGGCGGGCTGCCGGAGCAAAATATCTGTTGTACTCACATTCCAGAGATTGGGCCACGTTGTCAATGCTGACCGCAGCCGGTGCGGACATATCAGAAACATCGATTTCCAGCTGCCGTATACGCTGTACCAGTTCGAGAGTGACATCCGTAACGGCTGACGGCCTGACATTTATTTCGCAGGATGCCGAGTAGAAGGTCATTGGTGCTCCGCTTTCAGGCATGGTAACAGTCGTCCCGTCACATATTACAGCTTCATGACCGGCGTAGGCAACCACACGTACAAAAGTCGAAGCCGGTACCTGTATCTGATGAACAGCTCCGTTCAGCACGGCAAGTGTATCTATGCCAGGAACAAACACAATGCATTCAGTCACTCCTTCAGGAGCAGTCACGGAAAGCGCGACGGTCCCATAATCATTGACAGATGAGTCATAAGGCTTTTCTGTACATGACAGCAGCGCAAACACCGCTATAATTCCGTATAGTAATTTATTGCAATTCATTTTTTGTCTGTTTGCTCACTTCACTCCTTGAAATGAGATTATAATATTTTTCGAACATTTTCTTTGAGAGTTCCACAGGACTGCCCTTCGGTTTTGCCGTGAATTGTTCCGGAGAAGCCACCCAATTCCAGCCCCATTCCCTGATATAATCATAGAAAGACTTTGCATCCCACTTCTCCCCCTTTTCCAGGGCTTCTGCCGTCATTTCGAAAAATTCAGCCCAGCGTCCCCTGTAGTATGAATTCATCAGTCCGTTCCAGTGCCTGCAAGAATAATCACTTATATCAGCCACATCTTTTCTTCCCCATATCGAAACAAGATTTTTTGCATTCATCTCATAAAGCTTCTTTTCCGCTTCGTCTGTCCCCCACTCTTTGGCTTCCTCAATCCATTTTCCAAGCAGGAACTCCTCTCTTGTCCCTAACAATTCGTCCATATCAGCAATCAAATCAAGAAATCTGCGGCAAAGGACTCTGTACATTTCAACATCTCCGGCAAAGTAAGTATAGCACAGCTGGCGGTGAAGTGCAGTGCCGTAATTTGACAACGCCTGACGCGTCACATCCACAAGATCATATTGAAAGCCATTGCTCCCGCCCAATTTGTCAGAAGCCGCAATCATATATTTCCATGCCGGAATAAAGTCTCTGTTCGAATAATAGGCTAAATCCGTCCATGTCCACGAAGCATTTTCCGCAAATGTCGGGCGTCCGCTTATCATCGATTCCGCAGGTCCCTGATCCTTTTTGTTTGTTTTATAGACGGTCTTCAGAAGAACATCCCAGGCCTTGGAGGCGTCAGCATTGCTCTGACCGTATCTGCGTCTGATATATGAATCTACAAACTGACCGACATCAATTTTTTCAGTATTCCACACATGTTCCAGCATAAGCTGATAAATGACGGGATTCTGCTCTATGCCTTCCATAGTCAGACCTATACCGCTCAGATTGCCCTTCTTGGGATCACCTAATATCCTCGAAGGCTCTGCTGCAATAAACGGGGCTTTACCGAACAGACCGTTATTTCCGCCGAAATTATGCAGCATGTTCCATATCCACTGCTTACCATAGTACGCATTGGTATCCCTCCAGCGCGGTCTGTTCTCTGAATAAAGCTCCAATACAAGCATCCTGTCATCCGGCACGGCTCCCAAAAAAGCGGACATCCTCTCAGGAGTCCAGAATTTGCGGCCATCCGCACTGACGAAAAGCCAGCCCTGCATAACCCAGGTCGCCTCAGGATCAATTCCCTTCATAGTGTCATATACAGCATGACTTGTCTTCGCCAAATATGCGGGATCTCCCGAAGGGGGCATCATTTCATTGAAAATGTCAGATGAATAATAATGCGAACTGCCGTAGGTCCTCTCCTGCTCCTTCAGGAAAGTCTGTCCTATTTCACGGAATCCCGGATCATTAGGATTCAGCATATATGTGCAATATCCTGTCTGTCCGTGCCAGAAAACACTGTCCACCATTGCCTCAGGATGTTTTTTTGCATATACCTTTGGAATATGGCCTGTAAATGCAGGCAGGACGGGCATCATGCCCAGTTCGCTTTCCGCTTTGAGTATTTTTTTCTGCAGGGCTTCATGGGAATCAATCCATGACTGAGGAAGAGGACCGCCATACTCATCCATATTATTCATATAGAACCAGCCGAAATATGCAGGCCCTGTAAAGAAATCTTCCAAATCCTCATCACACAGCCCCAAAGAATTGTACACACGCTTCCACACAGATTCCTGTCCGGTAATGGCAAGCGGCATATTTATTCCGTTCAATGCCATCCAGTCAATCTCCTTCTGCCAGCGCTCCCAGTCCCACCATGCCATAGAATAGCTGAAAGTGCAATAATTGAGATAATATCTGTACTTATGCGGGGACAATTTGCGCACAGGCGTGACATCCTTTGGAAATTCGCACGGATATCCGGCACCCGGTCCGTTCCAGGTCAACTCGAAGTTGCAATAGTTTTTAAGATAGTAATTGTAGGCTGAAGCTACTGAAACACCGTTGTTTCCGGAAAGAATGATTTTCCTGCCGTTTGAAGAAAGTTCAAACACATCCTTTCCGTCATCAGCGGGTATATACCTCACTTCAAAATGTTTTGAAGCCCCCGGCACCACCCTTTCAATCAGGGCCATTGCAGCTTTTTTGTTCAACTTAGTCTCCTTCACCACCTGAGCGGACAGAGTTCCCGGAAGCAGGAGGGCAAAGGCGACAGACAAGATTCCTGCAATCTTCATTCTACCAACGATTTTCATATATATCATCTATTTGTTTTGTGTTATTATCCAATTTAAATTGAAGCTGTAATACAAGGCACTGCTGCACAGATGTATCACATTGTCAGGAGACTGTGTCACAGCCAAATAGCCTTTTGGTTCGGCATGGGTTCCATCCATTTTGAACCATCCTGTAAAAGCGCCTCCGTTGAGATATCTTTCCTTTCCGTCAGTCAGCAGTTTCTTTACAGGCCAGGTCCTGCCATCATCAAAAGACAAGGCCACATACATTCCATAACCGACAAATCCGCCGTTCCCGGCCCCGAACTTCATACCTTTCAGATTCTTGTGGTCTATCTTTGCGTCAGTAAACGACACCAGCATAAGCGGTCCTTCATTCAGGCGTTTGAGTATCAGTCTCTGACCGCCCGAAACAGGAGGGAACTCAGTCGGATAATATGTCCAGGTTCTGCCTCCGTCCTTGGAAATGCTTGCCGGCATATACGCTTTGCCGCCTTTCACAATATTGTCATCCCTGCCGAAAGCAAGAAGATCTCCATTTTCAAGTTGTACGACAGCTGCATGGATACCTGCTATCCTATGTCCTGATGCGCCTTCCTTAAATACAGGAACCGTGGTTTCGAAGCCCTTGTCACTACGCTCCCAGGTCCTGCCTCCGTCTTTGGAGATATGAAGCACACTGCCGCCTCTTACAGCCGGTGTTGCATCGCATGGCTGTATCAACCAGCCATCTCGGGTCCTGATTGTTCCCGCAATGACCTGATTGCCGGTTTCATGCTCCGGATTGACAAACACAGGCCCGGACCAGTTTCTGCCATAATCCCGGCTCATCCTGCAGACAAGCGCCAAATTGCGCCATGTCCCGGCAGCCTCGACTCCGTTGAAATGCCAAAGCACGCCATCAGTCTCATCATAGTAAAGTGCCGAGCCTGTCATATTCCTGTCAGCCACCTTGTAAAACAATTCTGCGTCACTCCACTCCTTTGCCCCTGCGTCAAGCCTGCTGCACATCACAGTCATCTCCCTGTCCCTCTCATCAACCGTCGACATCCACACGGCAAGAAGGCTGCCGTCCCCAAGCCAGGTTACAGCCGGACAATGATTGTGTTCAAACATCCCGACGGTGTTTCTGTCATATTTCACGAAAGGCACAGGTCCGGTAAAGAAAGGCTCGGACCTGACTTTCCATTTTGCTGTCTTCAACTTTCCCGGCCTCTGCAGTTTTCCTGCGTTTTCCATCAGCGCTGCAGGCATTTCCGCCTCAACTATCCTGAAGCCTATGAATGCGCTCCTGTCCTCAGGAATGGCCGAACTGCGGTTTGAAGAACGGAGGTATTCTACAGGAGTGTTGTGGCTACCTCCTCTTGTAACCCGGGAATCACCGGATGCCGCACCGACAGGATTCGTCTGTTTTCCTGCACTGTACATCCCATACCAATCGATACACCATTCCTCGACATTGCCATGCATATCGTAAAGTCCCCACGCATTGGCTTCCGTTTTGCCGACTGTGAGAGCCACTGCCTCAGGTTCCCAGGTCACACTCTGATTTTTGTGGAATGATTTGGGCAGGGAACGGTCACCTATTGCATACGGGCCCATAGAGCCGGCTCTGCAGGCATATTCCCATTCCGCCTCTGTCGGCAGGCGGTAATTCTTTCCCTCCTTTTCGGAAAGCCACTTGCAGAAAGCCATCGCATCATTCCATGACAGATAAACTACAGCCTCATCATCAGCAGCTGAAAAATTGTTTTTTCCTCTCAAAGCCCGATGTGAAGGGTCGAACAATTCATACTGTGCATTGGTCACTTCGGTCGAAGACATACGGAAGCCGCCGACGGAAACGACATGCACAGGCGCTTCGTCATAATTCCTGCCATAGCCGCTGCTCCCCATCAGAAATTCCCCGGCAGGAATTTCCACCATTTCGAGCCCGACAGAATTGTACCGGCTCTGTGCCGCCGCATCGCATATCGGAATGACGGCAGACATAAGTATCGCTATTTTCTTCAAGTTATTCATGGACGCTTATTCTGATTTTGACGAGAGTCTCTTTTTTATCCCTGATTGTCTGGTTGGATGCCGCAAAAACGACATCATATACCCCTTCACGCTCAAAAACATAAGTATATTCTTTCAAATCGGGCTGGGTGAAATTCTTTATGACTACGGGTCTGTCCGGCCCCATATTCACCTTTGCCTGTTTGTACAAAGGACGGGAAATGACCCAGTATTCCGTTTCCGGTTCATCAGGAGCAGCATCAACGTCGTATGCCCCCATAGAAACCAGAGTCTGCGAAACCGAGGCATTTGCCGCGGCATTTGTCCTGGCAAACGGATCAACGACCCTGAAACCGGAATTGGCATTGTCATAGACTGTGACATTATCCGGCAAACCTGCATCGTTGCTGATTTTGAAATCCCCGATCAACCAGTTTGAGCCGCTCCCGAACTCTGTCTGCGGTCTGGTCCTGTAGCGGAATGCCACATACAGAGGCTTCCCGTCATCCATAAACTCAACGAGCGACTGTGCTGAAGAAAACACAGGGCTGTCTGAAGACGCCCATTCAAAACGCCTTGTAACATCGGTCCAGTCAGAACTGATTATATCGTCAAAATCAAGGTAATTGCCGTCAAACGAATTCGATACAAGCATGGACAGCTGCTCCTTCTGGCTTCCTTTTGTCACTTTTGAAGTGAAACTCATGGTATATTCCCAGCCGGTTTCGACTTCACGTCCGTCCCTGTACTCATAATCAGAGCCATACTCGCCGGACCAGAAAGAAATATAATCCGCATGTCCTGACAATGAAAACGTCACCGGTTCGCCGGCACGGACTTCTTCAATCTCCGTCCTGACCGCCAATGCAGGCCAATCGCATTCAAGCGACTTATTGCATGATACTACAAAGGGCAATAAAGCCATCAATATAAAACCGTTTTTCTTCATAACACTACCAGTTTGGATTTTGGGTCAACAATGGATTCTGGGAAATTTCCTGCGCCGGCACAGGCCAAATCGAATGCTTGTCCTTCACCACATTGCGGAAAGTTTTCACGAAATAATAATCAGGCGCATTCTGGAATGCTAAATTATATACCTCATTCATGTTTTCATAGAAAATTCCCCAACGTATCAGATCCGAGCGTCTCAGACACTCGAAGCACAATTCCCTTGATCTCTCATCCTGTATGAATTTCAGGAAATTCTCTTTTGATGTAAGGTATTCCGCCGGAACATCAGCCTCTTCCGGGGAGTACAGTTCACACACAGCCTCTGCTCCTGTTCCTCCACCCCCTTTGAACGTCAGCACAGGTGCTGTCCTGTAACCCCGTCCATTGCTCCTGCCGTATACCGCATCCCTGTTGAAATTTACGGCAGTCACTTTGCCGCCGGAAATACTGACTGTTGCAGCAGGACCGGTTTCAGAATCACCTGTGAAAGAAACAGCCGGGGCGGATGTGTATCCGGACCCGCCGTCAAGCACAGTCACGGACTTGATACCGCTGCTCAAAGCCCTGCGCCGTACCATGTTGACCGCATTGACAGCAGCATCTGTCGGACCGTTCAAAGCGTTTTCCGCTTCGGCAAACATAAGCAGCACATCGGAATAGCGCAGCAGCGGTACATTAATGCTGGTCTCATTGGACTCAGGATGAGGCCAGTATTCCCTTCTGGTCTTGCCCATATAACGGGAGAACAATGAAGCATAAGTCGTGGAATTCGAAAATTTATACGTTCCGTCCGTATTATATGAGAAGCCTGCTATATTCCAGCATTTTCTCGTATCCTCAGCGTCATCTGCAGGATATTTGTCCCATAATGTGCCTGTTGCGAAAACAAGTCCGACACATTTTCCCTGTACTGAATTGTTTGAGCTCGGACCGGTATATCTGCCTCCCATACCAAGTTCCTTGTAGACAGAACTCTGTGTACCGTAAAATTCCACTTCCCAAATACTTTCCTTTATATCATACCTATCCCGGGCATAGTTGATGAAAACCGATGCATAGTCAGGATTGAGGCTATGCATAGCTACGTCATCATCCATCACCTTGAGAGCCCAGGCCCTCGCGTCTTCATATTTCGCAGTATTCCGCAAAGGATAACCGGCCCAGTGCAGGCAGACCCTTGCAGCGATCCCGCGTACGGCAGACTTGCTCACACGTCCTCCGTGCTTTATTTCTGTGATGTCATCAACCAGAGCTTCGGCAGTTGTCAAATCGGACATAATCTGTTCATACACCTTGGAAGAAGCCGTCCTTGCCACAAAAATATTGTCCGGTTCCACAACCGGTTCAAGCAATAAAGGCACATCGCCGTACAGAGTGACCAGCAGGAAATAATAATATGCCCTGAGAGTCAGAGCCTCGCCACGTATCCTGTCCCTGAACTCCTCCGGGATTTTCACATTATCATCCACATGGGCCAAAAGCATATTCGCCCGGCTGACTCCCTTGTACAACAGTTCCCACACATAGAAGACAACGACATCCGTTGAAGAAAAGTTATACACGGCAGGTCCTGTCGTAACGGAACTCTGGGCATAATGTCCGTCATCAGCATCAAAACCGCAATTATACAGGAAATAACCGCCATACAGATTACGGTGACCAAGACAATCATACACTCCGGCCAAAGCCTTGTCAAGCGAACTTTCCGAATCGTATGAAGTTTCCGGAGCCATAAAATCCAAAGGTTCCCTTGTAAGATATTTTTCGCATGACACAAGAGCTGAAAGCAGGCAAATCAATATGCATATTCTTTTCATTCTTTCAAAAATTTTCATAATCCATATATCAGAAAGTCAATTGTATTCCGAGGACAAATGTCTTTGCTATCGGATATGCCGAATAGTCAAATCCCGGAGTCAGAGGATTTTTTCCTCTTGTCGACACCTCCGGATCCATACCAGAATATCCTGTCCACGTCAGAAGATTCTGTCCTGACAGACTGATATGCAAATCACTCATTCCTATTTTCTGTATTATACGTTTCGGCAAGGCATACCCTATGCTCACGGTTTTCAGACGAAGGTACGAACCGTCCTCCACTACTCTTGAAGAATGCCGTCCCATCGGTCCGCCGCCTCCGGCCCTGTAATATTCATTGGAAGGATTGTCCGGAGTCCATCTCCTGTTGTAAGATGCATACTGGTTCATATCCTTGCCCTGAATGGCATTGCCTTCAAAAAGCAGACGGTTTGCATTATAAAGATCATTTCCATACGACCACTGCAGAAGAAAACTGAAATCGAAATTCCTGTATCTGAAACTGTTGGCAAATCCGCCCGTATGCAAAGGATTTGGGTTTCCGATGACGGTCACATCATTGTCATTCACTTCCCCGTCTCCATTCAGATCCCTGTATTTGATATCTCCGGGCTGTATCAGTCCCCTGTCTGCATGTGAAGAGTTACTCGGCACTTCCGGTTTAAGTACGTACACTCCGGGAGCGGTACAGTCAAAATCGGAATACTGATAGACACCGTCAAATACATAACCATAAAACAATCCCATAGGAGACCCTACCTTTGCTATGTAAGTCGGAGAAGCCTTGTATGCAGAGAAAAATCCTACCGTAGTGGTTTTCTGTGTCGTGTCATCGTACAATTTCAATACTTTGTTCCTGTTGAATGAAATATTGAAATTACTTGTCCATTCAAAATTCCCCGTACTTATATTCACAGTGCTGACAGATATTTCAAGACCGCTGTTCCGGACCTCACCGGCATTCTTCATAATTGAAGGATAACCTGTAGTTCTCGGAGCGTCAGTGAGCAACAGAAGGTTTTTGGTATTTTTGTTATATAAATCCACTACCAGATTAAGCCTTTCGCCGAAGAAAGACAGGTCCAGTCCCAAATCTGCCTGGTAAGTTGTTTCCCAGCGCAAATCCATATTGCCCATCGCCGTCGGGACAAGCCCGCGTATAGGCTCGGCGCCTCCGAAAGAATATGAAGACTCGATAGGCACGGAAAGCGCAGAGTATGCGTCATAATCTCCGACACGGTTGTTTCCTGTCACCCCGTATGAAAGTCTGAGTTTGAACGTGCTGAGCCAGTCTGCGTTTTTCAGGAAATTCTCCTCTTTGATATTCCATGCAAAGGCACCCGACGGGAAGAAACCCCACTTGTGTCTCGGGAACTTTGAAGACCCGTCTGCCCTCAGAGTCAGAGTAAGAAGGTATTTTGATTTGTAGCCATAATTGAAACGTCCGAAAAAAGATGCCATGGAAAAACTCATTGCACCGGCAATGGCATCAGAAATAAGACCATTGTCCAGGCCGGCCATACCAAGAGATTCATATTCATCGAGTTTATACCCCTTATACCCGTACTGTTCAAATTTTCTTGACTGCACGGAAGTACCTATCATCGCCCCGAACCTATGTTGTCTTTTCACAAGTTTGTCGTATGACAGGACAGCCTCTCCGTTATAGACAAATGAATCGGAATATCTTATCGTACCATTCACTCCGATTGAATTGGTCGGGTTCAAAGGAGAGCCGGCAGTAGTTTTGGAGTTGTTGTATATGGAACGCTTTTCCTGATTGTATCTCAACGAACCTGTCAGCTTGAGCTGCAATCCCCTGATGATGGACCAACGGAGTCCCAAATTGCCGTTAATGGACAGATTGGCATTTTTCGTACCATCATTCTTACTGGTAATCAAAGGGTTCAGTCTGATGTCTGCATTTGAGATGTTATCCGGATCGCTGATACTGCCCAAAAGGTCGAAATTATCGCCCGTGACAGGTCTGAATGCCCAGGTTCTGTACATCAGATAAGAAGAAGTCGTGCCGCCGTCTCCGGAAGCGACTATCTGTCCGTAATTGGTAATATGACTACCTATGATATTCATAGTCAAAGACAATTTTTTGCCGATTTTCTGCTCTAAAGCAGTATTCATCTGATATTTATCGGAACCTGTATTCATAATTACACCCGGTTGGAAAGCCACCTGTGCCGAAATCGAATATTTGGTCATATCAGTACCGCCACGGAGTGACAGATTGTAATTCTGTACAAAGACATCCCTTATGACCTGGTCCTGCCAGTTTATACCTTCTACCGTTTTATAATAGTCCAAAGTCCTTCCGTCGGCGAGATATGAATTCGCTGCGCTTGTCGGGTAGAGTTCCAACTGGTATTTGACGAACTCGTATGGGTTCATCATCTCTATCTTATTGGTAACTGTGGCAAGTCCGAGTTTGGTGGAAAACGAAATGACCGGCTTTCCGACAATTCCTCCTTTGGTTTCAATCACAATCACACCATTGGCTCCACGTGCTCCATAAAGAGCGGTAGCAGACGCGTCCTTCAGTATGTTGAAAGTCTTTATATCCTCAGGATTGATGCTTGCGGCCTTGAAATCTTCAATCGGAAATCCGTCCACAATATAGAGCGGTGAATTGTCCTGAGTGATGGAATTGGCTCCTCTTATGACAATATTGAGTTCCGAACCGGGCTGGCCGTCATTGGCAGACACCACGACTCCAGCCACACGGCCCGCAAGAGCTTCTGAAAAGGAGGTCACCGGAGCTTTTGCAAGCGTCTCCGCTTTCACACTGGCAACCGAGCCTGTCATATCCTTTTTGTTAACCGAACCATACGCCACGACAACGGCATCATCCAGTTTCAAGGGTTCCTCTTTAAGCTTTATAAAAAGATAATCCGATGTGATTTTTGTTTCATACGGAAGGAAACCCATCAACTTAACGTCAAGTACGGCATTTGTCCTGTCACGTACCTCAAGAGAAAACTCGCCATTGCCGTCAGTCATGGCCGCTTCATCAATAAACCCTTCCCTGACAGCCACATAGACGCCGGTCAAAGGCACATTATCCTCATCGACTACTTTTCCTTTGATGTTTGACCTGTTCTGGCCTACAGAAGTAAACGTCAGAACACATAGCAGAAATGTCAATAACTGTCTCTTGCCCATAAGCTAATATTTTATTGATTTTAAAGGAATCCTGGAAATTTCTATATCCTCTTTATTGGTTGCGTATGCAACATAAAGCCAATCTCCCCATACGACCGAGCCCGGATAGCTGTATCCTTCAGTCTTGCTTATACCCTCATATCTGCGCGGCTGGGGCGTACTGCGAAGCAGATACATTTTCTCAAAGAATTTACCGTCCCTGCTCACTCCCACAGTAATAGGGACACGTCTTCTTGTCGGCACAGGATTGTTTACAAAGTACACGTATTTTCCAAATGAGCCTGCGCACTGCATCGAATCCGAATCAGGAATGTTGCTTTGCTGCGGCATGCTCCAGGTCGAACCGTTGTCGTAACTTACCGAATACAGCAGTTTCCAGCTGCGGTCTTTTGCTTCAAAACGCAAATCCCTGAACAGCATCACTAAAATTCCGTCAGACCTGCGATACCAGCTTGCTTCGACCGGACGCGCCACTTTTTCCTTTGCATTTTCATTATATGGCAACAAATCCGGCAATGACGCCTCAGTCCATGAGGAGAACCAGTCATCCGTATCGTTCAGCATTATTCTTGTCTTGCGGACACCTGCAAAATCTCCTGTACCAAGTCCGTGGCATACCATTATGTACCTCCCGTCAGGAAGTCGTCTCGCACTCTCGCTTGGAGCGGCATTGGTAATCATAAGCGTCGGCTCTGACCAATTCAATCCGTCTTCAGACACAATAAGCTCCGTGTTGGAAGTCTTGTTCACCTTGTCACCGGCAATCAGCAGACAACCTAATTTCCTGCCGTCCGTAATCCATCCGCCGCTTGCCCTGCCATCCGGTCCCACCCTTATAGGCTTTACCCAATGTATGCCATCCTCCGAATAACTGTAGTATACCCAGGACTCAGGACTCGGCTCGTGAATCGGATGTCCCACCCATGTCGCGTACAGTTTGCCTTTGAATACCACTAACTGCGGATGGTTGTTGAATTTCATGTCTTCTTCGGCTTCCGGTTCAAATACTGAAATTCTCTGCACGCCTTCCGGATATGGCAGACCGAGATTATCTTTCCGGCTATTGTCTATAAGGTCAATATCCATTGCGACCTCTATTTTCTTGTTGGAAGAAGGTTTTTCATGTCCGGTCCCGGTTTCACCTGCAATATCAGAACAGGCTATCATAGACATTCCTGCCACTGCTATCAAACTGATTATCTGCTTCATTTCTTTTTACAACAGTTAGTTAATCTGGTTCTTCCGGCTATCTGTACACCGGTCCGTAATTCCTGCAGGCACGGTAGTCGGCTCCTTCGGGGTCCATGCCGAAAGCGTTCCATGCGCTCGGGCGGAAGATGTCCTCCTCGCCGACATTGTGCATGCATACAGGAATGCGGAGCATTGACGCCAAGGTGATGAGGTCGGCCCCGATGTGGCCGTAGCTGATGGCCCCGTGATTTGCACCCCAGCTGTTCATAACAGAGTAGACGCTGCGGAATGCCCCGTGGCCTGTGAGTCGGGGTGCGAACCAGGTAGTCGGCCATGTCTGGTCAGTGCGTCTGTCTATCTTCTCGTAGATATCCCTGTCTACATTCACGGCCCAGCCTTCGGCAATCTGCAGGACCGGTCCCTGCCCTTTGACGAGATTTATGCGGCACATGGTCACAGGCATATCGCCCTTGGTCAGGAATTTGGACGAAAATCCTCCGCCCCTCATGTATTCCCTGCCGGCAGGATGCCATACAGTAGCTTTAAGGCAGGCCTCCGCTTCCGCTTCAGAGAGCTCGTAGAATGGTTTCATCGCAGGCAGGCCGTTCTCCGTAGCCTCTCCTGCAGCATCGAGAGCCGAGGAGCCTGAGTTGATGAGGTGGATGATACCGTTTGCAGCCTTGCCTTCGAGCCTCTTGCCGGTCACACGCTCCACAGACTCGGGGCTCCAGTATGTCCTCACATCAGAGAAGAGCTGCGCCCTGTTGGTCAGCAGATGCATCAGCAGCATTGAGACTCCGTTGAGAGTGTCGTTTTCCGTGGCGAAGACAAAGGCCTCCCTGATACCGTTCCAGTCAAACGAGCTGTTGAGTATAGCCTCCGAAAAATCCCCGTCAGGACGGAAGTCGGTCCACTGACGCTGTCCCTGGAAACCTCCGGCAATCGCATTGTGTCCCATAGCCTCTTCCTTGAAGCCCATCTCCGCAAGTTTCGGATTGCCAATCATAAGGTCTCTGAAAATCATGGTCATCTTTACGACAAATTCCCATACCTTGTCCTTTTCCTCCCTGCTATAGTGCAGATGCTCCGGATTGAGGTCGGCACCCTCGTTGGACTTACAGTATTTCTCAGTCCATGCCATTGCCTTAAAGAACTCTTCATGGTCATAAATGCCGAGGTCTATGCGCCTCTGTATTTCAGAACAGTCCACATATTCATTGCGCATTCCGAGGTATTCCTGGAAAAAATCAGGGTCCGGAATGGAGCCTGCTATACCCATTGAGACAGAACCGATGGACAGGTATGACCTGCCTTTCATCTGCATCACTGCAACGGCAGCCTTTCCGAACCGCAACAGTTTTCCACGTACATCATCAGGCATTGATGAATCGTCCAAGTCCTGCACGTCGCCTCCGTAGACACCGAATGCAGGAAGTCCTTTCTGGTTGTGTCCGGCAAGGGCAGATGCAAGATATACTGCACCCGGACGTTCCGTACCGTTGAATCCCCAGATTGCCTTCGGCATGAGAGGGTCCATATCGATTGTCTCCGCACCATAGCACCAGCAAGGCGTGACGGAAACCACTGCCCCTACATTCTCCGATGCGAATTTCCCGGCGGCCATTGCAGCTTCCGCCACTCCGCCTATTGTTGTATCCGCTATCACGCACTCCACAGGAGTACCGTCGGAATATTTCAGTTCCGACCTGTAAAGCTCCGCGACCATTGCCGCCATTTTCATGGTCTTCTCTTCGAGAGATTCCCTGATGCCGCCGCGGCGGCCGTCAATAATCGGTCTTATTCCGATTTTAGGGTACGATTTTTTCATAACCGTGAATTATTAGTTTCAATATTACTTTTCCAAATAACTATATATTATTCTTTTGATTTCATTCCTCCCAATGAGGTCAGAATAAATCCCGTACCGAAAATCACCGTCGTTCCGAGCACCACAGTCAGGTAGGTATGAAGGCCGGAGCGGAACACATAGAACGGTGAACCTTCGTTGATAAGAGGAGAAAGGCTCATCCATGCAATCACAAGCAGACCGAGAACGACGGACAGCACTGCCACCGGCTTCCTGACTTTCCTGCACACAAGGGCGAGCAGGAACAGACCGAGCATTCCGCCGCTGAATATTGACGAGAGCTTCCACCAGGCGTCAAGTATCCCGTCAATACTCATCATAAGCAGTCCGACGACAATACCGACAGTTCCCATTACGAATGACGTTCCGTAAAGGACTTTCATCTTGGATTTTTCCTTCATATCCGGGCGGGCATGTCCGACAAAGTCGGTAAGGACAATGGTCGCAGAGGAGTTGATGCTTGTTGCCACCGTACTCATTCCTGCCGAGAACAGTGACGCGACTATCAGTCCCGTGAAGCCGGCGGGAAGACCGTGAACGATGAAATAAGGGAAGACCTGGTCAGCAGGAGTGCCGGGAGGAAGAAGTTCCGGAGAGGCCGTATAATAGGAATACAGGGCAGTTCCGATATATACGAAGACCAGCGACACCGGGATGTAGAGCAGCCCGCCGAAAAGAGTGGACTTCACAGCTTCCGCCGTAGTCTTTGTGGTCATATATCTCTGAACATAGTTCTGATCGACGCCATAGTTCTGCATATTCATGAAGATTCCGTAAATGAAAACCACCCAGAAAGTTGGCTCGGTCAATGAAAGCGAGAAACTGCCAAGACTGAACTTGTCTGCGGCGGCTGCGATGTCGAACAGTTGCCGTGGTCCTTCGGGCATGGAAAAAGTCAGAATCAGCGCACAGGCCACGGCTCCGACAATAAGAATAATCCCCTGTATCGCATCCGTCCATACCACGGCAGCAATTCCGCCAAGAAGCGTGTAAAGCAATGTTATGGCACCCGTAACAATGATGATAGTCTGAATGTCCCATCCGAACATAGTGTTTATAGGGAGGGCAAGCAACAAAAGGATAGAACCGATTCTTGCCATCTGAGTAAGCAGATAGCATACTGCCACATAGCATCTTGCCCAATAGCCGTACCGCTGTTCAAGGTAATGATAGGCGGACACACTGTTGATACCGCGGTACAGAGGGATGAAAACCTTTGCAGCCAGCCACGTGGCGACAGGTATGGAGAGGCTGAAAACAAAGGGGTTCCAGTTGCCCTTATAGGCATCTCCGGGCAGCCCGAGAAAGCTTATGCTGCTGACAAATGTCGCGAATATTGACATTCCGACCACCCATGCAGGCAATGTACCGCCGGCTGCCGTAAAGCTGTCGGCACTCCTGCGGCTGCGCAGCCAGAAACTGCAGCCAAAGATAGCGACTCCGCCCACGAACAGGAAGAACACGATATAATCCAATACAGCTATTTCCATTATTCAGTTTTTTATAAATTTATACATTTGTGTCAGTCCATGCGAAGCAACGGAATCAACTTGGCAAAAGGTGACAGGAGAATTCTACTGCCACTCCAAAGGGTCAATCTGTGCCAATGCCGTGCGGATTTTCTCCTTATACTCCTCCTTGAACGTAGTGTAAGGAAGCGCAAGACCGCCCTTGCATATCCCCAACTCCTCCAAAGCGCATTTGAGTCCCTGAAGATAGCTTGACGGACAGTTGCCTACGGAATAAAGTGAAGTGCTTATCTGCATGACAGATTTCTGAAGCCTCCTCACTGTATCTATATCTCTGCTTTCGGCAGCCTCGTACATCTTCACATACAAATGCGGAAACATATTTGCACCACCGTTGACGCCGCCGTCCGCTCCCATCAGCACACATTCCCCCGTCAATTCTTCCGGGCCCACATACAGAGCGAAATTCTCTTCATCTTTCGTGAGATACTGCAAAGTCTGGAAATAAGTCATATTGGCCGAACTGTCTTTCAAACCAAAGATATTCGGATGGGCGGCAAGAGTCTTCACAGTCTGCGGAGCAATCGTCACTTTCACATGACCCGGCATGTTGTAAAGGAACAGAGGCAGAGGAGACTTATCCGCAAGTGCGCTGTACCAGTTGACCATATCAGACTGTGACGGACTGAAATAATATGGAGGTGCAGCCACCACGGCACATGCACCCGCCTGCTTTGCCGCAGTCGCGAGGCAGCACGAATCAGCCATAGAAGTGTCTGTAACGCACACTAAATAAGGTACGCGCCCGGCAATTGTCTTTCCGGCAAAAGATACAAACTCCTTTCGGTCAGCCAGTGACAGGCTTTGGGCCTCGCCTGTCGTGCCGAGAACAAAAATACCATGCACCCCGCCTTCAATCAGATGGCGGATGAGATTTGCCGTCCCCTGATAATCAATCTTTCCCTCATTGTCAAGAGGCGTCACCATTGGAACAATTATTCCTTTCAACTTATCCATTACTATTTTTGTTTAATCGTTTTAGCAAATCGGCAAAATTTTTATTTTCCCTTTCCTTTAGAGGATTCAAAAACCACAAGTTCCGGATTGAGCACAACGTTCATGCAATCCGCGGTTTCACCCGACTTTATCAGTTTCATCAGAATCGAAAAAGCTTCCACTCCAAACTTCTCAATCGGCTGCTTCACATACGAAACGGTCGTATAGTAAAGGTCAAAGGCAAAGGTCTCGCTGCCATCGAACGCTATAACCGCCACATCATCAGGAATTTTCTTTCCTTCATCACGCAGCACCACCAGACTGTCTATGGCAAGCCTGTTTGTCGCAAACACAAGAGCCTCGGCACCGTTTTCCAACATAGACGGGATCAGCACTTTCATCTGTGAAAGAATATCCGTATACCTGATTTTCCTCACGACAGCCTCCCCTTCCAGGCCCAAATCCGCCATTGCCTGAAGATAACCGTATTCCCTGTCCATGATATTGGTAATTGTCGTCTCATACGAAACAAACTGTATCTTCCTGTAGCCCTGGGCATACAGCTCATTGACAGCAAGCGACATTGACTTTCTGTTATTCAAAGTCACACTGCTTACCTCAACACCCGGTAGCGTCCTGTCGATCAGTACAACCGGAATCTTGGCTTCAACAAGCTTTCCTATTGTCTTCTCAGAGCCTTCGCACGGTACGATGATAAAGCCGTCTACACCTTTATTGATAAAGACCTCTATCAG
This sequence comes from Candidatus Cryptobacteroides sp., assembly GCA_051870215.1. Lineage (GTDB taxonomy): Bacteria > Bacteroidota > Bacteroidia > Bacteroidales > UBA932 > Cryptobacteroides. The sequence goes on along the minus strand of JBJEBQ010000059.1, from coordinate 71,982 downwards.
TCTTTTAAGCTTGCGCGGATTCTCGTCTGTACTTCCGAAGATTACCGTAATGCCGCGGTTGGAAGCCTCATCCTCGATTCTTCTGGCTATATCCGCAAAAAAACGGTTGGAAATGTCCGAAAGAAGCACAGCAATAGTATTGGAACGTCCGCTTCTGAGACTCTTTGCCGCACTGTTCGGGCAATAATTCATCTCATCAGCCTTTGCACGGATTTTCCTGACCATCTCCTCGCTCACGCGGTATTTCTTCTCACCGTCATTCAACGCAAAAGAAACCAATGCCGTAGAAACACCCACAGCTTCAGCTATATCCTTAATTGTCGTTTTCCTGACTGCCATAATTTAAACCGTTTTCGGAAATATTCGGAAGCTGTCTTGAAAAATTCAAAAAATTTCAATAAAATCAAAACAACTTTTCAAAAACCTTTAAAAAAATTTGGTTATTGCGCCAAATCATTTTATGTTTGCAAATATATGCTAAAACGTTTTAACTTCCAAACTTTTTTTTGACAAATTTTCAAAATACATGAAAAATCATTGCAATATGGAACAATCTTATTTTTTAGGGCTGGATTTCGGCAGCGATTCAGTCAGATGCCTCGTCACCGACGACACAGGCAAAGAGCTGTCATCGACGGTAGCCCTCTATCCGAGATGGGCAAAAGGTCTTTACTGCAACCCTGAGGAGAACAGATACAGGCAGCACCCCTTCGACTATATGGAGGCTATGGAAAAATGTATAAAGGAAGCTCTCTCCGTCTGCGCTCCGGATGTTGTCGCTAATATTAAAGGCATCGGATACGACACCACGGCCTCGACTCCTGTGCTGACGGACGCGGACGGGACACCGCTGTCCATGTTGCCGGAGTTCGCCGAAAACCCTGATGCAATGTTCATCCTTTGGAAAGACCACACAGCCGTCAGAGAAGCAGAGGAAATAAACAAGGCCTCACGGGCAAGTGTAGCGGACTACACGAAATACAGCGGAGGGAGCTATTCATGCGAATGGGTATGGGCAAAAATGCTGCATTGCCTGAGGAATGACAGTTCGCTTGTCGGGAAAGCCTGCTCCTGGGTGGAGCACTGCGACTGGCTCGGAGGTATTCTCACAGGAAACGGCAAGCCGGAAACAATGCACCGGGGACGCTGTACGGCTGGCCACAAGGCAATGTGGAATGCGGAATGGGGCGGGCTGCCTCCTATGGATTTCTTCATGGGAATTGATTCTCTCTACGGGACATTCACCGGACATCTTTATTCGGATACAGTCACTGCAGGTACAAGAATCGGCAACCTGTGCAGTGAATGGGCACAGAGATTGGGACTGAAAGAAGGGATAGCAGTAGCCATGGGAACAATCGACTGCCATGCAGGAGCAGTCGGAGCCGGCATCATGCCCGGCACACTCGTCAAGGTCATGGGTACATCGACTTGCGATATTGCCGTCGCTTCTCCGGAAGCCGCCGGAAGCAGAATTGCCGGAGGAATATGCGGGCAAGTTGACGGTTCCGTGATTCCCGGATTAATCGGTTATGAAGCGGGACAGTCGGCATTCGGAGACATATATGCATGGTACAAAAGACTTTTAGGATGGACTCTCGATCTTATTCCGGAAGAATACAGAGAAGAGACAGCAGACAAAATTCTTGTCAGGCTCAATGAAGAGGCATCCATGATAAGCCCATCCGCCGGAGATCCGGTAGCACTCGACTGGCACAACGGAAGAAGGACTCCGGACCTCAAGCCTAATCTTAAAGGCGGGATATGCGGACTTACACTCGCGACCTCGGCTCCACAGGTATTCAAGGCTTTTGTGGAGGCGACTGCGTTCGGAGCAAGGGCGATCAGTGAAAGGTTCGAAGAAGAGGGAATTGCAGTCAGGCAGATTACAGCGGTAGGAGGCATTTCAAAAAAATCGCCGTACGTGATGCAGGTACTTGCGGATGTGCTCGGAATGGAAATAAAGGTAGCGGACAACGGACAGTCATGCGCCTTGGGTGCCTGTATATTCGCAGCAGCCGCAGCCGGGATATACGGCAGCATTCCCGAAGCCCAGAAGTTCATGCAGTCACATTGCTCAAAGACCTACGTCCCGGATATGAGCAGGCACGAAATCTACAATATACTATACGACAGATACAAAGCTTTCGGGAACTCCGCTGAACAGGGCGGCTTCTAATTTCCGAAGTCTTCCACGCCTTGAGGAAACATGGCAGAATTGGAATTTTTGCCTGGCATTCGAAAATTTCACTTGAGGCAACATTGAAATAGCCGGGCTCCCAAGAGAACCCGACTCTTTCAATGATATGACTATATGCTGAAAATTACTCCTCAGCTACAATCTCATATTTGACTGTACCTTTGACGTCCTTGTAGCATTTTACGCTTGCCTCGTAAACACCGAGTTCTTTTGCGTCAGCTGCAACAGTGATGTCTTTCTTGTCAACTGTAAGACCCTGAGCTTCGAGAGCGTCAGCAATCTGAGCTGCAGTGACAGAACCGAAGATCTTGCCGCTTTCGCTGACCTTGGCTGCGATTTTCACTGTTACTTCAGCAAGTTTGGCTGCAAGAGCCTGAGCTGCCTCGATGAGTTTTGCCTCTTTGTGAGCTCTCTGGCGGATGTTCTCGGCGAGAACCTTCTTTGCCGACTCTGTTGCAAGAATTGCGAAACCCTGAGGGATAAGGTAGTTGACAGCGTATCCTGTCTTGACTTTTACGATATCGTCTGCGTGACCGAGGTTGGCCACATCTTTCTTAAGTATAATCTCCATATAGCTGTCCTCCTTATTTCAAAAGATCTGTTACGTATGGGAGAAGTGCAAGCTGTCTTGCCCTCTTGACTGCCTGAGCCACTTTTCTCTGGAACTTCAAAGAAGTACCGGTAAGACGACGAGGGAGGATTTTACCCTGCTCGTTCAGGAATCTCTTCAGGAACTCTGCGTCTTTGTAGTCAACATATTTGATACCCGCTTTTTTGAAACGGCAGTATTTTTTCTTTCTTACCTCAACTGTAGGAGGGTTCAAATAACGAATTTCATTGTTCTGTGCCATGATTATTCCTCCTTTTTAGCCTGTTTGTTAGCCCTTCTTTTCTCAGCGTATGCAATTGCATGCTTGTCCATTGCGAAAGTGAGGAATCTGAGGATTCTCTCGTCGCGACGATACTGGGTTTCGAGTTTGGCGATGACCTGAGTGTCAGCCTTGAACTCGATCAAATGATAAAAACCGGTGGTCTTCTTCTGAATAGGATAAGCAAGCTGCTTGAGACCCCAGTCTTCTTCGTACACGATCTCGCCACCGTGGTTGACGATGTAGTCAGTGTACTTCGTTACCGCTTCCTTCATCTGTGAATCAGACAAAACGGGAGTTGCAATGAAAACGGTTTCGTACTGTTTGATCATTTTTGTTTGTAATTAATTGTTTAATAATAAATTCTGCATTCGGGAGGACGCTCCTCCCCAAATGGGCTGCAAAATTAGTAATTTTTTCTTTCACTACCAAATGAAAAGTGTATCTTTGCACAAAATTGGACAAGAAATGAAAAAAATACAATATATAATAGGTGTACTCATGACGTTGGCCGGAATGATGGCGGCAGGACAGCTTGCAGGGGCACAGGAGAAGTTCGGGGACTGGGAGTTTGACAGCACGGTCCACGATTTCGGCAATGTCATGCTGAGCGACGGACCGCTGAGCTATAGTTTTACCGTGAAAAACACAGGCCCGGCAGCCGCCGTGATTTATCAGGTGGGTTCGTCCTGCGGATGTACGGACGTGAGATGGACAAAAGAGCCCATAAGACCTGGCGCGACAGGTTCCATTTCATTCACTTACTCAAATGACGAAGGGCCTTATCCCTTTGAGAAGACGCTGACCGTGTATTTGTCAGGGCACAAGAAGCCTGTCATACTGAAATTCCGCGGTGTGGCACACGAGAAACAGAAAAGCCTCGAAGAAATGTTCCCTGTACGCTACGGCAGCCTGGCACTGCGTTCAGCCGACATCAAATGCGGAAACATGGAACAGAAAGGCAGCAGAAGCGATGTAATCAAGGTAGGAAATCTGTCAGACAAGCCTGTTAAAGTGACATTCACGGACGTTACTCCTGAGTTGTCGCTGAAAGTGAAGCCGAACCCTGTCCCGGCCCGCGGAACCGCAGAGATAAGCTACACGGTGAAGGCATCGAGGGAGAAATGGGGCAAGAACTACTATTATGCCACGCCTCTGATTAACGGCACAAGCTTCAAGGCTACAGGCGAAGGGCTTCCGTCTTGGGCAGCAACGGACGGAAAAATCGGTATCTGGGCCTTTACAAAAGAATTTTTCGGAGAACTGTCCGACGAACAGAAAAGCAAAGCGGCACGTCCGATGATGGAAGAGAGCACATTTTCTTTTATGAAAATCAAAAAAGGCGAGACGGTCCACGCTGAATTCACCATGGAAAACCAGGGCAGGGAGCCGTTGAAGGTCTACAAACTTGACGCTGACGCTCCGGCTTATTCGCACAGTTTCATACCGGTGGCAAAGCCTGGTGAAAAAATCAGATTCAGAGTGCACGTCGACACGTCATATCTTCCCGCCGGAGAGACGCTTGTCGTAGTTACGCTTACAACGAATTCCCCTCTCAGGCCTATAGTCAATATATTCATAACCGGATTGATAGAGGAATAAATCAGCTTGACAAGTCTGGCAATTGAAAAAATAAAACAGGAACATGCACGAATTTCTACACATATTCATAGACAGTCTGCGCAACACCGTACTGATAACAGGTATGGTCGTGACCATGATGATGATGATTGAAGCGCTGAACATCGAGTCCCACGGCCTGTTCTTCAAGGGTCTGCGCAAGACAAGACTCGGACAGATTGTGGTGGCGTCCCTTCTCGGAAGCATACCGGGCTGCATGGGAGGCTTTGCCGCCGTGTCACTCTATACCCATAAAATGCTGAGTTTCGGCGCCCTTGTAGCCATGCTCATAGCCACTTCAGGAGATGAATCCTTCGTCATGCTGGCAATGTTCCCAGACAAGGCACTGATGATTTTCGCCATCACTTTCGTCGTGGCTATACTTGCCGGCTACGTCACAGACCTTGTCCATGACAAAATCCATAGCAGGCACTGTCATTTGCAGAATCACGAGCACTGCGGCAACACCGGCCGTTGCGAAGACGGCTACGAACTTCACCGTGAAGAAGCTGAAGAGCAGGCTCCGGAGCACACAAAAGCCAAAAGGCATTTCACATGGAAACGCATCATACTCTTCGTCGGCCTGGCTCTGTTCATCACCGCCCTGGCCACAGGACGCCTGGAGCACGGCCATGAGGCCCATGCCGGCCACAGCATAAACCTCTTGGACGAGGCCTGGATGAACATCCTTTTCGCCGCAATGAGCGTGGTCATGCTTTTCGTCATTCTGCTCGGCTCCGACCACTTCATAGACGAACACCTTTGGCATCATATCATCAAAAAACACCTGCCCGGCATATTCAGCTGGACTTTCGGCGTGCTGCTTGTCGTCGGCATAGCCCTGCACTTCTGGGATATCAGTTCCTGGATCAGCAGCAACACCGTGCTGATGATACTCCTCGCCGCCCTCATAGGTTTCATCCCGGAGTCCGGCCCGCACATGATCTTCGTGACTCTCTTTGCCGCAGGTATAGTCCCTATGCCTGTACTGCTTGCAAGCTGCATCAGCCAGGACGGCCACGCCTCAATCCCCCTGCTCGCAGAAAGCAAAAAGAGCTTCCTCTATGCCAAAATCATCAATTTCGCCGTAGCGGTCGCCATTGCCATGCTCGTCTATTGGTTCGTGTAATTCAGAAGCTGTTTTGAAATGATTAAAAATTTCTTTTATGCTAATAATTTCAAAACAACTTCTCAGTGTACCGTTTGAAGAAAAATAAAACGGATATTTGATTTTTCTCTGAAAAACAGCTATCTTTGTCGGCTGAAAAAGATTATTAACCAAATTTAAAAAAAATGAAAAAGATTCTTTTAAGTCTGGCTGCCCTTGTCTGCGCAGCCACAATGTTCACGTCCTGTGAACCTGACAAAAATGATGACAACACCATCAAATCCCCTGTAGTCGGAACATGGAATGTACCTGCCGTTGAGACAGATGAGAATGAATCCATCGTTTCAACTCCGCTCAATCTGACTTGGGAGGCAGGTGACGCAACACTGTCATTTCTTCCTGTAAGCGCATTGCCAGGACTTGCAAACCAGTTGGGAGGAGTCATGATCACCCAGATGTTGAAGGACATCACTTTCAGCGACAAAGGTGAAATTACAGCCACCATCAACGACAATGACATCAACATTGATTTGGGCGGTACCACAGAACCGGCAGAACCTGTTTGGGTCGCCACAGAGCCCGGATATGCCACATACAAACTCCAAGGCAACAAAATGCTGGTTTTCCTTAACCTCGACAAACTCAGGGAAGAAGCCGGAGAAGACGGTGAGGAAATTGACGAAACCCCATTCAAGGACATCATAGCTTTCGTAGAAAAAGGCATTGAAGTGAATTACAGTCTGTCCGATAATGACAAGGAGTTAAAACTCTACATCGACAAGGAGTACATGACGGAAATCGCAGCTTTTGCCCCTACTTTCGCAGCCATGATTCCTGACGATCCTGATGCTCTCGGTACATTCGGCCCTATGGTTAAAGGTATTCTGAACGACCTCCCTGCAGCAATGGAAAAAACGACGGAATTTGAACTTTCACTCACTTTGAAAAAATAATCATCAACTATCCCCAAAAGGCTTGGATTAGAGTATTGCATTCCGATTCAAGCCTTTTTTGTATACATAATACGTGTAAACGCACGAATTTTCACTTTTTTTACTATCTTTGCCCGTTGAAACAAGATTATTAACCAATAAAAACAATGAAACGTTTAAGATTTGTTCTTATCGGACTTGCAGTGTTTTTTGCGGCGTCGTGTACTAAAGAATACGTCAAAACCGGAGAAGCCGACATCGAAGGCGAACTCAGTTTTGCACTTTCCAAAGTTGACGCTGAAATTGCAGTCCGCTCCGCTGAGGAAGACGTTCCGTCTGTAGATGACTTCAGGGTTGCCGTTTACAAAAAACCCAACGAAATCAGGCTCTACAACGACAGCTACGCCAACACTCAGGGCAAAAAAATCCGGCTGAACGCCGGTGATTACACCGTCATCGCCCAGCACGGGGATTCGTTAGGCTTCGGATTCGACAAGCCTTACTACCTGGCCAAAGAGCCGTTCACAATCGACAGGGACAACCGTCACGTCAAGGTCGAAGCCACTGCAAAAATCTCGAACATCAAATTCGATGTCACGACTGACGAAATTTTCAATCAGGCGTTTGCAGAGCACTACGTTCTGATCAGACACGCGTCACTGCCAAATACCAGCGTAAAATTCATGCCTGGCGAGACACGAGCAGGCTATATGCCGGCAGGTGACGTGTACCTGGAGTTGTACGTCCTCCAGAGCGGAGCCGAGAAATGGCAATACGCCAAAATGGGTCCGGTGACCGTCGCGCCCAACACTTTCGTGCATTTCAGCGTGAAAGGCAACAGCGACCAGTCATTCACCGTGACAATTGACCAGAACGAAACAGTCACGGAACTGCCTGTAGAGCTTGGCTGGTACCAGACCCCCCAGGATGCCCCTGTGATAACCCCCAAGGATTTTCTTGCCCGGGAGGACAAAGAACTTATATACGGACAAAAATACAGAGGCTCATATTCCATCCACGCCAAAGCCGGAATCAAAGAGTGCTGGCTCAACATTGATTCGAAATATCTGCAGGACACATACGGCATACCCGCAGTGGAAACGAGGCTCGTTCCCCAATACAACAACACGACCAAGGCCAACTACAGAAATGCGGGCCTGTTCTGGGACGAATCCATGACATCCACCGGCAACAACCACTGCTACGAACCAAGTTTCATCAACTTCGATGCACTATTGGGCAAACTGGCAGAAGGTCACAGATTTGACCCGGAAGACGCCGTTGTCGCCACAATTACCGTCAGAGTCATTGACAAGACAGGGCAGGAATCGAGCCATTCGTTTGAAATAGGCAACAGACCCATAAAGTCCGTCCTTGCGATAAATCCGACAGACGTATGGGCCACAAAAATTACGGAATTTTCAGCTGACGCAAGCGATTATGCATCGGCCGGGCTGTTCAGTCTCCAGGCAAACAGAAACGGCGAGGGCTGGAAAAATGTGGCAACGGCTGACGGTCTTGCCGGCGGAAAACTGAATTTCTCCGAAGTCAGGGAACTGACTCCCGACACTCCATATAAATTCCGACTGATATACGACAACGACGAAGACATGGCATCAAATGAGGTGGAAATCACCACTGAAGCCGCGCAACAGATAGGCAACAGCGGATTTGAGGATTTCCACACTGAGACTTTCACATTTGAGACAAAGTTAGTCATATCATACGGAAACAAATCAAGATACTGGTATTTACCATGGAACACCGGAGAAAGCGATGTCTGGTGGGCTGTAAACAGCAAAGTGACAATGCCTTCTTCCACTACACCAAGCAATCTGAATTATAAGGTATTCCCTACCTGTTCATGGAGTTCAGATGCATACGAGGGTGGCAAAGCCGCACAAATAGCATCAATCGCGGTGAATGGTGCAAATACAGACGGGACATCCAATTCCGCCCCTAAGGCAGGTGAAATGTGGATAGGTACTGCAAATGATGGCGGAGCACACTCAAGCGAAGGTCATGCCTTTGCCAGTCGTCCGAGCGAATTGACTTTCATGTACAAATACAGTCCGTATGGCAGCAAGACAGGAGAGGCGGAGATTCACATTTATGATGCCAACGGCAATGAAATTGCTCAAAAAAGCGTCACGGACATTGCAGCCGCAGACTCATGGACAAAATACAGCATGACTTTGGACTACTCAAATACAAATAGCAAAGCGGCAAAAATCTATGTCATTTTCCGTTCTGCAAATGAAAGCGGCTCAGGCAGCGGAAATGTAAACAAAGATTTCACCATCGAAATGGCCGGTTCAAATGAAAGAGCCCACGTCGGCAGCATACTCAAAATTGATGACCTCCAACTAATTTACAGATAACAATATGAAAAAGATTCTTTTTTATGCATTGGCAGCAGCTGCCCTTTTTGCAGGCTGCACCAGAACAGATATAAATGAAAATAAAGGAGAAGGGACACTCTCCGTCAAATCAGTCATGACTGACAACGGCCTCATTGAGACCTCAGCCGTCACCAAAGCGAATGACAATGTAAATGATTTCATTATCACAATCTCACGTCAGGGAACCACAAATACCGTGGAATATGTATTCTCCGAGATCAGACAGACTTCAATCGTTCTGACCCCGGGCATATACACAGTGTCGGCAAAATCACCTGAAGAGCTCCACGCAGCCTGGGACCAGCCGATATACTACGGAGAAAGTGAAGTTGAAATCATCGCCGGCGAACACTCATCAGTGAACATCGAGTGCGAAATCACAAATATGAAAGTTGACATTATCATCGGGGACAATCTGAAAACCGAATTTTCCGAGTACAATGTCACAGTCACAAACAATGCCTTTCCTGAAAGCAAACTCACATGGATCAAAGACGGGACCGTTGACGATTTCGAGGCAGGAAAATCAGGATACTACACCGTTGCCCCTCTGACAGTGGCTCTCGACGGCATCAGAAGCCTTGACGGAAGCGAATACGGTTTCAGAAAAGTCATCACCGACGTGGCTCCGAAGAGACATTTCATCATCAGACTTGATGCAACCGTCACAGGCAATCTCGAAGGCGTCAACATCATTTTAGACGGTACGATGGTTGACGACAACCAGGAATTCATCATCGACGGCATCGAAGAAGTTCCTGTAGAAGGCGATCCGAACGACCCTAAGGATCCGACAGATCCTGACGAGCCGGACCAGCCGTCTACCCTTCCTTCTTTAGAATGGGCAGCGAACCCTACTTTTTCCGACACGGAAATCAAGGACGGCATGGATGTGAATCTCGTGGTAAAAGCTCCGGAGAAAATCGCAGATTTCAAGATTGATGTCAAATCAGATGCCCTCAGTCCTACAATTGCAGCACTTTGTACCAACACAGAACTCCCTGCAAGCGGCATTGCCACGATGGACCTCATCAATGACGCAGCACTGATTGAAAACCTCAATGGTATGGGCCTCGGCATACCTACAGGCGAAAATGTCAAAGGGAAGACTGAAGTACCGTTCTCACTTTCAGCACTGATTCCGCTCATCAATGTGTACAACCCCGCACCCGGTTCGGTACACTCATTCACCCTTAACATTACAGACGAAAAAGGACAGAAATTCAGCAAGCAGTTGAATTTCATAACCCCGGCAAACTAAAAAGACAATGAAACACAATATATTCAGAATATTTGTCCTGCTTCTTTGTCTTGCAGCCTGCCAAAAGGAATACAAGACCGGAGAAATGGGTTTCCTTGGAGTGGAGGTCAGCATTGACGACACGGAATTCGTGATCACAAAGGCTGGAGAAATCCCTGTACTCTCTCTGGAAATCACAGACCAGGCCGGACAGAGTGTAGTCCGTTATGACGACTACACCGAGATTCTCGGCGAGCAGCTCAGCCTGCCGGGAGGCAAATACAAAGTCGTGATAAAATCCGAAAATTACGGTACTGTAGCATGGAATCAGGACACATACTACGGAGAAAACGACGTTAACATCGTACCTTTCGTACTGAACAGAATCGACGTCACGGTAAAAAGGGGCGACTTCAAAGTCGCATTGGAACTTCCGGAAGGTTTCCGCGAGAAATTCCCGACTTTCACTTTTACGGCAAAGAATTACCGTGAGCCGGAACAGCTGGTATTCACATACGAACCTGACCCGGAAAATCCTCTTCAGGGACATATTGAAGACATCGCATCATTCCCTGTTTCAGGCAAATTCAACTGGAACATCAAGGCAGTCAACAGCAACGGTCTTTCCATCAGCAAATCAAGCCTGCCTACAATCCAGGGAGTTGAGCCCGGTTTCAGATACAATGTGAAAATCACCATTGCAGATGAGCCTGACTGGGCCGATGGAAAAGGCGGATTCAATGTCTACATCAATGGGGAAATGGTTGATTTCGAAGAGAATATAGGAGTTGACCTCACTCCGGGAACCATGCCGACACTCTCACAGAATTTCACTGTCGAAGGCGGAATGATTCAGATCGGAGACGAAACTGCCAGAACTTTCACAGCCAGTGCAAAACTCGGAATTTCAAGTCTTTGCCTGAAATCAAACGTACAGAAATTCGTTGAAACTTTCGGAAGCGAAATCGAACTTGTCAATGCTTCGGCCTCAACCATTGAGAGTCTCAAAAACGCCGGAATAAGCGTCCCTGCATTTGCAGAAGGCTCAAAAGACAGCCAGCAGATTGACATTACCGGATTTGTCATGGGCCTGCCGACAGGTTCATACGACTTCGGAATCACCATCACTGACGCACACGGCAGATATGTAGCAAAGACTCTCCGCTTCGAAATAGTTGACGGAGCGCTGGCTTCAATTTCAGTGCTGGACGGCTGGGCATGTTTCATCAACGCAAAAGCACGCATCTATTCAGATGATGTCCCTGAAGGTCTGAGTATCCAATACAGGAAAGCAAGTGACAGCGAATGGAACACCGTCCCGGTAACTGCGGACAGGATTGACGGCAAATACTGCTCGCTCCGCATTGATTCTCTCGAGCCTGAGACGACCTACGAGGTGCGGACTTTCACAACACAGGACGGTGCCGACAGCAAGGTGCTCAGTTTCACTACGGAAAAGGCGGAGACCGTACCGAACATGAACTTTGATGACTGGTATCAGAACGGCAAAGCGTGGTATCCCAACGCACAGGGCGGTGCGTGGGTATGGGATTCAGCCAACCAGGGAACATCCGGTCTCGGAACTGTGCCGACGACACCTGAAAACAGCGATGTCGTAAGCGGAAAAGCCGCGAGACTGGAGACCTCTACGGCAATGGGCATGCTTGCTGCAGGCAATGTCTATATGGGAAAATTTGCAAAAGTCAGTGGTCTCGGTGCCGAACTGGACTGGGGATATTCTTTCAATTCACGTCCTCTGGCACTCCGTGGCTATTACAAATATGCACCTAAGGCAATCGACAAGACCAAGGCTCCGTACGACAACCTCAAAGGGCAGACAGACCAGTGCTCGATTATCGCTTTGCTCACAGACTGGAACAAACAGTTCCACATCAACACGAGCAGCTCGGTTTTCGTTGACTACGCAAACGACCCGAACATAATCGCGTACGGCGACCTTTATTCCGGAAATACAGACGCGGAATATGTACAGTTCACGATACCTTTGACATACAGGACATTGGAACGTATTCCGAGATATATCGTAATAGTAGGTGCAGCAAGCCGTTACGGAGACTATTTCACCGGAGGTGTGGGTTCTGTACTGCTGCTTGACGAATTTGAACTGGTTTATGACCCTGCACAGCTTACTGCAGAGGAGTATGCAAAAGTGTTCGAAAATTTCTAATATCATGATTATATGAAGAAAAGCTTCATAATATTTTTACTGATGTCTACTGCTGTCAGCGCTCTGGCGTCATCAAAAAAAACGGATGATGCCGAGCCGTTCGACAGGGGCATCATACTTGAAAATTCATGTTTCATACCCAAAGGTGCGTTCGGCACGGGCCTGTCATTTGATTACAACACCTACAATTTCGGCAACGGTTCGAATGACATAGGCTACCAGATGCTCTTCGGTATGGTCAATGATTTCAAGGGCAACACCTACACATTGGGGGTGTCACCTTTCCTCTCCTATTTCGTTGTGGATAACCTTTCCGTAGGTCTGAGATTCGACTACAAGAAAACAAGTCTTTCAATGGAAAGTTTAGGGCTCTCGATAGGAGATGCGCTCAGTATCAACACCGGAGACTACAACTACATCAAGCAGGCCTACACCGGCTCAGTCGAAGGACGGTACTATATTCCGATTCTTCCGGGCAACAAAAGATTCGCATTTTTTGCAGGCCTGCAGCTCACGGGCGGTTATGCCCAGTCGCAGACCTTCAAAATGGAAGAAGGCGTCACTCCGGAAGAGAAGCTGAAACACGGTACCTACCAGGACATTTATCTTGCTTCCATAGGTATCGTTCCCGGCCTGACGATGTTCGTGTCCAACTCCATCGCACTTGAACTTTCCATAGGCCTCATCGGCCTGGACTACCAGTATGTAAAACAGACCACCAACCAGGTGGATGTCAGTACCATGCACAAAAGTGCGGCCAACTATAAAATAAACCTGTTCTCCATCGGCTTCGGTATTTCCTTTTACCTGAGCACGGAACAGTTCAAGTCCAATAAACTCACAATGCAGCGTAAGAAAGCCGCTCAAGACGCAAAAGGAGAATAGAGTATGAAAGGATTAAAATACATATTTCTTGCGGTTGCCGCAAGTCTGTGCTGCTCCTGCGTGTTCAAAAACGACATGGACTATCCCAAGGTGGTGGCAAGCATCACGGCATTTGAAGTCGATGGCATGAAGAATGTGACCATCAATGAAGCGGCACGCACAGTGACTGTCGATTTGGAGGAATCGGCAGATATGAGTCATCTGAAAATCACGAAATTCGAAGTGTCGCAGGACGCTGAAATAGTGGAAGAGATACCTGAATACATCGACCTTACTTCAGACAGGCAGTTCACCCTGCAGACATATCAGAAATACAGCTGGACCATCAAGGCGACACAGACCATCGAAAGATACATTGTCTGCAAAGAGCAGGTGGGAGACGCTGAATTCAATGTTGGGGAACGGATGGCATATGTCTATGTCAATGCCTCACAACCGTTGTCGGCAATTGAAATCGAGGATATGAAACTCGAAGCTGACGACAGCGAAATCATAAGCACTACAGGTGTTGTCGTAGTAGACGAAGTACCGTCGACAGTGACCGAAGAGGTTGACTTTCCGATGACACTCAACTGCGTGGTTGTCAGACATTTCGATGTACTTTTGGGAAACGGCGGCCATGTGGACTGGAGCGTGAAGTTCCTCAACAAGGAAATAGACCTCAGTATCAAAAGCGTGAACGCCTGGGCCCACAAGGCTGACATCAGCGGAGAATTTGCAGGCACAGGCACTCCGGTTTTAGAATACAAGCTTTCCAACAAAGGCAAATGGCAGCAGGCGGAGGAAGTCGTCATTGAGAAAAACTCGCTGTCGGCTTCAATCGACGGGCTTATGGCCGACAGCGGATATGATCTGAGATTCATCAACGGCGAAGAGATTTCAGCCGTATTCTCATTCACCACCGAGAAAGAAGAACAGCTTGACAACTCTTCATTCGACAACTGGTATCAGGATATGAAAAACAGCGGTTGCTGGTTCCCTTATCTTGCAGACGGTCTCAGAATCTGGGATACGGCCAACAAGGGTACGCTCATCACGGGTTCAATGCCTACGATTCCTGAGACAAAGGACGTTGTCAAAGGCAGCGCAGCACATCTGATTACCACTGAAGCACTCGGACTGCTCGCTGCAGGCAACATGTACACCGGAGTCTACGGCAAACTCAGCGGACTCGGGGCCGAACTGGACTGGGGAGTTCCGTTCACGTCGCGTCCGAAAGCATTGAAAGGCTGGTACAAATACAGTCCGAAACCTATCGACAGGACGGGTACCGCCGGCAATAAGGACAAATACAAAGACTATCTCGGAACTTCGGACAAATGTCAGATCCAAGTAATGATTTCCGACTGGGACAAACCTTTCCATGTCAATTCGGCAAAAGAGGAATTCGTGGATTTCGACAATGACCCCGGCGTAATCGCTTTCGGAAAATTCGAATCCGATCTCGTTGTTAACGAGTGGACCGAATTCGTACTTCCTTTGGAATACAGGGACTTCAACAGAAAGGCAAAATACATCATCGTGACAGCCTGCGGCTCTTACCTCGGCAACTACTATGTCGGCGGCACTGGCAGCGAAATGTGGATTGATGAATTTGAACTGGTATATTAAAACTATCATTCAAACTAAGGTACAAAAAAAAAGCGGGATTATCTCGCTTTTTTTTTGTACCTTTGCCCAATATGGCAAACGAGAATATCAATAATACAAGCAATTATACAGAGGACAATATCGTCACTCTGGAATGGAACGAACATATACGCCGCAGGGCAGGTATGTATGTGGGACGTTTAGGCAACGGCGAAGACCCTTCCGACGGTATCTACGTACTGCTCAAAGAGATAATCGACAACTCCATAGACGAGTTTGCAATGGGCTTCGGAAAGACCATTCAGATTGTCGTGGAGAACAACGAAGTATCAGTCAGGGACTACGGACGAGGCATTCCACTCGGCAAAGTGGTCGAAGCGGTAAGCAGGCTCAATACCGGAGGCAAATACGACGACAAGGCCTTCAAGAAATCCATAGGTCTGAACGGTGTGGGTTCCAAAGCCGTCAATGCGCTTTCATCATATTTCTATGTCGAATCTTTCCGTGACGGAGAGAGTTCTTTCGGTGAATTCAGACGCGGAGAACTGACCGACAGCGGCCGCAGGGAGACAAATGAGAAGAACGGCACTCTCATCAGATTCGTTCCAGACAAGGAGATGTTCGGAGACTATTCCTACAACATGGACTACGTGGAGGCCATGATCAAGAATTTCTCATACCTCAAAAAGGGGCTGGCTTTCAACCTCAACGGCAGCGTCTTCAAATCAGAGAACGGACTGCTCGACCTCGTGAACGACAGCATGAGCGAGACTCCGCTCTACCCGCCCATCCACCTCACCGGTGAAGACATTGAGATAGTGCTCACACACGGCAACAGCTACGGAGAGAACATCGCTTCATTCGTCAACGGCCAGAACACCCGTGACGGAGGTACCCATCTTGCAGCCTACAGAGAGGCGATAGCCAAGACTCTCAAGGAATTCTACGGCAAGAACTATGCTCCCGAGGATGTACGCCAGGGAGTGATAGGTGCAATAAGCATACAGATTCAGGAGCCAAACTTTGAGGGACAGACCAAGACCAAACTCGGCTCGACCTATATGTGGGAGAAGAACGTCAAGGACGCGGAGGGCAATATCGAATACGACAAAGGCCCTACCATCCGCAGTTTCGTCAACGATTTCATCAAGACCAATCTTGACAATTACCTCCACATCCACAAGGAGCTGCAGTCTGTCATCCAGGAGAAAATAATCGCTTCCGAAAAGGAAAGAAGCGAGATTTCGGTAATCCAGAAAAAGACCAGGGACAAAAACAAACGTTCCAACATCTACAACAAGAAGCTCCGTGACTGCAAGGTACACTTCAACGACAAGGTGACCAGCAAAAACGAAGACGTTATAGAGAAAACCTCAATTTTCATTACCGAGGGTGACTCAGCGAGCGGAACCATCACAAAATCCCGCAATGCCGAGACCCAGGCAGTATTCAGTCTGAGGGGCAAGCCAATCAACTGCTACAAGGAAAGCCGCAAGAGAGTGGCTGAAAACGAGGAACTCAACCTGCTCATCAACGCGCTTGGAGTGGAGGACGACCTCGAAAACCTCAGATACAACAACATCATCGTGGCTACCGATGCCGATGACGACGGCATGCACATCAGAATGCTTGTTGTCACTTTCTTCATGAAATACTATCCGGACCTCATACGCCGCGGACACGTATATATTCTCCAGACTCCGCTTTTCAGGGTCAGGAACAAAAAGCAGACCTGCTACTGCTACTCCCCTGCCGAGAAGGAAGACTCCATCAAAAAACTGAAAACAGGCGTGGAAATCACCCGGTTCAAAGGTTTGGGAGAGATTTCATCGGATGAATTCGCAGAGTTCATCGGAGAGAACATGAGAGTGGACAAGGTCAAACTCAGTGATGAAGAGTCCATTGCCGAAATAATGGAATTCTACATGGGGAAAAACACCCTCGAACGTCAGAATTTCATCACGGGAAATCTCCGCAGCGAGACGGACCTTGAGGATGTCAACATCTGAACATAAAATAAAAACCAATTTTGCTTCTTTAATAAATTCTAAACAGGAAAATTATGTCACAAAAATTTTATAAATGGCTGCTGAAGACTCTCGGATGGAAAATCGGAGAGGAACTGCCTCCTGAGGACAAATGCATCATACTCGGTGTACCTCATACCTCCATTTGGGATTTTGCAATTTCTTACATTTACTACAAATCTATCGGAGGCAACGCAAAATGCATGGTCAAAAAGGAATTCTTCAAATGGCCTCTCGGCCCTATACTCAGAAAATTGGGAGGAGTGCCTGTAGACCGGAAAAGTGCATCGTCAACCGTACTGAGCATCATCCACGCCATGCAGTCCGAGAAAATATTCCACCTTGCACTTGCACCTGAGGGAACACGCAAGCCTGTGAAAAGGTGGAAGACAGGCTTCCACACCATAGCCACACAGGTCGGCTGCCCCGTTTACTTAGGGTATTTCGACTGGGGCCGGAAAGTGGTGGGCAGAGGGCAGAAATTCGAGCTCACCGATGACGCTAAAGCGGATATGGCCCGCATTCAGAAAATCTACGAAGAAATGAAACTGACGGGTAAACATCCCGAAAAATACATCACACACTAATGAGCAGAAGACAAAAATACAGGGAAAGATATATTGATACCCTATACAAGCTATATGAATTCTCATGCGCAACTTTCCCCGACAATCAATATACAAAATGGGCAGACAAAGAGGACGGCGGCTATACCTATGCCACGTTCAAACGCAAATGCGACGCCCTTTCCAAGATATTGGCACAATATGGCATCGGTTCAGGCGACAAAGTAGCCATCCTTTCCCAGAATATGCCGAACTGGTCCGTGGCTTTTTTCAGCATAGTGCCATTCGGACGCGTTGCCGTACCTATTCTGCCGGACAGCTCTGAAAGCGAGGTAACCAACATCCTCAAGCACTCCGAGACCAAGGTTATGTTCGTGTCACAGAAACTGGCCGGCAAAGTTTCCGAGGAATGCAGGCGGCAGTTGACACTGTTGATAGATATAGAGACATTCGAACTGATAAAGGAAGACGGCGACGAATTCCGCATGGACGCCCATTTAGCAATGCCTATGCCTGACGATATGGCAACTATAATCTACACCTCCGGTACTACGGGAAGTGCCAAGGGCGTGGTACTCAGCCACAGAAACATCACTTCCTGCATCCATTCCTGCTACCACTCGCAACGCCGCAATGAAAAGGACAGATGGCTTTCCATTCTGCCTATGCCGCACACTTATGAAATGACCATAGGCTTCCTTTACCCTATGTACTGCGGCGCAAGCATCTACTATCTGTCAAAACCTCCTGTTACGGGCATACTGCTGAAAGCTCTCAAAGACGTTAAGCCGACCACAATGCTTTCAGTACCTCTGATAATTGAAAAAGTCTATAAGAACAGTGTATTGCCGACCATAAAGAAAAGCAAGACGCTGACATGGATGGAAAAACACATGAACGGGCTTATGTGCCGTCTCATCGGAATCAAATTGAAATCCACTTTCGGCGGACATCTGTCATTTTTCGGTATCGGAGGGGCAAAACTCGACCCTGATGTGGAGGCATTCCTGCTAAAGGCAAAATTCAAATATGCCATAGGCTACGGTCTTACGGAAACTGCGCCGCTGCTCACACAGAGCGTAGGGAAAGTACGTGTTTCAGGTTCTATCGGCCTCCCTGTAAGGGGTGTGGAACTGAAGCTCAACAACGTCAATCCGGAAACAGGCGAAGGCGAAATCGTAGCTATGGGCGAAAATGTGATGCTCGGCTATTACAAGGATCCGGTACGCACAAAAAAGGCGTTCACAGAGGACGGATGGTTCCGAACAAACGACGTGGCTGTAATGGACAGGAAAGGACGTTTCTACATCAAAGGACGTCTCAACAACACAATTCTCGGTCCTTCCGGCGAAAACATCTACCCTGAGGAAATCGAGAAGGTCATCAACGACTTTGAAGGCGTCAACGAATCCATCGTTGTGGAAAGAGGCGGTCGTCTGGTCGCCCTCGTACAGTTCGACGACAACATCATTGACTGGAACACTGAAGGCGAGGATGAGTTCTATGCCAACCTCGAAGCGCGCAGACAGGCTATTCTGAATTTTGTAAACAAACACGTAAGCAAGTCCTCGAAGGTTAACGACGTAGAAGTGATGAAAGAACCGTTTGAGAAGACGGCCACGTCAAAAATCCGCCGTTTCAAATACACCGACAAAGACGTCGAAGGCGTAGTCCACATCCCCGAAGGCACCGTCCCGGCCGACGACCAGACCGTCACCGATACCCGGCCGGAACCGCAAAACAGTTCAGAAACTCCGAAAGAGAAGGATTAGTCGTGGGAGACTTCCTGGAGCTGGCGGCGGTAGGCGGAGAAGATTTTTGATTTTGACACGAAACCGATGTATGTGCGGTCTTGCCTGATGACAGGAAGATTCCATGCACCGGTTTTTTCGAATTTCTTCATCACGCTGTCCATCTTCTCGTCGTCATAGACGTAGGCAGGCGTGGATTTCATATAATTGTAGACATGTACAGTATTGTAGAGATCCTTTTTAAACATATCGCGGCGTATGTCCTCAAGCGAGACGAAGCCCTGGAAATGATTCTTTGAGTCCACAACAGGGAAAATATTCCTTGTCGATTTGGCAACCACCTCCACAAGTTCGCCGAGAGTGGCGTCAATCTTGACCGTGGCGAAATTCTGCTCCACCAAGTCCGTAGTTTTAAGGAGGGTAAGCACTGCCTGATCGCTGTCGTGAGTGAGCAGTTCGCCCTTTTTCGCAATACGTTTTGTATAAATCGAATACGGTTCCATGGTTCGTGTCACACCGTAAGAGACCGTCGCCGTCAGAATCAGCGGAATCAAAAGCTCGTAGCCGCCTGAAATCTCGGCGATAAGGAAGATGGCAGTCATCGGTGCCTGCATGACACCGGCCATAAGTCCCGCCATGCCCACAAGGGTGAAATTCTGCTCAGGCACAAGCCCTTCGCCACCTACGAGATTGATGGTACGCGACACCACGAAGCCTATCATCGCGCCAATAAACAGAGTAGGTCCGAAAGTTCCTCCGACTCCGCCGCCCGCATTGGTAAACGACATTGAGAATACTTTCAACAGCGCCACCAAAAGGAAGAAAACCGGCACGGCCCAGGCAGTGTCCATGAAGAAAGAGAGGACTGTCTGACCGTCAAGATTGATCTGACCGCCGTTGAGCAGCTGATGAATGTAGCCGTAACCCTCGCCATAGAGCGGAGGGAAAAGGAAAATCAGCAGCCCCAGACCGAGAGCCGACAATGCCCAGCGCTTGTACGGATGTTCTATGCTTTTGATTTTGTCTTCCAGCCAGAGGGTCATACGCGTGAAATAAACCGAGCAGAGTGCACAGACGACACCCAAGAATAAGTAGAAGACAATATTGTGCATATTGAAAGGCGAAAGCGTGCATTCAAACGGCAAACTGTCACCGAGCAGCAGATACGATACCACCGTAGCTGACAGCGTAGACAGCAGCAGCGGCAGCATTGAAGTCATGGAGATATTGAAAAGCAGTATTTCCAGAGTGAAAAGCACACCTGCAAGCGGGGCCTTGAATATACCTGCGACTGCACCTGCAGCACCGCAGCCGAGCAGGATGGTCATGTTCCTATATGAAAGTCCCATCCACCGGGCCACATTCGAGCCTATAGCCGCTCCGGTGTAGACTATCGGAGCCTCGGCACCGACGGACCCGCCGAAGCCGATGGTCACGGCCGAAGCCACAACTGATGTCCATGTGTTGTGCTTTTTGATTTTGCTTTCATTCTTTGACACGGCCACGAGCACCTTGGTCACGCCATGACCTATATTGTCCTTGACTACGTATTTCACAAAAAGCAGGGCAAGCAGCATACCCACGCCAGGATAGACGAAATAGAGATAATTGTAAGCCTCTCCGTCAAACCAGGAAGTCAGACCACCGTGAATGGCCTCGACTGCCAATTTCAGAACAACTGCAGCCAGACCGCAGCTGAGCCCTACAAAAAGCGACAGAATGAGCATGACATCCCTCTCCGACAGTTTTTTCAGAAGGCTGCGGAGCGGAGACACTATTTTCACAAAAAGGTTTTTCATTGTCAGCTCATTTTTCATCGGCGCAAATTTACATATAAATCCCGATATTCGATACCGGCAGAATAAAGAAATATTATCTCCAGAGGAAAGATAGTAAAAAAAACGATTTGAAAGCACAGCTTCCAAATCGTCATTCCTTATTTCAATTCCGTTTTACTCAACATCCGCGTCATCCTCTCCCTGGCTATATTGGGAAATATCGTTATCAGGCAGAGTTTCGCCGTCATCCTGTCCGTCATCATCGTCATCATCACTGTCAAGCCATCTCTCGATATCTTCGGCGTCATCAGTCTTGATCTTGATTTTCACAAGATAAATGGCATCCGGTATCTCTATAGTAACAGCATAAAAACAATCTCCATTAGGTTTGTCATACTTCATAAGGTCCGGCAGATAATCGCTGAAACCTTTAGGATACTTCTCATTAAATGCAGCAGCTAACTCCTCAGACATGTTCTCGTAGCTTACAACTGCTCTTCTCTTCTGTTCCTGTGACATAAAATGCAATTATTTTTAAATTAAATTTCGTTTTTCAAATCAGACTGCAAGTGTAAAACATTTTTTTGAATTGAGCAATACATAGAGCCAAATTTATGCATTATTTCGAGCATTTTTTGAAAAAAGATTTCTGGGCGCGTTTTTTCTCAATATCCCTCTCCACGTAGACTTTTTCCAGGTTTTTGGGATCAAGACCGGTGTAAAACATTACAGATGAGACAGTCATGGGCGTCGGGGTGAAATCCTGAACCTGATCCATATACAGACCCTTCAAAGCCGGGTTTCTGCTGAGCTTCTCCATCTCGCGCATACCGCAGCCCGGATGTCCGGAAATGAAATAAGGCACAAGTTCGCAGTTTCTCCCGGATTTTCTCACGATGTCGTCAAATTCATGGCGCAGACGCTCGAAAAGCCTGAATGAAGGCTTTGCCATAAGCTTCAGAACGCAATCCTCAGTATGCTCAGGAGCCACTTTCAGACGTCCCGAAGTGTGGTTCAGCACCAATTCGCGGAGATACGGAGCGGAAGTCCCGTCCACATAGCCTTTTTCATTGAGGAAAAGGTCGTAGCGTATTCCGCTGCCTATATATGCGTGTCTGATACCCTTGACATTGGCGATGTCCTCATACAGAGCAAGCAGACGCGCATGGGAACGGTCCATATTTTTGCAGGGACTCGGGAAGAGGCAGGATTTGCGGCGGCATTTCTCGCAGAGACTGTGGTCACGTCCGTGCATACCGTACATGTTGGCCGTAGGTGCGCCCACATCAGAAATATTGCCTGCAAAGCCCGGAAGCCTGGTCAGTTGCCCGATTTCCTTCAAGATGGATTTCTCGCTCCGCTCCTGGATGAATTTGCCCTGATGGGCGGCTATCGTGCAGAAATTGCAGCCTCCGAAGCAGCCCCTGTGGGTATTGATGGAAAATTTAATCATATCATAGGCCGGAATGCGTTTGCCGGCATAGCGCGGATGCGGAAGTTTGGTGAAAGGCAGATCCCAAAAGGAATCCATCTCAGCCTCGGTGGCTGGCGGATAAGTCGGATTTATCTGCACGTAACCCTTGCCGACAGGCTCCACAAGCACAGGCGGATTCCACATATTCGCGTAAGTCTCAATGACATGAAAATTCTCAGCGAAAGCCTTTTTGTCCTGAAGGCAACGCTCGAAAGAATTGAGATAGACAGCATCCTTGAGCCTGCACCTGCCGTCGCAGTAAAAGGCAAGCTGAGGGATTTTCCTTATATCAGAGACGTTTCTGCCGCTTTCTATTGCCTTTGTGAGCTCTAACATCGGCCGCTCGCCCATTCCGTAACACAGCCAGTCCGCACCACTGCCGACAATAATAGAAGGCAGCAGACAGTCCTGCCAATAATCGTAATGGGTCACACGACGCAGCGAAGCCTCAATGCCACCGATTACAACGGGCACGTCCGGATAAAGCCGTTTCAGTATCTTGGTGTAAACCGTGACCGCATAGTCAGGCCTCTGCCCGGCCCTGCCTTCAGGTGTATAGGCGTCGTCGGAGCGCAGCCTTTTCGAAGCCGTATAGTGATTGACCATGGAGTCCATCGCCCCGGAATTGACGGCGAAATACAGTCTCGGCGCTCCCAATTTCCTGAAATCGCGCAAGTCATCCCTCCAGTTCGGCTGCGGCACCACTGCCACGCGATAGCCGTATTTCTGCAGCCAGCGCGCAATCACGGCAGTACCGAAAGAAGGATGGTCTATAAACGCGTCACCCGTAAAAAAGATGACATCGATATAGTCCCATCCCAAATTCTTGACCTCTTTCACCGAGGTCGGAAACATATAGTTGTTTTCTTCCATCACTTGAATTAATAGCGTATAGCATTTTGTCAGTGCAAAAATAGATTTATTTTGTGATTATTCAAATGAATTTCACTTTGACATACAAATCACAACGGAAACAAATCAGAACAAGCCGATACACAATTACAGAAAAAATCTTATATTTGTCCCTTGGATATAAATTTGCGTGATTATGAAAACAGGTGATATTGCAAAGGCTTCGCCGTACATTACAGGTGAGGCAGATTGGGTTGAGGGAGAAGTCATTGACGTGGAAAAAAACCCTTTTGTCGGCATAGTAATTTCCATTAAGGACAAATTGGGAAGGATATTTTTCGGAGAAGAGAAATATTTCCTGCCCGCTAATTTGTAATGTTCTCACTTATGTTTGCAATCGCTTTCGATATGGTCGTTTCTGACCTAAGAAAAAATTATGGTGAGCCTTATAACAATGCATATTTTGAAATAAGACTCACCCTTCGTAAGTATGATTTCTTTAATACCCAAGGCAGTGTCTACCTCACGGAGAAAAACGACATGGCCAATCTGTACAAAGCTATTGAAGCTCTGAAAAAGATTGATTGGTTCAGAAACTCAGTCCGCGACATCAGAGCGTTTCGAGTCGAAGACTGGAGTGATTTTACTCCGGTCATCAAGGAATAAGTTCATCTATTCAGTTTATAGCGAAACTGTAAATACAAGTCTGGGTGTAGTTTTCTCCGGGGCGGAGTAGGGTTGATGGAAAATCAGGATGGTTCGGCGAGTCCGGGAAATGCTGGGTTTCAAGGGCTACAACTCCGTGCAGGCCGATTTTGCGACTGTATTTGCCAAGTGAATTTTCATTGAAGAAATTGCCGCTGTAGAACTGCAGCCCGGGCTGGTCGGTAAAGATTTCCATCTTGCGTCCGCTCGCAGGATCATACAATGATGCCACCAGGCGGACGTCACCGCTCCAATCGTTCAGCACCCAGTTGTGGTCATAGCCGTGGCCGTTGGCAAGCTGGGCGTTGTTCTCGTTGATTCTTGCACCTATGGCTGTCGGGGTTCTGAAATCAAAAGGCGTTCCATCCACTGAGGCGATTTCACCTGAAGGAATCAGAAATTCATCCACAGGCGTCGTCGCATCAGCCGCAATCCACAATTCCTGGGCAAGCACATCCCCGTTTCCTTCGCCTGCAAGATTGAATAACGAATGATTGGACAGATTCACCACGGTCGGACTGTCAGTCTCAGCCTTATATTCGATTTTCAAAGAGCTGCCTTCCACCCTATAGGTCACATAAACAGTCAGATTGCCAGGATAGCCTTCTTCCCCGTCAGGAGAAAAATAATGCATTGAGACCGAAGACTCAGACACTTCATCCACAGTCCATATCACACTGTCAAAGCCCTTTACACCTCCGTGCAGGCTCTGTCCGTTGTCGTTCTGTGCCAAAGTATATTCCTTTCCGTCAAGAAGGAAACGCCCTGCGGCAATACGGTTGGCATAACGTCCGACTACAGGACCATAAAAGCGCGCATCGGCTTCATCCAAATAACGCTGTGCAGTCTCGCAGCCAAGAACGACATCCGCCATCTTTCCCTGTCTGTCAGGAACGAGCAGCGAAACGACACGTGCTCCATAATTCGTAAACTGTGCAGTAATGCAGTTTTCAGAGCTGAGCGTATACAATTCAATGGTTTTTCCATCAAGTTCCGCCTTGAAACTTTCAGTATCAACAGCCTGGTATCTGATCTCATTGCAAGCCAATGAAACAAAGGCCAAAAGGACAAATAATATTTTTTTCATTTTATGACAATTAAAAATCCATCAATAAACAAACAGTTACAACTGTAAAGCTAATCATCAACCTCCCAATCGTCAGTACGGAAGGATGAGGCAGGAATGCCATAGTTGTTGAAAATGGATGCCTGATCAGTCCAGTTGTGGAAACAATAGCGGACTGCGACAGGATTCGGGACATCTTTACAGCTTACTTCCACCTGGTCGCCCTTTTTGATAACAGCCTCAGCTAGGTGGAAAATTCTGTCCTCACCTGCAAGTTCAAATCCCGTAAGAGCATGACCACGGGGACACATGCCCATTTTTCCGACTTTGAAAGAAACCACAGCTTTGCCGTCCACGACCTCCATAGACTTGAATACCGGAGGATAGGAATCAATGAACTTGTATCCATAATCCCTCTCGAGAGCCATATACGCAAGCCTGTGTCCCACTTCACGTTTCTTCGCCGGATGGATGCAGTCCCTGTCGCCTATATCCAAGGTTACAGCCATTCCCGAATGAGGAATATCCGCCATGTTCTTCATCTGAGCCTCCCTGAGAAGAGCGCTGCCTACAGCATCAGGATTATCATAGCCATAAGGTGCAATCTGCACATAGTAGAAAGGCAGCTCACCAAGTCCCCAAAGTTCACGCATCATTTTGACGTATGCCGGTTGAAGTGCGGCATATTCCTTAGCCCTACCGCGATTCGCCTCGCCCTGATACCAAAGGAAGCCTTTTATCGTATAGTTCACAAAAGGAGCGACCATCGCATTGTACATCAGAGCCGGAGAATCCCAGCGCGGAGCTTTTTCCTTTGTGTCCAAATAAGAAAGATCATATCCCGGGAAAGTACTCATCGTCTCCCTGTTCATCCAGGCTTCAATTCTTGAACCGCCCCAGCACGAAACGATTACACCTACCGGAACATCCAGAATTCTGTTCAGATACTCCGCAAAAAAATATGCGGTGGCACTAGTGTTTCCGACTGCCCGATGTGTATGTTCGCTCCATGAAGTCTCACAATCATCCTTTTCAACAAATGAGGTCACTTTCTTTACCGTACACATTCTTATCCGAGTCTCAGAACGTGCTCCCAGAATGACTTCCGCATTGCCTTCAACAGGCTGATTGCCGAAGCCCTTCACTGGCATTTCCATATTGGACTGTCCTGAGCAGAACCACACTTCGCCGAGAAGAACATTGTTCACTTTAATAATCTCCCCATCGTCAAAGCTGATTGAGTAAGGCCCACCGGCAGCTCCTGTCCTGACCGAAGCGATCCATTTTCCGTCCTTGGCTGTCTTTACAGTCACCGGCACATTGTTCCACGACGGAATCACCGTCACTTTGTGACCAGGTTTTGCGGTACCCCACAGTTTCACTTCAGTCTCGCGCTGAAGCACCATATTGTCACCGATAATGTGAGGCAGACGCACTTCTGCGTTCAAAGAAAAAATGGCTAAAAACGCAGTCAGAAGAGTAAATAATATTTTTTTCAGTTTCATAATAAAATAAGTCAAAAATTTTCATTCGTATAAACGGATGACGTTTATTTCATTCGCTCCCTATATCTCAGCAATGCCTCCAAAAAATAATAATCCGCATAGCTCAGAGGCACATCCACTTCGCTTTTTCCGGCTTTGTTGCCCACACTGTGCTTCAGAAGAAAACCCTGTATCTCGCCCTCAGCGGCAAGATACTCATCACCTGCCAAAGACCGTAATATGTTTTCGGCACAAGTCAGATAAGTTTTCGACTTCTGAGCGCCGACATAGTCGCTGAGCTCCACCAAGGCACTGGCGATGACAGCTCCTGCGGAAGCGTCCCTTTCCTCCAGAGGTATATTCGGAGCACAGAAATCCCAATATGGGACACCGTCTGCAGGCAGCTTGGGAATAATATAATCAGCGATATGTTCAGCATGTTCAAGCATAGCCTTGTCACCGGTGTAGCGGTACATCATAGTGTAGGCATAGACGCCCCATGCCTGTCCGCGGCTCCAGGACGAAGAATCCGCATAGCCCTGCACCGTCTGTTTATGCACCACCTTGCCATTCTGCGGATCATAGTCAACAAGATGCCATGAACTGTAATTTTCACGGAAATGATTTTTCATGGTTGTACGGGCATGGCTGAGTGCAACATCCCTTAATACAGCATCTCCACTCAGCTGAGCCGCCTTGAGCAGGAGTTCCATATTCATCATATTGTCAATGATGACAGGAAATTTCCATTTACCCCAATCCCAGGAACGGGTGCAGCCCACATTCGGATTGAAGCGGCTTCCCAACGATTTTGCGCCGGCAACAAGAATATCCTCATATTTTTTATCACCACTGATACGCAGGGCATTTCCGAACGAACACATCAGCTGAAAGCCTACATCATGGTCATCCGTCCTGTATTTCAGCGCTTCCAAAGCTTCCGAATACTTCTCCGCCAATGCCTTTATCTTCCCGTTCCTGCCATAGTCGTACACCAGCCACAACGAGCCTGGAAAGAAGCCAGAGCACCACCATTTGTAGCCGCTTGTCACCAACTCTCCGTTTCCATCCAGCGACCTCGGATATATCGCCTCAGCTGAGTTTTTTGCTGACAGATTTTCATCCATAAGCAGGAATTGCTTTTCTGCCCTGTCAAAAACTTTGTCCATAAGGCTGTCCATAGGAGTCACAGTCCTTGGAGCAAGCTTTTCCTTTACGACTTTTTCTCCGTCGTCCACATAGAGACAAGGACTGTCCACAACGATTTTCTTCTTTCCAAGCCTGTATTCTCCCGCCTCATGGAAAACCGCGCACAGGGACCTGCCGTACAGGACAGCCTGACACTTCGCATCGTTGCGCACCAGTTTAAGCTCTGCTTTACCTTTTGAAAGCTTCTTTGCATAAGCGGCTGCCTCCTTGGAAGATGTACAAGGCAGTATCATATATGCATAGGAATCAGGCTCCGTCAAAGAATGTTCGAACCAGCATTTGAACACTTTTCCCTCATCATATCTGTCGTGAAAAGCGGGGTCAATGTCATCCCATCTGCCTTTCTGAAGCTCCACCGTACACTGCATCGCTTTGGAATCCAGACTGAAATAAGCCCTATCTGCGTGCGCCAGCCAATTTTTTCCTCTCTTGTGTTCTCCAGTATAATGTATCTGGTCAACCGCCGTAGTGAAATGTCTTGCATTGGGATTGAGTATCTTCATATCCGCCCCCAAATTCACAATGCAGTCAGGAAAGAAAAAAGCAGTCTTCAAGCCACTTACACCATCCCTGTTCAGCTCCATTGTGGACAACATCACATCACCGCAGACAAGACCTCCGACATGGGAGGAATAATTCTTTTTGCCCGCCACACTGTCGTCACACTTGATTTGTCCGCCGTCATCGTAGGCCGTAACGCCAGGAACTTTTCTCCAATCCCAATAAGCGAAAATATTGTCGAATTCTTTTCCGTCCTGCATAAGGAGGAGAGCTCCGTCGGCAGAAAAATTCGCCAAAGTATTTTCTTTGTTGGTAAATTCAAAGCCTATGGTCCTGTCCGAATGCATCCTTATGGAAGCATACCACGACGGTCTGCGATAAATGCCACAATCGGAGCGCTGGTAGAATTTCGCACCCACCAATGAATTCCCATATTTTTCAGGAACAAGATTTTCATTTGCGACACGGGCAAAAAAGAGCGAGTCCTCAGGAATTGCATGGGACATATTATAAGCCGTGGAGGCAAGCGCATACGCCTTTCCGCAACCTCCATCAATGAAATTCTGCCTTCCGCAATAGCTCGGGTCCATCACGCCCCTGTACACAGACTGGCAGATGCCCTCTTTCAGCAGATTCACTGCAATCGACTTCTGTCCGGGAGTAAAATCAAAGCGGCTGCCTTTCAACACCCTCAACCAGAATGACAGCCCCTCGGAATAAGCCAGACCATAATTGCCGAACTGTATCTGCGGACCGTGCTGATGGAAGGACCAGTCTTCCTGAATGCCCTCTTCATCGGTCTGATAGATCTCCTCCGCAATATAGTTCCTTGCCCTGATGACAAGTCCTTCATCATCAGTCAGCAGGCCTTTCATAAGATTGTTGCCTGCAAGCCACACCTTATTCTGCCCTGTCCGTCCGAACTTTGAACGCTCAAGAACCCTGAGTCCGCCCTCAAGCTCACAAGGAGAAAGTTCATCACGTAGCATAAGCAGCACGGTAGTCATCTTTTTGGGCACTCCGATGTCATTGTGCCACCAGTTGGGATTGTGCGGCATATTCTCGAACCAATATGCCATGGCAGCATGAAGCAGCTCCTTCAGACGCGGTGAATGACACCATGGCGAGTCTTCCGACACATACAGCTTAGCAAGCGCCTGCATCCTTGTCACATGCAGCGTGGCTGGCCAGCGTCCCCTGTCCATGACAGTGTAGTCGATATCCTTCCAACATCTATTTTCGAAATCAAAGGCATCCAGCAGGGCGTTCACCTCAGCATCAGGAAGATGAATGGATGTGTACAACTGCAGGAGCAGGACGTCATTTGCCCTGCCGTGGTCGCTGTAGCGGATAAAATTTTCAGTCACTGTCCCGTCCGGAGCACAAGTGTCGGCAGCCGCTTCCACAAAAGCCTGTCTGAGCTCATCCAAAACATTTTTCTCTTTGTCGATGACAGTGACAAAGACCTCCTTTTTTCCAGCCTTGACCACAGCCGTCCAGCCGCAGTTGAAAAGGTCAGTCACCGGGGCATCATATTCTTTACCGACTATGTCCTCCCCATAGAATTTCAACTCGCTTCCCTCTGAAAACGCTCTCAGATATCTCGTTTTTCCCGCTTTGCTGAGTTTGAGCATTCCCTCATCGAGAACCTCAGGCTGTCCATACCCGACCATATTCCAGCGTACCGCCGCATCCTTGTCATCACGTGCTTCGATTTCGTCGATCACAATCAGACGTCCCGACTCCAGATATATGGTTCTCACGGCGTTTTTCAACTCCGGCTGCAGGCTTGCGCTCATGTCAAAGACGCCGCCCTGACGCGTCCCGTCATCAATCACCCTTTCCAAGGTGGTAAAACCTTTGGGATTATGCAGTGCATCGTTAACCGTCAAAGTGGAATGATTGAAATTGTTGTATCTCAGAATTTTCCACCTGTCCGCATCAGGCTTGTAATTCCACAGATCCATGTTCAGTTTCTCAATACTGTAATAGTTCTGCGAGCCCAATTCAGCAGACCAGCGGACGCAGTCGGCATCAAAGACAAAAGAACCCGCATCCATATGTCCGTGGCTCATATCAGCCTGACCGCCCTTTACTCCAAGGAACATATCGCTGTCATCCATCTTCCAGTTGGAATGCGCAAGCACCACCGGATTGCTTCCGGCTCCTGACCACAGTCCTTCCTCCGGAGCCTGTATTTGCTCCAACGATTTGATGTTCAGCTTATAGGCATAAAAAACATCAAACACCTCAAAACGTCTGTCATAACCTCTGTTGTAGCGGTCAAGACGGTTCTTTTCAAGGTAAAGAACGGACAGATCGTTGTATTTGTAGGCAAAATACCAGGCACCATATGCAGCCTGACTGCGCGAGCCGCAATCCGAATAATTATAGACTAAGCCCAGCGGTCCCTGCAGATAAAGCAGAAAACGTCCGCTCTCTTCAAAGCCGTCAACCCCGGACAAGCCGCCGTCCCAGCCGAGCGCTGTCTCCAAAGCGGTGTTCAGAATCACTTGGAAGGTCGTCCCGTAATGCCAATAGCCATAGCCCTCAGGATAATTCCCATCAGGAGAATAAATGGTTTCCACAGCCCTTCTGTTGGTTTCGACAGCCTTCTGTATGACAGCCCACGCCTCTTCAGCATCATCTTCATAAACCGCGAGGGCGGCACAGCTCAGACCTCCGTTACAGACCTGATTCCAATTTGTATTGGTATTGTAAAACCATGTGTCCTTTTTGTTGTGTGAAGCCACAAATGCAAGATTGTGAAGCGCTTTTCGGACCATATCCTTGGTTTTGTCCGACAGCTCCCAGTACAGCCAGTCGTAGCTGAGTCCCACAGCCAATGCCATTTCACCTGTATCCAGAAAATGAGACGGGTTCCAGTCTTCAAAAGAGCAGACAGTCTGCAGATCGCGTTCCGCCTTTTCCAGATACTTTTCATCCCCTGTCAGCTTATAGGCATACGAACAGGGAAGCAGCCTTACAAGGGCATTCCGGCTTACTGCAAGCATCCTTTTGCCCTGCAATTCATGTTTCAGATCTTCTTCTTTCAAAGCCTCGTCCGCGAAAGCTATGACATGGGAAGAAAACAAACTGACTATCTCATTGTCAGAGTTCCTGATGCCGTCAAAATCCTCCTGAGTGAATATCACCCTCGGATGGTTTTCGGCATTGAGCCTGTCCCAATCAAAGGACTGAGCCATGGATGCGGCACATACGCACAGCAATAAGCCCACAGTTGTGATTATCTTTCTTAATTTCATGCAGCAATATTTACAGAGCAAAATACAAAATTAATTAAAAAATGCCTCCGCAGCACATAATGAACCACGGAGGCACATACCATATACACTACTAACGATTTTCTATGTCTTTCATGCAACGTACAGCATGTCCATGCGCACGGTTCGCATTCTGATTGCCGAACTTATGCTCTTTGTATCTGTAATACATAAGATAGGCATTTGTTCCGCTCTGCTCGTAACTTGTAATGGTCGAATTTGACCAGAGGCTGCAGATATCCCTCTCATTGTTGTCAGGGTTTCCGCCATCAGAGCCCCATTTGCAACCGGCAAAAGGTATCTCAGCCTTGCTGCCGTCAGGAAGAGTGTAGACAAGGAAGTTCTGATCTGAACTGTCTTTTCCATTATCTGCATAATTTGTCAGTTTTGGCTCTGCTGCAGCTGAAATTTCCGCAAGGATTTTCGGACTTGCGACCATCCATCCCTTAGGACATGGGTCATAGATTGACTTGGTGCCATCGGTCTGGACCACCTCTTCTCCCGTGGTGTTAGGATTGCCCCACAGATCATCAAGATGCTCACTACGTGCTCCTGTATGTGCTCCTATATACCAGTCTCCGCCCTGAGAAGGCTCAAGACCCTTGGTGAAATAGAAGAGATGAGGATTGGCTGCTGAAACCGACAGATCAGAGACATCAGAAAGTCTCTTGTCGAACAGTCCGCCTGATGCTGACCAGCCTGTCTGGAACGGACGCCCCCACTGATAATATGAAGTGCCGCTGGTGTAACCCTGACCTTTGTGACTGCTTGATCCTATGTTTCTGTCAAGCATTACACCGTTCTTGTAGGTCTGCTCGACGAGAGGCTCGTTGTTCTCCCATATATTGAACGCCCAGATGCAGTTGTCGTTTTCATCAAAGACTTTGACCTTTGAGCTGTAGGCGGTATATGATCCCGCAGCCTTGGCCCTGACACTGATTGTGTATGTGTCTTTGTCGATAGGAATTTTGACGTACTGCGTGCCGTCATGACAGACTACGCCATTGATTTCGAGCACGTTTTTGTTGCTGATGTTCGCCTCACAGGCATTGTGTACACAGATGTACGAAGGCTCTGCACATTTCATAAAATTGCCACGCGCCTTGACATCGAAAGTGACAGCCTCGCCAAAATCCTTGTCCTCAGCACAATATGCCACGAATGTGTTTGCAGGACCATAAGACCAGCCCTGGCCGTAAGCTGCGACATATCTCGTCTCTTCCGGCTCAAACCATTTGAATTCATTTGAAGTCTCACTGATGCCGCTGACGCTGATGACAGAAAGTCCTGATTTTCTAAGTTCGCCGCCATTGACTTTGATAGGCATGGTCACAGTCTTGCTGTCATTACCCATCTCGACTATCACATAACAGTCTTTACCTGTCAGGTCACATGGAAGAGCGGTGAAATACAACTCGTGAGTGCCTGTAAAATCAACAGGTGTCCTGTATTTCACACCGACATAATCAGCAGTGCCGGCATAAGTGACTCCACCGCTTTCGGTATTTATCTTCATCTGTCCGGAAAGAGCTTCTCCCTTGCAGGCAAGACGGGCACCTATAAGCTTGAGATCTGAATATGAACTTGTTGAAAGCACAAGTTTCACAAAAGCTGTCTGCTGCTCAAGATTGAATTTCACGCCTTCTGTCTGACCTGCCTCCAAAGAAGATTTTGCGTATGACACGGCATATTTTCCAAGGTCGTTGCTTGAATTCTGCCTTCTCTGCTCCTGCATTGCAGGCACAGTTCCAGAGACCACCTTGTCTGAATACACAAGGCTGCTTCCAGGATAAGTGACAATCAAATCCGCAGCTTCATCCAACTTCACGGTATTGTAAGTCTGGAACATACCTGAAGTTTTGCCGTTGTCCTCCTCAAAAAGTTCCGCAAGCTCACCTGGAATCTTGCCTGAATATGCAGCCGGAGCATCTTCTGTAGCCTCAGTGAGAATAACATCAGTAGTGAAGATTCCGATCACATCACCGGTATTCCACAACAGATTGTACGCACTGCCCTCTTTGTCACCGATGGACAGTTTGGTATCCGCACCGGTAGCTCCCACGAACTGTATTTTGTGACCTTCCGCTCCTTCAGGACCGGAAACCTTAATCTCTTCTTTCATACAGGAAACCGCCATCATGGAAGCGGCAATTCCCAAAATTGCAATTATCTTTTTCATAATAGTCAAATTACCAAATTATTTCTTCAACACGACCGGGTGTATTATCTTCGCTCCAACCCTCAGGGCGTCCTGCAGGAGTCCAGACGACATGTTTGACGACCTCGGCAATGCCGTCCTTGTTGTAAAAAATCACTGCCGTTACACGGTCCCTGCCGATTCTCACTTTTTCAAGTTTTTTCTCATAAGGAAGAGTGATGTCCGTACCATTCGCCTCGATGAACGCTACCATCTGGATATCATTGTCAATATCCACAGTAACTTCATCGACGGTCATGCACTCAATCAATTTGGCACCATAGAATTTTCCGGATGTCTGACTGACCTTGACGGTCGCACAGTTGTCAGCAATGTCGACAACCTCGAGAGTACCCTCAACAGGGTCCTCAGTCTCTGTCTGCTTGTTGCAGCCTGCCAGAAGGACAGCCGCAGCCAAAGCGACGATTGATAATAAAATTTTTTTCATGTGATTATTAATTAAAGTTATGAAGTTAATAATGTCATTCGTTTGGAGTAAGGCTTACTATTACCGTTGCGGAATTTCCTTTGGTCAAAGTAAACTCATAGCCGCATTCATAATAGCCCGAATTGGAAGCGTCCCAGGAATTCGTACTCTTGGTGGACCAAGTCTTCTTGACAGGTCTGGTCGATGTCGGAGAACTGGTTTTCAAGTACATATACTTGCCAGATGCACTTTTCAGAGTAATATTGCCGTCTTCAAGCATAGGTTCTGCCGTGGACACCATAGTCCAGCGTATTTTGGCGTCTTTGCTGTCCAGAGCCTCATATTCGTCCTTGACAATCAGATCATCACCCTGCATGTAGATGGTTCTGACCACAGATTTTATCTCCTCCGACACGGGAGCGCTCATATCCACCACCGCTCCGAGCATACCTTCATGGTTGAGAATACCGCTGATGACAGCCTCTTTCGCCACCTTGTGATATTTTTCGTTCACGGTGATTGTGCTGTGGTTGAAATTGTTGTATCTGAACGCAGTCCAACGTTCCGAACCGTCATTCATATTCCACAAATTTATATAAGGTTCAAGTGTTCCGTAGCTCTGAAGCCCCAGGTCCGCAGACCATCTGACTCCGTATGCGTCATACACAAAGCTTCCGGCGTCAAGATGTCCATGGCTCGTATTGCCTTTCCCTGCCTTTATTCCCAGGAACTTGTCGGAAACGTCATTTTTCCAGTTCTGGTGGGCAAGAACTACAGGAGTGTGGCCTTCGCCACGATAAATATTGTCTTCAGGAGCTGTAATGGCATCCAAAGAGCCCGCATTCGTCTTGTAGACAAAATATGCGATTATAGGAAGCAGGTATGAGTCAGAAGCATTTGAATACCTAGTTATCCTGTTCTTCTCGTGGAAGAGCACCGAAATGTCATTGTACTTGTAGGCAAAATACCACAGTGCCATACAAGGGACGGTACTTGGAGCGCAGTCAGAATAATTGAAGGCGGAGCCTATGGTACCCTCCATGAACACCATATATCTGCCGGTCTTCTTGAAGCCGTCAATTGCGGAAAGACCTCCGTCATACCCCAAGGCTGTTTCCAAAGATGCATTGATCAGAGTCTGGAAACTTGTGCCGTATGTCCAGTATGAATAGCCTTCCGGATATGCGCCGTCCGGAGCATAAATGGCATTGACAGCCCTTGTATTGGTTTCAACACCCTTCTCTATAATACCTTTCGCAACATCGGAACAAGTTTCATACACGGCAAGGGCGGCAGAGATTAGTCCACCGTTGCAGACCTGGTTCCAGTTGTTGTCCGCCTCATAGAAGTTCAAATTCCAAACCTTGTTTTCAGCAGGGGTAAAGGCAAAATCAACAATAGCCTTTTTTGCCAGCTCCTTAGTGCTCGGCTTCAAATCCTGATACAGCCAGTCATAGGCAAGACCCACGGCATTTGCCATTTCTCCCACATCAAGGAAATGCTTCTGGGCGTTCCAGTCCGGGAAGCTGCACACATCAATCATGGTTGACTCCGCATAGTCGAGGTATTTCTGCTCCCCTGTCATCCTATAGGCATAGGCACAGGAAAGTATACGCAATTCGGCTTCGCGGCTTACGCTTAGCAACCTCTTGCCGGACAACTCGTGTTTAAGTTTTTCCGTCTTCGACAGCACTGAATTGGCTTTTGAGACAATCTGGTTGCTTACCGTCTTGAAAACAGCGTCTTCAGACTGTTTCATTGCGTCAAAGTCCTCCCGACTGAACACCACCCTCGGGTGATTTTCGGCAGTCAGACGCGTATAATCGAAACTTCCCGTCACCGGCTTGTCAGGTTTGTCTGGATCGACAGGCTGTTCCGGCTTCACGCTGTCACCGGGTCTGAACAATGGGAATTCCTCCTTTTTGCATGATGCAGCACAAACTGACATCACGAGCAATGCTATAAATATTCTTTTGATTTTCATATCTCTGATCATTTAATAAGCCCAACCTTCTCTTCTCACCAGATTAGGATTTCTCTGGCATTCGCCTGCAGGACAAGCCCAAGGATACATATTGTCAGTATAATACCAATTGTAATCATAGCCTTCCCACTCTTTCCACCATGACTGACCGCCATAGACATCCTTGCCCTGAAACTTCATTTTCTTGTAAGTGCCCCAACGCATCTCATCAAAGAAATTCTGTCCTTCGAGACAAAGTTCTATTCTCCTTTCATAGCGCACGGCCTCCATGACCTCCTCTTTCGGGCCCATGGCTACAGCAGGCATACCTGCACGTAAACGTACTTCATTAACGATGTCAAGAGCCTTTGAGAGCTGGTCAGTCTCGACATACGCTTCAGCCAGAAGAAGAGCGACATCAGTGTAGCGTATCAGCGGCCAGTCGGTCTGACATCTCAGACGGTCCAGCAGATCCACGGAGTTGTTGTACGAGTATTTCTTGAACACATACATACTCTGATAATCAGCGATATAATAATCACCGTAATCATCCCCTTCATTCAGGAAAGGCCATCTGAGTTCCTTGCCTATCTGGATTTTACCGTCATTGTCAGTAGGATATTTGAAGGTATCATATGGATCGTACGGCACCAGACATATCTGCTTCAACCTCGGATCGCGATTGTTGTAGGCGGCTTTCACACGTGCCTCATTGCCGTTGTCGATGTAGTAGTGGTCGAAAATATCCTTTCCTATCTTGTTTATTCTTTCATTGATGGCGCTTTTTTCTGCGACTGACCAGCTTTTGCTTTTGATGCCGTCACGCATAAAATAAACTTCCCTCTGTGCAGGTGCAAGCTTGTCCCAGTCTTCGAAACCTGGCACCTCAGCCCACTTGAATTCACTTCCGTCGGCATTCTGGAAATAATCGACAAAATCTGAAGACGGTCTGGCGTTCGCCCATGAATTCCATGTGTCCCTACCGCCTATCATGAGCTGGAGATTGTCACAATAGCCTATTTCCTCACCGAACTGCAGAGGGAAGATCATTTCGTGGTCCTTTTCATTTTTGTAATGGAAGAAATCTATATATTTTCCTTTCCAGAATCCATAGCCGCACTCCGCAACCTTTTCAAAATCAGAGACTGCAAGTCCCCACTGCTTCGTATAGACGTATGCCATACCCCTGAGGGCGTATGCGGCACCCTTTGACGGACGTCCATAGTTGGATGTGAGTGTATTGTCCGGGAAATTCGCACAATTGATGCAGTCCGTCAGGTCGTTGATTACTGCAGCCCACACTTCAGAAGGCTTGGACTGCCCCTTTGTACATTCTTTTTCGGAAATCACGTTCAGATAGAGCGGCACACCGACGTCAGGTCTGTCCTCAAAGCCGCCGTAAATTTTGTTGAGACGGGTGTAGAACCACGCACGCAAAAACTTGGCTTCGCACATGTAGCGCTCATACTTTTCTGCTGACAGCCCTGCCCTGTGCAGATTTTCCAAAGCATCATTGATCTGATGCACTGAAGTATATGCCCACTTCCATTCGTACCAGTTGACGAATTCTCCGGCATTCTTGGTCGCTGCGGCAAGAGCCATCAGATGGTAGTTGTCGGAAACGAAATCCGTACTGAATTCCATTCCCATCCAACCCTGCCTGTTGATACCGTCAAAATCATTGTAGCGGAGCTGTATTCTGTCCAGTTTGGTTTTGTAGAAATTGACATAAAGTCCTGCCATACCCTTGTCGGCAAGAGACTCCGTTGTCCACATATTCGCACTTGCAATCTGATTTTCAGGATGGACGTCAAGCATATCCGCACAAGAAACCGCTGCAAGAGCTACAGAAATAAGTACATATAATTTGTTTTTCATATCTCTTTCCTCCATTAATTAGAATGTGATCTGCGCTCCTATGGACACCTGTCTCATAAGCGGATAGCCTATGGTTGAGCCCAATTCTGGATCCATACCAGGAAATTTAGTCAGGGTAAGCAGGTTCTCGCCCGAAACATAGAAACGCAACTGGCGTACAAAAGCCTTCTGAGTCCATTTTTCCGGCAGAGTGTAACCCAGCTGAACATTTTTCAGTTTCATATAATCACCCTTGTATTCATAGAAATCTGAAGTCTGCCTGTTTCTGTCGCTGCCTTTGTAAAGACGCGGATAAGTGGCGTTGATATTGGTTCTCGGGTCATTCGGATTCGCAGGGTCATAGAAATAATGGTCATCCGCAATGCGCTGGCTTATGCCATAGCCCCAGGTTACATTCGTGGCATTGTAGTAATTTGTCGCCCAATAGATGTAGTAATCGAATGCACCTGTCCACAACATGCTGAAGTCTATTCCCTTCCAAGAGAAGCCTAAACTGACGCCGAGATTGTACGAAGGCTGAGATGTCTTTCCGTTGAAATCCTTGTCATCCTCATTTCCAAGGTTCTTGTCACCGTTTCTGTCAGCGAAGATGAAATCACCGTACCACAGCTGGTCAGGAGATACAGTCTTCACCCCATTGAAAGAATAGCCGGAATCTATCATCGCCTTGACCCATGCCATATCAGCTTCAGTGCGGATTATTCCGTCAACAGGACCTGCATTCGGATCCACTCCACCGCCTTTGTATCCTTTACCTGAGCCACGGTACAGCTGAAGCATATAATGTTCACCTATCGCATGCCCCTCACACAATTTTCCGGGACTTGCCCAGTTCTCTGACACGTCACTCAGATTGTTGTAGTATTTGCCGTCCTTCCAATATTTGCTGAGCGTGCCCTTGAACGAAGTGACTCTGTTTTTGTTGTATGAGAAATTGACTCCCACATAATAGTAGAAATCCTTGCCTATTGTATCTTTCCAGTTCAACGCGAGCTCAATACCCTGATTCCACATAGCACCGAGATTTGAAGGCACCTGGGACATGTTTCCCATCGTCATATATGAACTTGGAGTGAAGAGGATATCAGTCGTATACTTGTGGTAATAATCGATTTCCGCATTCAGCCTTCCTTTGAAGAAGCCGGCGTCAATTCCTATATCCGTCGTCGAAGTGGTCTCCCATTTGAGATTGATGTTGCTCATCGAAGCGATATAAAGACCTGTCGAATTGGAGCCGTCTATATTTACCGGACGGGTCGCATAAGTCGCCTGCCAGTCAAAATCCTTAATACCCTGATTGTTACCGGTCTGTCCCCATGAAGCCCTCAGCTTCAAATGGTCAAGCCAGCTTCTTGTGTTTGCCATGAATTCTTCCTCATGGATTTTCCAGCCGGCAGAAAAAGAAGGGAATACACCGTAACGGCTTTTTGTTCCAAAACGGGACGAACCGTCCACGCGCAGATTGGCTTCAAAAAG
This sequence comes from Candidatus Cryptobacteroides sp., assembly GCA_051870215.1. Lineage (GTDB taxonomy): Bacteria > Bacteroidota > Bacteroidia > Bacteroidales > UBA932 > Cryptobacteroides. The sequence continues at coordinate 32,310 of JBJEBQ010000059.1, read as the reverse complement.
ATAACGGTCGTTGAAAGCATAATTCACCCTGCCGAACCATGACCTCAAAGCCCAATGTCCGGGAGTTGCGACCGAACTTGAATTCAGAGTCTCATAAGTGGTCGGATCATTGAGTGACCAGTCAGTAGCTCCCATCTTCTGGTAGCTCCAGCCCCATTTCTTGTACATGATTGCAGAATAACCCGCAAGCGCCCCGAGATAATGTTTTCCGAAAGTATTCTCATAACGGACAAGCAGGTCGGTGGACATTTTGTACGTTCTGTTGAGGGAATTGGTCATAGTCGCCTTCGAAAGTTCAGAAGAAGAATAACGCTGGTCAGTCACATAATCCCAATAGCCGTTTTCCCTTGAGTAAGTATGGTTTTCACCGAAGGTAGGGGCATAATTGAATGTTCCTTCTATGCTCAAGCCCTCGTACGGACGGATTTTGGCATAAAGACTGCCGTTCACCCTCCATGTCCTCTTGGTTCCCGTACTGCCTGCCATGTGGCCGAAAATATTGTTTGCAGTAGGGCTTTCATCATTGTTTGCCGGACGGCCCCATGCATTTTCACTGCCCGGATATATGCCCGGAGTGGTCATATAGAGATTATTGAAGCCATTGGCAATATTGGCACAGCCATACTGCTGGAACTGCCCGAATATCTTTGCACCAACAGTGAACCACTTGATGACGTCCGCTTCAATATTTGTCCTGAAATTGGCTTTCTGGGTGGAGGAATCAAGATTGAACCTGTTCATGACGCCCTGATTGTCAAGATACCCCATCGAAACCAGATATTTGACCTTTTTGCTTGCACCTGAAATGCTGACATTGTGTTCCTGGGAGTAACCGTTCTGGAATATCTCAGAGAACCAGTCAGTATTCGGATACGCGACATAATTCGGCACACCATATTCATTTAGACCGTAAGGATCCTGTGCGGCGGCTTTCCAGATGTCAATATTCGCCTGCGAGAACTGATGGGAAGTGTTGGCATTGTCACAGCCCTCGTTGAAGAGTTCCATATAAGTCGCATAGTCAGATACCCATTTCAAATTGTTGTAAGGCATCTGAAATATACCTTTGTAGGAATAACTTACAGCAGGCTTTGACTCCACTCCTGATTTCGTTGTAACGAGTATGACTCCGTTCGCTGCCCTTGTTCCATAAATGGCTGTTGATGCGGCATCCTTCAGAATGGAAATAGATTCAATATCATTAGGATTCACATTGTCCATGCTCCATTCGACGCCGTCAACAAGGACAAGCGGACTTGAAGCGCCGGAAGTGAATGAACCCGTACCACGGATACGAATTGCTGTCTCCTCGCTGCCCGGCTGTCCGGAACTCTGCAGAACTGACATACCAGGAACCATACCTGCAAGAGCTGAAGATGTATTCAGAATAGGTCTGCCTTCTGTTGACTTTCCGAAATCAATGGATGTCACTGAGCCTGTGAGATTGGCTTTTTTCTGAGTACCGTAACCTATGACTACCACCTCTTCAAGAAGCTCACGGTCTTCACTCATTACAGTATCATATCCTGTCCTCCCATCCACTGGAACAGTCACAGCTTTGTAGCCTATTGAAGTGAAAACCAAATTTGAACCGGCAGGAGCGTCCATTTCCCATCTGCCGTTGTCATCAGTCAAAGTTCCCTTGGAAGTGCCTTCTATCATGACAGTCACTCCCACGAGAGGATTTCCGTCAGTATCTTTCACCGTACCGCGCACCAGTGATGGCTGTTTTGCGGCAGTCTTGGCAATTTGAGGTTCTGCTTTGACGTACGACAGAGCGACGACCTCATCCATAACCTTCCAAGAAATGTCCGTACCGGAGAAAATCTGCTCCAATATTTTTTCAAGGGAAGCATTGCTTTCGTCCACGTTTACGGACGGAATGATTTTGGAGCCCAACGAAGCCTCATAGGAGAATTTCACTCCCGTCTGCGAAGCGAATTCGTCAAGTATCCTTTCCACAGGAGCCTGTTTGAAGGCAAGTTTCACGTCAAACTGCCTGGAAACAAGCGATGCAAATGACGGTATGACTACAAACACAAGCATAGCCAACGTCAGTGCGAGCTTTAAAATAGGGTTTCCTTTCATATTTAGTGTTATTGATCAGTTGTTATTCAGTGTAGGCGACAATCAGTCTCCCACAAGCTTAAATTTCTGGTGTTTACAGACGAAGCCAAGCATTTCAAGAACATCATCAATGCTTTTCTGCGACTGAAATGAAAAATTATATAAAGTCCTGTCCATGATGTCCGTGGTATTTATCCTAACCTTATAGATATTTTCCAGATAATTCAGGATTTCAGAGACGGTCACACCATGAAGAGATATTATGCCGTAGTGCTGCGACAGCATATCGCCCACAGGGATTTCATGGATTTCCAGACTGTTGCTTTCCTTGTCAAACAGTGCCTGCTGTCCGGGATGAAGTTTGACCATATCCAAACCCTTTGCATTCTGAATCTGCACGCTTCCGCTTGCCAGAACCACTTCAGAATCCCCGTTCACTCCATTTCTGACATTGAATACGGTACCCAGTACCTTGACTCTGAAATCATCCGTACTGACAACGAAAGGCAGTTCCTCATTGCGGGTAACATCAAAAAAAGACTCTCCACTGAGATACACATTTCTGTCTTTTACGTTGAAGGACTGGGAGAAACGCAGCTCCGCCCCGGGAGCGAGTGTGATGTTTGTACTGTCCGGAAGCACGAAATTCATAGCGACGGCAGAAGCATTGCTGTATATGAACTCCTTAGCTCCATGTGAATGATACGACAGGAACACAAAAAGACACACTGCAGCAGCCACAGAAGACAGGCTTGCCGCAAGCGCAATCCGACGGATACGATTTCTCCTTTGAGAACGGTCAATTTTCGCATTCAAGACGGAAAGAGACTTCCTGATTTCATCTTCTCCCGGCTGATGCAGATAATTGTCAATTACCTTTTCAAATAATTTTAAATCCTTGATATGTTCCTGCATGTTTTATCAGCTTTTCTGACATTAACACGCAATCAGGACGAAAAACGCCCAAAAGAATTTAATTTTTTTTCAAAATTATTTCTCTCAGGCGCAATAAAGCGTTATGATTGTGATTTTCAACAGTTGAAAGAGACAGGGATAGTTTTTCACTCACCTGCCTGTTGGACAGGCCGTCTATATGAGTCATGACAAACACTTCACGGCATTTCGGAGGAAGCTTTTCGATTGCTTCCATGATTGTCCGTGTCATGTCGCGACTGTACAGCACATCAAGGATTTCGTTTTTTTCGATATCATAGTCCGAATAGAACCTCTCGACCTTGTCCTGCAGCCAGTTCTGATAATTCCGTCCTGCGGCATTCCTGCGTATAACGCTTATGCACGCATTATACGTCATTCTGAAAAGAAGATTGCGGAATTGCCCGTCATAGGACTCTTCCGCTATATCTTCCCTGTTATCCCATAATTTTATAAATACATCCTGAACTATATCTTCGGCAGTCTCCCTTGACACAAACAGTGAGGAATAATTCAACAATCTTGGATAGAATTCAACATAAAGCGTGTCAAATGCCTTCCTGTCAGATTGTCTCAGTCTGATAATCAGATGATTATACCCCCCTACTTGCAGGAATTCATTCATGGCTACATACGTTCAGGCAAACTGATTCCCAAAATGGCCATGGCCTTGTTCAGCACTTTGGCGATGTTCTCTATCAACACGAGCCTTGCCTGAAGGACAGCCTGATTCTCTTCCTTGAGGATAGGCGTATCGTGGTAGTACTGGTTGAATTCCTTGGCGAGGTCGTAGGCGTAATTGGCAATGAGTGCAGGTGAATGAGCCTCACCGGCCTCAGCGATTTTCGTAGGGAAAGTATTGAGTATCTTGACGATACGCACTTCCTTATCACTCAGCTCAGTGTCTGCTGACAGTTTGTCCGCAGAGTAGGCTATGCCCTGCCCGGCGGCCTTGCGGAGTATCGATTTGATACGCGCATGGGTGTACTGGATGAAAGGTCCCGTATTTCCATTGAAATCAATACTTTCCTTAGGATCGAAAAGCATGGTCTTGCGCGGGTCCACTTTCAGGATAAAATACTTCAACGCACCGAGACTCAACATACTGAAAAGTTCGTCCTGCTCCTCAGCAGAAAAATCATTCACCTTGCCGAGTTCCAGGGAAGTCTCCTTGGCTGTCTTGTACATCTTTGCTAACAGATCGTCGGCATCGACAACCGTCCCCTCACGTGATTTCATCTTGCCTTCAGGAAGCTCCACCATACCGTAAGAAAGGTGGTAAATGCTGTCCGCCCAGTCGAAACCGAGTTTGCCGAGTATCAGTTTGAGCACCTGGAAATGGTAGTTCTGCTCATTTCCGACCACATAGATATGCTCGTCTAAATTGTATTCCTCGAACCTTTGCTGCGCCGTTCCAAGATCCTGGGTCATATATACTGATGTGCCGTCGCCACGGAGCAGCAGTTTTCTGTCAAGCCCGTCGGCAGTGAGGTCACACCATACGGAACCGTCGGCCTCAGTCTCGAAAATCCCTTCTTCGAGGCCCTTCTGCACCAAAGCCTTGCCGTTAAGGTAAGTCTGTGACTCATAATAGGTTCTGTCGAAGCTGATGCCGAGATCCCTGTAGGTCTTGTCGAAGCCTTCATACACCCATCCGTTCATCTTCTTCCACAGACCGACAACCTCAGGGTCGCCCTGTTCCCATTTGTAGAGCATAGCCTGGGCTTCCTTCAATGACGGTGCCTCTTTCTTCGCCTCATCCTCTGACATTCCGCCGGCAACCAGTTCGGCAACCTCCTGCTGGTACATATTGTTGAACTCCACATAGTAGTCGCCTACGAGGTGGTCGCCCTTCTTGCCTGAAGTCTCAGGAGTCTCGCCGCCTCCGCGTTTCAGCCATGCAAGCATTGATTTGCAGATGTGAATGCCCCTGTCGTTCACAAGATTGACCTTGATCACCCTGTGACCATTGGCTTTAAGAAGATTTGCTACCGACGCACCGAGAAGATTGTTTCTGATATGCCCCAAATGCAGAGGTTTGTTGGTGTTCGGAGATGAAAACTCCACCATGATGGTCTTGCCCGTTGCCGGCAGCTGACCGAAATCTTCAGCGGTGGCGATTTCCTTAAACATTTCGTTCCAATATGTGTTTGAGAATGAAATGTTCAGGAACCCCTTGACAACATTGTAGTCGGCCACTTCCTTGACATTCTCCTTCAGCCAGTCGCCGATGGCCTTTCCAGTGTTCTCAGGAGTGGATTTTGATATACGCAAAAGGGGGAACACCACCAAAGTGTAGTCCCCTTCAAATTCTTTCCTTGTCACCTGCACCTGCAGTGTCTCTGGATTTACATCTGCGCCGAAAGCTGATTTGATGGCCTCAACGGCCTTCGATATAATAAAATTTTCCGGTGTCATTCTTATTTTTCCTGTTTTAGCCTAAGTAGCTCTTAAGCAATTTACTGCGAGAGTTGTTCTTCAATTTCCTGATTGCCTTCTCCTTGATCTGACGCACGCGCTCGCGGGTAAGACCGAATCTTTCGCCGATTTCTTCGAGAGTCATTTCCTGGCAGCCGATACCGAAGAAGGACTTGATGATTTCCCTTTCACGCGGAGCCAAAGTTGAAAGCGCACGCTCAATCTCCTTGTTAAGCGACTCGTTCACAAGACCTCTGTCCGCACTTGGTGAATCGTTGTTGACCAGCACATCAAGAAGGCTGTTATCCTCGCCCTCGACGAAAGGGGCATCCACGCTGACATGACGTCCGGACACACGGATAGTATCGGCAATCTTATCTTTCGGAATGTCAAGCATTTCAGCAAGTTCTTCACTTGACGGCATACGCTCGTTCTCCTGCTCGAAACGTGACAGCGCCTTGTTGATCTTGTTCAACGAGCCCACCTGGTTGAGCGGCAGTCTGACGATACGCGACTGCTCGGCCAAAGCCTGGAGGATTGACTGACGTATCCACCATACTGCGTATGAAATGAATTTGAAACCTCTTGTCTCATCGAATTTCTCGGCAGCCTTGATAAGGCCCAGGTTGCCCTCGTTGATAAGGTCAGGCAGGCTGAGCCCCTGGTTCTGATACTGCTTTGCCACAGAAACCACAAATCTCAGGTTAGCTCTCGTAAGTTTCTCAAGTGCAGCCTGGTCTCCTTTGCGGATACGCTGTGCAAGTTCCACTTCTTCCTCCACAGTGATGAGTTCCTCGCGGCCGATCTCCTGCAGATATTTGTCCAATGACGCACTTTCGCGGTTGGTAATGGATTTGGTAATCTTTAGTTGTCTCATATATCTTTTTGTTTCTTTTGTCCGAATAACTGCTTCAAAACTTCCCCACCACTCCTCATTACCGGGAACCGGGAGGTACCCCTTCGTTGTGGCCCGTAGTTTTTCATTGTTCCCGGCGCAAAATAAATCAAAAAGCGATCTACTCTGCGCCGTACACTAAGCGGCGAAACCGAAGTAGCCTGTTCTGCCGTTCGGAGTGCGGCCCTCAATGAAGACTGCCCTCTTGCTCTTCTTCACGATGTCAATCACATCCTTTGGAGACTTCACGGCCTGGTCATTCACATAGCAGATGACAAATCCTTCCACTGCACCTGCATCCTTCAGCTTGCCTTCGCCCAAATTCACGATTTCAACACCGTGCTTCAAGCCCAATTTTTCAAGAGTCTCCTTCGGAGCTTCGCGGATATAAGAACCGTAGAATGCGACCTCACCGTCCTCATTCACAGTGCCGTTCTCCTGAGTGGTGCCCTGGAACACAACCTCAAGCTGTTTCTCCTTGCCGTCCCTGATGACCGTCAGCACGGCCTTGTCGCCAGGATGATATTTATTCACCGCCTCCTGTACTGAAGCTGTCGTCGTAATCTTCATAGAATCAATAGCTACGAGCACATCTTTCGCCTTGACACCGGCCTTGTCGGCAGCTCCGTTTTTGGAAACTTCTACTATATATACGCCGTTTAGCGATGAAAGTTTCATTTCCTTTGCAATTTTATCGTCAATTTGTTGCATGACAATGCCTAAGACAGCTCTCTTCACGCTGCCGAAGTCAACAAGATCATCCACGATTTTCTTCACGATATTTGACGGCACTGCAAAAGAATAGCCCGCGTAAGAGCCTGTCTGTGAAATAATTGCAGTATTTATACCTACCAATTTGCCCTCTTTGTTGACAAGCGCGCCGCCACTGTTGCCCGGATTCACCGCCGCATCAGTCTGAATGAATGACTCAATCTTGAATTCTCCTGTATAATTAGGCATCTGACGTCCTTTTGCACTGACGATACCGGCAGTGATGGTAGACCTCAAATCATACGGACTGCCGATGGCAATCACCCATTCGCCGAGACGGAGTTTGTCTGAATCGGCAAATTCCACAACAGGAAGCCCTGCCGCATCGATTTTGATCAAAGCTACATCCGTTGCCGGGTCAGTACCTATAAGGGTAGCCTCGTATGTCTGGTTGTTGTTCAGAGTCACCTCGATTTTGTTTGCTCCGGCCACCACGTGGTTGTTTGTCACGATGTAACCGTCCTGTCTGATGATAACGCCTGAACCGCTGCCTACCTGTTCACGTGACTGAGGCGTGCCTTCATAGCCGAAGAAAAAGTCAAAAATGGAATTCGGCTGCCTGCTTGTCTGGGTGACTGTCACTTTGACATATACGACTGCATCCACGGCAGACTCGGCCGCATAGGTGAAATCAGGCCAATTGTCACCTGACAGGTTGACCGTGCGGTATTGTGCGCCGTCAGCAGTTGGGACGGCTGCTCCTGCATTACTGTTGCCGGCATAAGCCTTCGCTATGCCGAAAGCTGTCAAAGCGCTGAGTGCCACTGACAACAACACGACTAAAACATTTCTTTTCATAACTATGTAATTTTTATTATTTCGTTAAAAACCTGACGCAAAAACCGCTGCGCCGACATTATTTAATCAAAAAAAGTGCCACTTGTCGTATATTTTTCCTATATTTGTCTACTTAATCCAAGGAATGGATGAAAGGCTTTGAATAATTTAAAACAGATATAATATGAAACTTATAATTTCAAGCTCTGAACTGCTTAGAAGCGTGATGACGGTGTCCAAAGCCATTCCGGTGAAATCACCTCTCCCGATTCTTGACAATTTCCTTTTCAACCTTGACGGTGACACTTTGGAAATCACTGCGTCAGACACAGAACTCACATTGAGGACACAAATCACTGTCGACAATGCTGAAGAAGCCGGCAGAATCGCTGTTCCTGCAAAACATATGATGGACCTTCTCAAAGAACTTCCCGACCAGCCTCTCGCAATCGAGACAGTCAGCGACAGCGTTTTTGAGTGCAGATGGTCAAGCGGAAAGTCCACTCTGCCGTATTTCCCTGCAGAAGACTATCCTGAAATCACAGGTACGGATGAGACGGCCGCAACAGTGGAATTTCCTGCAGTGAGCCTCCTTGAGGGCATAAACAACACGATCTATGCGACAGGCGACGACGAGATCAGACCTGCGATGAACGGAATTTTCTTTGATATCGACCAGAAATCGACCACACTCGTGGCTTCGGACTCACGCAAACTGATGTGCTATACCGCAAGCGATGTGCAGTCAGAAGTCAAGTCTTCCTTCATCCTGCCGAAGAAAGCCGCTGCCATTCTCAAATCCATCATCAGCAAGGAGGTTGAAACGGTGAAAATCACTTTCGATGCCAAGAATGCAGTGTTTGAATTCGGAAACGTGCTGGCAATCTGCCGCCTGGTTGTGGAGAAATATCCAAAATACAGGGATGTTATCCCTCAGAACAACTCCAACATCCTCAAAATCAGCCGTGTGCAGCTGCTCAACACCGTCAGACGCGTGTCAGTCTGTGCCAACAAGGCTTCGAACCACATCAAACTGGACCTCAGCGAGGGTTCATTGAAGGTATCAGCCCAGGATTTGGGGTTCTCGATTTCTGCATTCGAGGACATCGAGTGCCAGTATGACGGCACAGAGCTCAGCATAGGCTTCAAGTCATCTTTCCTCATCGAGATTCTTTCGAACCTCAGCTGCGAGGAGCTTGTCATCAAATTCCTCGACAGCAAACGTGCCGCGCTCATCCTGCCTGCACCGGAAGAGGAAGACAGCGAAAAGATCTGCGGCATCCTGATGCCTATTATGGTATAAATCATTGATTGGCAGTCATAAAAAAGAACAAGAAGCCATTTTTAGAATGACTGATATAAAATAGTTTCCAAAGCGTTGATGTTGTCGTTATTGATGCATTAACGCTTTCTTATGAAAGACAATACGGAAAGTTATGGAATTGAAATTGGAAAAACCTCTGGTTTTTTTTGATATAGAAAGTACGGGCCTGGAAATAGCAAAAGATTCAATCATTGAATTGAGTTTCGTGAAAGTTTTTCCTGACGGAGAGGAAAGAATCAAGACCTGGAGAGTGTTCCCTTGGGATTACGCCGCAAATGCGCCACGCCCGATGAATCCGAGCGCAGAAGCAGTGCATGGAATTTCGCTTGAATCACTTGAAGGCTGCCCTAAATTCTACGAGATTGCGGAAGAAGTGGTCAGCTGGCTGCAAGACAGCAATTTAGCGGGATTCAACTCGGCAAAATTCGACCTGCCAATGCTTGCGGAGGAGATTGAAAGGGCGCGCGCCTACAAAAATCTGGATTTGGACATTGACCTGCACCAGATGAAGATGGTGGACGTACAGAATATTTTCCACACGATGGAGCCGCGCAACCTCAGGGCTGCCTACAGATTCTACTGCGGAGGAGAGGATTTCGAGAATGCCCACGCGGCGGAGGCCGACACTCTTGCCACCTACGCAGTGCTGAAGGGCCAGCTCGACAAGTATCCGGAGCAACTCAAGAACGATGTGGACTTCCTGGCGAACTTCTCGACGAAGGGCAAAGTCGTGGACTATGCCGGCAGGCTGAAAATGGGCGAAAACGGAGAGCCGGTCATCAGTTTCGGCAAGCACCTCGGCAAGACAGCACGCAGCGTCTATCAGACCGAGCCTTCATATTTCGCATGGATACAGAATGCGGATTTCACCCTCGACACCAAACGCCAGTTTGCCCTGCTGAAAGAGAAATTCGACGAGGAGAAACGCCTGGCGAAATTGTCCAAGGGCAGCACCAGGCCTCTATCAGAGGAGGAACTCGCCAAGTCATTTGAAGACCTCAGCAACCATTTCGGCAACGGCAGATTATTCTGACGCTGTCCCGGACAATCGGAAACGCCACGCTGTCAGCACGACCGACCATAGCGTTGCACTGTTATTCCGAATGGTCACGCTGCCATCCTGAGCAAACAACGTTTTGTCAGCACGACCGCCCAATATCAGCCCAAGCGGCCATACTGTCATCCCGACCAAGGCACGAAGTGCCGCGCGGAGGGATCTTGTACATATTAAAAGAATATAAAAAAAATGAATATAATAGTCAGATCACACAATAGCGAGCTGTGCTACTGCCGCCCCGACACGACATGGGAGAGGGAGAACAAGGATTACTTTGTCCCCGACTTTGTGGATGAGCTATATTTCTGCCCCATCATTTTTGCAAAAGTCGCCAAGGCCGGCAAATGTGTGGGAGCGAAATTCTCCGAACGATATTATGACTCAGTAAATTTCGGTCTGCTGATGTATGCGGGCAATCCGGAGACGGACCTCGCCACGACTTCCTGTCTGGACCACAGTTCAATACTCCCCTTTCCAATGTACAACAGAATAGTGTTCGACAGGGAAGGGAATGACTTGACAATCATGCGGGACAGCGAAGTTTTGTTCACGCTTCCCGGAGCCGCACCTTCCGACGAGGGAGCCAAAGGCGCAATGATTTCCCTTATTGAGGACAGCATCTGCAAAGTTTCAACGCGCGTGTCCCTGCGCATCGGCGATTTCGTCGCTGCGGAACTTGCCGCTCCCCAGCTGCTCGCCACCCGCTCCGTTGCCGACACAACCGACGCCGCCGATGCTCCAAAACCATCCGCAACATCCTCGCGCACGAAAATCGAAGCGACTTTCTGCGACAACGAACTCTTCGGTTTCAACATAGTTTTTTAGAAGACAACATATTTATGCAATCAAGACCGGCTAAAAAAATCAGTCGGTCTTTTGTTTAATAGATCGTAGCTAAGGAGGGTTTGGAGAGGCTGGCCATCCTCGGCCTGTTAGAGGAAGGGGCCCGCGCCACAGGCGTGGGAAGGATGGAGCTGGAACTTGTTCCAGCGGAACCTCTCCAAACCCACCTTAGCTACGATATCATATAAAACCATCAGTCAAATTTATTTTACGGACAATTTTTAAAATTACAATTTTATAAACTACTGATTACAAAATATTTATCGAATATAAAATTTAGCACAAAAAGGTAGGTTTGCTCTTTTTTACATTTTCGGAAATGTAAGATTTCGACATTAAAAAAGAGCAATGCAAGTTTTTCCTTTTTTTATAACGAAAGGTGGATTTTTTACTCGATTTTTCTTGCAGCCATACTTACATTTGCAGCAGACAACTCGCAAAGTTGTTTGCCGTGACCCGCCGGGATGAAAAAGATCATAACATAGAATTTAAGGTTAATAAAAAAGAACGAACACAAAAAACATCCCGGCCAGTCACAACCACACAAACCATTAACGGCCGTAATGGCGCAAAATTATTCAAATTATGTCAGTAGTAAAAAATTTCTCATTCATTGTTCTTGCGGTTGCTGCCATTACGGCTTTTTCCTGCAATCGCTTTGGAGAAGCCGAAAGCAGACAGAACGGACAGATCCGCATTTCATTCTCAGACGCCCAGGACCTTTCAAAAGCAGCCGGTTCAATACCGGACACCAGCGACTTTCTGCTCACAGTCAAGCACTCCAACGGCTCCATTATATATGATGGGACGGTAGCAAATTCGCCGGAATCGATTACGGTCGAACCGGGCAGCTACACAATCACAGCCTTATCTGAGGCATTCACAAAACCGGCTTTCGACAAGCCTCAATGGGGTGATGAACAGTGCATAGTGGTGAGCAAAGGCGAAACCGTCAATGTAAAACTGGTCTGCAAACTGACCAATGCCGGAGTAAGATTGAAAATCAGTCCGGGCTTTCTTACCAGATATCCCGACGGAGTGCTGCAGCTGCAATCCGCACAAGGCAAGCTGACATACGGATACTCCGAGAAACGTATTGCATATTTCCAGGCGGGCAATGTCTCCCTGATACTCAACGAAAACGCAAACAATACAGTGATTGCCTCACGCACCTTGGAGGCACAGGAAATACTTACGTTGCAAATCAACGCCGGCACCGTCTCGGAATCCTCCGGAAGCGTGATAAGCGTTGCCGTGGACACTACCAGGAATTGGATCAGCGACAATATCGACCTTGGCGGAGGAAACACAGGCAGCGGAGACAATGGAAGTGACATAGCCAACGCACTAAGCGTAAATCAGGCACAATCATCCATAGGGGAACAAAGTGTATGGGTCTGCGGACATATTGTCGGAGGAGACTGCACATCGGCAAACGCCTCATTTACAACGCCGTTTGACTCCGACACGCATATATTGATAGCTTCACGCGCGAGCACCAAAGACAAGAGCAGCTGTATCTGCGTATCGCTGCCCAAGGGAAAAATAAGGGATGCGCTGAATTTAGTCAACCATCCCGAAAATCTTGGCAGAAAAGTGTATATCAAAGGGGATATAGTGGAATCCTACTATGGCGTAGTGGGTTTGAAAAACCCCAAGGACTACAGTTTCTGAGATTTATTCATAATTTTTAAATAATCTTTCTCAGCGTGGAACGATGTGAATCGCACCATGCCCTCGGTATTAGGGGTTGTATCAAAATGCAAAATTTTGTACACCCCCTTTTTTATGACACACCGTCACAAAAAAGCCGCAGCCCGAAGCGGGTTGCGGCTTTTCCAATCAAAATCTTAAAATCATGAAGACAATTTATTCAATAACATTTTACTGTTCATCTGGTTCCTGGTTGTTGCCGTCCTGTGAAGGACCTGTCTGGCCGTTGAAACCCTGACCGCCAAAGCCCTGGGCACCGCCCTGAGGGCCCTGCTGTGCAGCTTTCGCCATATCCTCGGAAGCTGCATGCCATGCCTCTTCGAGTTCTTTGTTGTATTTCTCGATATCAGCAATGTTCTGGTTCTTGACAGCCTCTTTCAAAGAATTCATGGCGCTTTCAATAGTTGACTTCTTGTCAGCCGGAAGTTTGTCGCCATATTCTTTGAGGTTCTTCTCAGTCTGGAAGCACATTGCATCGGCATTGTTGATCTTGTCGATACGCTCCTTCTCAGCCTGGTCGGCAGCCTCGTTGGCCTTGGCCTCGTCCCTCATTCTCTGGATCTCAGCCTCGCTAAGTCCTGATGAAGCCTCGATACGGATATTCTGCTCTTTGCCTGTGGCTTTGTCCTTTGCAGACACATTCAGGATACCGTTGGCGTCGATATCGAAGGTAACTTCAATCTGAGGTATGCCACGCATTGCCGGAGCTATACCGTCGAGGATGAATTTACCGATGAGCTTGTTGTCCTTTGCCATAGGTCTCTCACCCTGGAGCACATGGATATCAACGGCCGGCTGGTTGTCAGCTGCAGTTGAGAACACCTGCGACTTCTTGGTAGGGATGGTAGTGTTGGCGTCGATAAGTTTGGTCATTACGCCACCGAGGGTCTCAATACCGAGTGAAAGCGGAGTGACATCAAGCAGAAGCACGTCGTGAACATCACCTGCGAGCACACCACCCTGGATTGCTGCACCGACTGCGACCACCTCATCTGGGTTGACGCTCTTGTTAGGCTCTTTGCCGAAGAACTTCTTGACGATTTCCTGAACTGCAGGAATACGTGTTGAACCACCGACGAGAAGTACCTCATCAATATCTGAAGCGCTGAGACCTGCGTCGCTCAATGCTTTGCGGCAAGGCTCGATAGTGCTCTGGATAAGATTGTCGGCAAGCTGCTCGAATTTGGCACGTGTAAGGGTCTTTACCAAGTGTTTTGGAATACCGCCTACAGGCATGATGTAAGGCAGGTTGATCTCAGCTGAAGACTGGCTTGAAAGCTCGATTTTGGCTTTTTCTGCAGCCTCTTTCAATCTCTGGAGTGCCATAGGGTCCTTCTTCAGGTCGACACCGTCGTTTTCAGCAGCGAATTCTGAAGCCAGCCAGTCGATGATCACCTGGTCGAAATCATCACCGCCGAGGTGGGTGTTACCGTTTGTTGCAAGCACTTCAAACACACCGTCACCCAATTCGAGGATAGAAATATCGAAGGTACCGCCACCGAGGTCGTAGACTGCGACTTTCATATCTTTGTTCTTGTGGTCAAGACCGTATGCAAGAGCGGCTGCGGTAGGTTCGTTGATGATACGTTTCACATCAAGACCTGCGATACGGCCGGCCTCTTTGGTTGCCTGACGCTGTGAGTCAGAAAAGTATGCAGGCACTGTGATGACAGCCTCTGTAACTTCCTGGCGGAGATAGTCTTCTGCAGTTTTTTTCATCTTCTGAAGAATCATTGCAGAAATCTCCTGAGGCGTGTATAATTTACCGTCAATGTCCACACGCGGAGTGTTGTTGTCACCTTTGACAACTTTGTACGGCATTCTGTCAATTTCCTTGCTTACCTGATCGTAAGTCTCACCCATGAATCTCTTGATTGAGAACACGGTTTTGTGAGGGTTGGTAATTGCCTGACGTTTTGCAGGGTTACCGATTTTTCTTTCACCGCCGTCAGTAAATGCAACTACTGAAGGGGTTGTACGCTGACCTTCGTTATTGATGATAACTGCAGGTTCATTTCCTTCCATTACGGCTACGCATGAGTTCGTAGTTCCGAGGTCGATACCAATAATTTTTCCCATAATATTTTCTCCTTTTTTTTATTTTCAGTTAATAATTTTTCCCGCTCCGTTTCTTCGCCGTCCTTTTGAAGAGGAAGCTCTGAAATCAGAACGCTTTTGGTATAATCGAAAGTTGTGCCACGGCAACGGAAACAAAAAATTATGCCAAAATGGCAGAAATTTGTCAGAAAGAATGAAAAATTGTGACATTATTTTTCTCAAATTGCTAATTTTGCTCCCTAAACAAACAAGACATTATGGAATACAGACAGCTTTCAAACGAAGAATACTCGGACCTCGCAGGACGCATACTCTACGAGGACAATCATATTTTAGCGGTAAACAAAAAAGTGGGGGAAATTGTCCAGGGCGACAAAACGGAGGACGAGCCTCTCTGCGAGACCTACAAGGCGTTTATCGCCCGGAGGGACAACAAGCCGGGCAAAGTGTTCCTCGGCCTGCCACACCGTCTGGACCGGCCTGTAAGCGGCATCACGCTGCTTGCCAAGACTTCAAAGGCTCTCGAAAGACTCAACGAAATGTTCCGCAACGGAGATGTGCACAAATTCTACTGGGCTTTGTGCTGCATGGAACCGGCAGAAAAGCATGCCGAACTTGAAGACCTGCTATGGAGAAACGAAAAGCAGAACAAATCCTATATCTGCCGCAAAGGCCAGACACGTGCCGACGCCAAGACAGCAAAACTGAGATATGACTATATCGGCAGAACGGACAGATATTTTCTCCTCGAAGTGGAGCTGATGACAGGCCGTCACCACCAGATACGCTGCCAGCTTGCAAATATGGGCTGTCCCATCAAAGGTGACCTCAAATACGGCGCACCGCGTTCAAATCCCGACGGCGGCATTTCACTCCACGCACGCAGAATCACTTTCGTCCACCCTGTGAAGAAAGAGCCTATAACAATAGAGGCTCCTGTCCCGACATCGTGGAAAGGAGTCTCCGGTAAAGAATCCGGGTTCGGAAAATAAAACCCGACAGCCTTTAAGCCTCTTCGCCCGCTGCCTTGAGGCGCTCGGCGTTCTCCGCAATCTGCAGCTGGTCAAGCACATCCTGAATCGCACCGTCCATAAAGACAGGCAGATTGTACATCGTGTAGTTGATACGATGGTCTGTCACGCGCGACTGAGGATAGTTGTAGGTGCGGATTTTCGCAGAACGGTCACCCGTAGAGACCATAGTCTTGCGTTTCGCCGAAATCTCGTTCAGATATTTCTCATATTCCATATTATAGATACGGGTACGCAGCTCGATCAATGCCTTGTCGAAGTTCTTGAGCTGCGACTTCTGGTCCTGGCACTGCACTACGATACCTGTAGGGATATGCGTAAGACGGATAGCCGAATAAGTGGTGTTCACAGATTGTCCGCCAGGGCCTGAAGAACAGAAAGTATCCTTACGGATATCATTCATATTCAATTCGATGTCAAACTCGTCAGCTTCAGGAAGCACTGCCACTGAAGCTGCTGAAGTATGCACTCGTCCCTGGGTCTCGGTCTGAGGCACACGCTGCACGCGGTGCACTCCGGACTCGTATTTCAGCACTCCGTAGACACCCTCGCCGCTCACCTTGCAGACTATCTCCTTGAAACCGCCGGCAGCACCTTCCTGCTGGTTGGTAACCTCCATTTTCCAGCCTCTCTGCTCGCAGTATTTCGAATACATACGGAAAAGGTCGCCCGCAAAAATTGCAGCCTCATCACCACCGGCACCGCCACGGATTTCGAGAATCGCATTCTTGCTGTCCTGAGGGTCCGCAGGAATAAGCAGAAGCTTGATGTTCTGCTCCATTTCAGGGATCTTAGGCTCGATTTCAGCCATTTCCTCCTTGGCCATCTCCCTCAAATCCTCGTCTTTCTCATTGGCAATGATGTCTTTTGCCATCTCATATTCCTCAAGCATTTTCTTGTATTCGTTGCCTGCCTTGAGAATAGGAGAAAGTTCCT
This sequence comes from Candidatus Cryptobacteroides sp., assembly GCA_051870215.1. Lineage (GTDB taxonomy): Bacteria > Bacteroidota > Bacteroidia > Bacteroidales > UBA932 > Cryptobacteroides. Next base: position 15,487 of record JBJEBQ010000059.1, on the reverse strand, counting down.
TGAATTCCTTGTTCAGCTGAACGAATTTTTTCATATCCGAAATCACCTCAGGGTCGGCAAGCTGCTCCTGAAGTCTGTCATATTTTTCCTGAAGGCCCATTACCTTCTCCAAAAGTGAGTTTTCTGCCATATTTGATAACTTTAGTGCAAAAGTAAGAAAAAAATACTATTCTGCCAACAATGACTGAATTGCAGCCTGCGCACAAGCGCAGCCGAAGACCGCCGGAATGTAGGAAATCGTGCCGACCTGGGACTTTTTGTTGCGTTCACCTTCGCAAGGCACAATCGATTCCTTGTCAGGCAGTTCCTCGGAAAAGACCACCTTGAAGCCCTTGCTTATACCCATGTGGCGCAGCCTTTTGCGCACGATGTAGGCAAGCGGACAGTTGAACGATTTGGACACATCAGTGATACGCACCTTCGTGACATCGAATTTCGCTCCGGCCCCCATAGAAGACACCAAAGGAATGCCCCGGTCCATGCAATACTTTATCAGATGAAGTTTGGGAGCAAGCGTGTCAATGGCATCCACCAGGAAATCGAATCTGTAGTCTCCAAGCAGCTGGGCGACATTCTCCGGTGTCAGGAACTCCTTGATTATCACAAGGTCCAGCTCAGGATTAATATCCCTGAGGCGCTCGGCGAGCACATCACATTTGTCCATGCCGACGGTCGAATCCAGGGCAAGCAGCTGGCGGTTCTTGTTGGTCTCGCTGACTTTGTCCGCATCGAGTATGAGCAGATGACCGACTCCGGCGCGCACTATCATCTCTGCGGCATAGCCTCCCACACCGCCGACACCGATTACCGCCACGCTTGAAGCGCGGAATTTCTCCAACTTCTCTGCTCCTATAAGCAGCTCAGTCCTTTCCTGCCACATTTTCTACAGATTCTCAAGTTTTTTGGCTTCGTCCCAGATGGCATCCATTTCGGCGAGGGTCATGTCCTTCAGGTCACGTCCCTGACGTATGGTATGCTCCTCAAGATAAGTGAAACGATTGCGGAATTTCTGGCAGGTACGCTCCAAGGCAGTATCAGGATTTAGTCCGTAAAGCCTTGCAGCATTGATGATTGAGAAAAGATAATCGCCTAACTCGCTTTCTGCGCGTTCTGTTGCGGACTTCTTCGCCTCATCATTCTGTGCGGCATCCATAGCGGCAAGCTCGGTATTCAATTCCCCGAGTTCCTCCTGCACCTTGTCCCATACCTGCGACTTTTCCTCCCAGTCAAAGCCCACACCGCGTGCCTTGTCCTGCATTCTGTATGCCTTGATTACCGACGGAAGTGATACAGGGACTCCGGAAAGCACGGTCTTGTTACCGTCTTTCTCCTTGGTCTTAAGCATTTCCCACTGTTTGCAAACATCAGCGGCATCGGCCACCTGAGCGGTCGAAAACACATGCGGATGACGGTATATCAGCTTGTCACTCAGATTATTGATAACATCCACAATGTCGAAATTCCCCTTTTCCTCTCCGATTTTGGCATAAAACAGAATATGCAGCAGCACATCGCCAAGTTCTTTAGAAATATTGTGGTCATCCTCCTGAAGTATGGCGTCGCTGAGTTCAAAAGTCTCCTCAATGGTATTCGGGCGAAGGCTCTCATTGGTCTGTTTCCTGTCCCACGGGCATTTCACCCTCAACTCGTCTAAAATGTCGATTATCCGGCCGAAGGCCTGCATTTTTTCTTCTCTTGTATGCATAAGATTATTTTTTCTAAACCGGCGCAAAGTTAGTGAAAAAAAACGCAATATGTACAAGATCCTTCGTCCATTCGACTCCTTACAGTCGCTCAGGATGACAGGAGGAAAACAACAAAGACCTGCATCAGATTGACACAGGTCCATGAACAAGCCAAAACATGTACAAGATTCCTCCACGCGCTGCGCCTGGTCGGAATGACAAGTATGCAACTATTTTCTGTTGCGCCAAAGGGCTGACATATCCTCCAAAGACTTTCCTTTTGTCTCAGGGACAAATTTCCAGACGAAAAGCGCTGACAGCAGACACATCGCAGCATAAATCAGATAGGTGCCGCCGACACTCCACGCACTCAGCGACGGGAAAGTCGAAGAAACAAGGAAATTGGCAACCCACTGCACGGCAACGGCGATTGCAACAGCCTGCGACCTGATGGTATTCGGAAAAATTTCTGCAATCAACACCCAGCAGATAGGTCCCCAGGACATCATGAACGAAGCAGTGTAGATGATGATAAACACCAGAGCGGCAATACCGATCATATCAGTGAATGAGAATATGGCAAGTGCGACCATGCCCACCATCATACCGGCAGAACCTACAATCAACAAAGGCTTGCGTCCCCATTTGTCAACCGTAAAAATCGCAACCAAAGTGAAAATGATGTTCACTACCCCCATTACAACGGTCTGCACCATCGAAGCGTCTCCGCTGGCACCGAGGTTCTCAAATATTCTCGGGGCATAATAGAGCACAACATTGATACCGATTGCCTGCTGGAAGAATGACAGAAGAGCACCGACCAAAATCACGGTCTTGCCGTATGAGAACACTTTCTCGGTCTTCTCCTGGATATTTTCCTTAATCTCGGCAAGCACTCTGCCGCCCTCTTCAGCACCGTTGATGCGGGTCAGAATGCCCAAAGCGACATCCGGCTTGCCTTTCATGACAAGGTAGCGCGGAGTCTCAGGTACGAGGAATATGAGGCAGAAAAACAGACCGGCAGGCACGCACTCGCTGAGGAACATCCTGCGCCAGCCAATTTCTGTCATGGCAGCGTTAATGGCCTCCTGAGTGTCGGCAAGGTTGTTTCTGATGAGATAATTCACAAAATAAACCACCAACATACCGAAAATAATGGCGAACTGGTTGCATGAGACAAGAGTTCCACGGATTTTTGCAGGAGAAATCTCGGCAATATACATAGGACAGATTGCAGAAGCAAGTCCCACACCGATACCTCCGATAATTCTGTAGACATTGAACATCACGAGGAGTGCAAGTGACGGCTGGCCGTATGGCAGGATACCGCTTTCAGGTCCCCATGAGCCCAAGGCCGAAATGAAGAAAAGGGCTCCTGCTATGAGAAGGGATTTCTTTCTGCCCACAGAAGAAGCTAAGAATCCGGAAATCGCGCCACCGATGACACAGCCTATCAGCGCACTCGAAGCGGTGAAGCCGTGAAGAAGTTTGGTGTAGGTGAAATCCGTCGCTCCTCTGAAGAAATTGTCGAGAGCCTGCTCGGCTCCGGACACGACAGCAGTGTCATATCCGAAGAGCAGACCCCCGATTATTGCAATAAGCACTATCGAGAAAAGATAGGCTTTGTTCTGACCTTGTGCAGCCATCTTTATTTGATATAAAGGTTGATGAGAGTCTCATAAAGCTCCTGTCTGCCGCTCTTGGCCTCAGGCTCACCGTTGCGGCGGGCAATCTCTGCAACGTCCTCAAGAGTAAGCTCTCCGTTCTCGAATTTCTTGCCCTCGCCCTCGTCAAATGAAGCATAACGCTCGGCGAGCATCTTAGGATATTCTGAATTTTCGAGAATGTCAGCAGCGATAAGCAGGGCTCTTGCCATTACATCCATACCTGAAATATGGGCGATTACGAGATCCTCCAGATCGACGGAATTTCTTCTGACCTTGGCATCGAAATTGGTACCGCCGCCCTGGAGTCCGCCGCCTCTGATGATGACAATCATAGCCTGAACGAGTTCGTAAAGGTCAATAGGGAACTGGTCGGTGTCCCAGCCGTTCTGATAGTCACCCCTGTTGGCATCGATTGATCCGAGAACACCGGCGTCTACTGCACACTGGAGTTCGTGCTCGAAAGTGTGGCCTGCGAGCGTTGCATGGTTGACCTCGATATTCACCTTGAAATCCTTGTCAAGGCCATTTGCCCTAAGGAAACCGATAACAGTCTCGGTGTCAACATCATACTGATGCTTCATAGGCTCCATAGGCTTAGGCTCGATAAGGAAATTGCCCTTGAAGCCCTTTGAACGTGCATAGTCCCTTGCCATTTTCAGCATAGTTGCAAGATGGGCTTTCTCACGTTTCATATCTGTGTTGAGAAGTGACATATAGCCTTCGCGACCGCCCCAGAATACATAGTTCTGACCGCCGAGTGCGATGGTGGCATCGATTGCATTCTTGATCTGCAGCATTGCACGGGCTGCGGTAGGGAAATAAGGGTTGGTCGAAGCACCGTTCATATAGCGTTTGTGGCCGAAAACATTTGCAGTACCCCAAAGAAGCTTGATGCCTGTCTCTTCCTGTTTCTGCTTTGCGTATGCAGTCATTTCTTTCATATTGTTCTCATATTCCTCAATGCTTGCGCCCTCATCAACGAGGTCAACATCATGGAAACAGTAGTACTCGATACCAAGCTTCTGCATGAACTCAAAGCCGGCATCCATTTTTGCCTTTGCACGCTCCAGAGCAGTTGCGCCTTCATTCCACGGCAGATTCCGTGTACCGCCGCCGAACTGGTCAGCTCCCTCAGCGCAGAGTGTGTGCCACCAGGCCATAGAGAATTTGAACCAGTCTTTCATTTTGCGTCCGCAGACGACTCTCTCCGGTTCATAATAATGAAAAGCCATAGGGTTTTTGGAAGCAGTACCCTCAAACTGGATTTTTGAAATTCCAGGGAAAAATTCTTTTGTTGCCATAATCGTTTATTTTTTAATGTTTACATTCCTTATTCAATTCCTCAAAGCTGTCTTTCCGAACGACTTATTCTGTCATTCCGACCAAGCGCAGCGCGTGGAGGAATCTTGTACATATAGTATTAATTAATTTCAGAACCGTCTTTCCAATTCTTCTTTCCAGGCCGTATACGCTTCGTCCAGAGCCGCTTTGTCAGCCTCGCAAGGAGACACAAGCTCCAATTTCTTCAGCAAAGCGAAACACTCCTCACGCGAAGCATAATATCCTGCCCCGAGAGCTGCACCACGCGCGGCACCGAGAGCTCCGTCTGTATCATAGAGTTCGATATCCGCTCCGGTAATCGTCGCCAAAGTCTGGCAGAACACCGGAGAAAGGAACATATTCGCCTTACCGGCCTTGATTACATTCGGCTTCAGGCCCATTCCCGTCATAATGTCTATTCCATATTTGAAAGAAAATGCGATACCCTCCTGAGTGGCACGGAGTATATGCCCGAGGCTGTGCCTGTTCAGATCAAGACCGGAAACCGAAGCACCCGTACATTTGTTTTCGAGCACGCGCTCGGCTCCATTGCCGAAAGGAAGTACCCTGACCCCCTCGGAACCTGCAGGCACCGCAGCCGCAAGAGCGTTCATCCCGTCATAGCTGAGCCCTGCCGCAAAATTGCGTCGTATCCAAGCGTTCATAATCCCCGTGCCGTTGATGCAGAGCAGTATGCCGTAACGCGGATTCTCCTTGCTGTGGCTCACGTGGATGAAAGTATTCACACGTGAAGCCCTGTCCGCCTTGGGGACATCACTCACGCCATAGACTACGCCGCTGGTTCCGCCTGTAGCCGCAATTTCGCCCGCGTCAAGGACATTGAGAGAGAATGCATTGTTCGGCTGGTCGCCGGCGCGGTAGGAAATCGGAGTTCCTTCCTTGATGCCAAGCAGTCTTTCGGTTTCCGCCGAAGTATATGACTGGACACCGATAGCGGGTACAGTCTCAGGTATGAGTTCATCTGCAATACCATAATAGTCAGCGACAAACGACGCCTTGCGCTCATTTTTGAAATCCCAGAGTATCTGCTCAGAGAGGCCTGTTTCCGTAGTCCTGATGTCGCCGGAAAGTTTGTAAGCTATATAATCGCCAGGCAGGCAGAAAGTTGCCGTTTTTGCAAAAAGCTCAGGTTCATTGCGTTTTACCCATGCCAGTTTCGAAGCCGTAAAATTGCCCGGAGAATTGAGCAGTCCATCCAGACATTTTTCCTTGCCTATAGCCTCCATAGCCTCGCGGCCAAGCTCCACAGCCCTCGAATCACACCATATAATAGCATCCCTCACGAGTCTTCCCTCGCTGTCAAGCGTCACAAGTCCGTGCATCTGATAAGTCACACCTATGCACTTTACTTCAGCCATATCGGCCTTCGTCGCCAGATCCCTGACGCCCTCACATACATATTTCCACCACATCTCAGGATTCTGCTCGGCCCAACCAGGTTTCAGAGCCTTGATAGGCATTTCACTTTTCGGATTCGTTGATGACGCAAAGCATACGCCTGACTCAATGTCAAGCAGAGAGACCTTCACGGACGAAGAGCCTATGTCAATTCCCAAACTATACATGATTATTTCCTTTAGTATGACCAGTTATCTATGAATTTCAATTTGAATTTATCTTTCATCGCCCTGTTGTAGGCAGTCTTGTTGAAAGTGTAATACAGAGCAGGCTTGTGCGATACATTCTTCTCGATTTCCCCCGTCGAAGTCAGCAGCCCCGAAGTGAGTATCTTCTTGCGGAAGTTCCTGTTGTCGATAGCGATGCCGAAAACCGCCTCGAAAAGGTTCTGCATCTGCCTGATTGTAAATTTCTTGGGCAGGAGTTCAAAAGCTATCGGAGTGTGGGTAAATTCCTTTTGCAGAATGGCAAGAGCGTCGCCGAGAATTTCCATGTGATCCATAATCAGGTGTCGCACTTTATCCACCTCAATCCACTGGGCCCCTTTGCGTGCAGTATAGGAGGCTATTCCGTGCGTCAGCTTGACCAGAGCGTAATAACCGACAGTCACTACCCTGTCAGTCTTGATATTGTGGAATTTGCATATCCAGTCGAGTTCCTCGTCGCTGACCCTTTTGGGATTAGAATAAATATAAGTCTGTTTCAGATAGATATCCGTAAGTCCGGTACTCTCCTTCAGGACCCTCGCAGCCGCATCCGGCAGAGTTTCATTCTCCAAAATCATTGCCCCGGGGAGCTTCAAATCATTTTCATGACCCTCAGCAGCAAAATAATTACGCCGTATGAGCAGCACCTTGAGGCTCTGCCCGTCAAAACCGAACACCGTACAGTCTACTGAAATTCCTGAATTAGTATCAATATTCATGTCTAAAATTATATGGTACTACAAAGATAGGAAGTATGGAACTTCCAAGCAAAGAAAGTCCTTTTTTTACGCTAAGCACCTAAACGGAATAAAAGGTCTGTATCATATAAGCAATTATAATCCAACACAATACAGACCTGAATTTTATTTAGGAAGTCCAAATCGTACATTAGAAATTCCGATAAATTCTTATCGCATTGAGCACCGGTTCTCCCACGGCTTTGTCAAAAGAGACATTGAGTCCTTTGCCGTCAGAGACAGTCACGATGAATTTCTTAATGACAGCACGTGCCGGACCATACTCTTCCGCAATATTGAAACGGCCCAAAACCTTCGTCCCGTTGATTGCCACATCGAATATTCTGTCCCCGTCCGAAGTCTCTCCTGCCTCAGCACCTAAATTGTACGCAAGACTTTTGCGCTGTATGTCCTTGTCAAGCTCCGCAAAATACAGATATACAGAGTACTCACCATCCGGAACATCGGCTTTGAAAGCCTCTATACCGACTCTCTGGGTCTGGAAAAGCGGATTTTCATCCGTACCGAAAATATTGACATCCGAGCCCAGCATGCTGCCGAAACCTGTTCCGCGCCTGTACGCCTCACCGCCGACATAGCCCCAGCTTCCGGGCGTATACTCCTGTTCCGGTATCCATGCCAGTCCCGCAATCCTGTCGTCGAAATAACGCGGAGACCCGAGCATTACATTGATTTGAGTGAAATCCTCCAATTTTTGCGGTACCAGCCTGAAATCCACGACCAGTCTGTCGTTCAGACGCACGCCGTCCCTCTCGCCCGAAAGTTCCAGCACATTGATGCCGTCCGCAAACGGTACATCGAACATGGCCACACAGCCGTCAGGCTTCCTGTCTCCGAGACATTTGCCGTTGACAGTCAGGGTGACGGTGGAAGTATTTGCAAAAACAGGGACTGACTGCACACATTGCCCCGCAGAAGTCTCAGCCCCTCCACGCGACTTCCAATGCCTGTTTCCTATGGCAAGATACGGTTTGTCCGACAGACGCGCACTGTAGAAAAGATAGCTGTCCTTCTTCTCCCTGTCAAGACCGGTTATACCTTTGTTGTTCACATGAGGGACAGCGTCAATCCTCGGCTCGGAATAGAAATCGTTAAGATTCCACAGGCTCGACCCGGCAATGAAAGGACGCTTCTCCATTTCGTTCATATAATGTCTGTGATAAAACAGACCGTATTCCTGGGAGAAATCGAAACGCTCTCCCTTGTACGAATGCAGGCGCGGATCGACTCCCGGCCCGTATTCTGTCACAAACAGCACCTTTCCCTTGTACTGCCTATGCGCCCTGTCCAACAGCCTCTGGAACTCGTTGATGTCAGGCTCATACCAGCCCTGATAAAGATTCCATCCCTGGATCATCGGAATATCAGTCAGCCGCGCCTTTTCATATCTCGAAGGGGCATTGTGATATGCCATCATGGTATAGCGGGAAGGATCCTCCTCACGGATTCTATCCTCCAACGAACGCGCAACTTTTTCTGTAAACAGATAATAATCATCCAGTTCTCTACCTCCTTCATAAGGCTGGCGGAGCAATATTTCATTCATATAGCCCCATATCATCACGCTCGGATGGTTGAAATCCTGACGCACCATCTCCACTGCCATATTCACCGAATTGTCGAGGAACGCCTGCGACTCGGTGACCGCATTGACTACAGGAATTTCCACCGAAGTCACAATACCGAGTCTGTCGCACATTTCCATGACCACAGGATCCTGCGGATAATGCGCCACACGCAGAAAATTGCCGCCCATCTCCTTCAGAAGCATTACATCCTGCACATGGAACTCGTCGCGCAGGGCATTCCCCTTTCTGTAGAAATCCTGATGGCGCGAAGTGCCGACCAGTTTGCGGTGTTTTCCATTGAGGAAGAAACCTTTGTCCGGGTCGAAAGAAAACCACCTCAGGCCCAAAGGCTGTGACACTTCATCTAAAAGAACACCGGTCTTTTTGTCATAAACACGGGAGCAGGCGGTATACAGATATGGGCTATCTATGTCCCAGAGCTGAGGATTTTCCAGATTGAACTTCGCCACGTATGACATTTTATTCTCATTGGCAGCCAATCTGACAGTCTTTCTGCCGACAGCCACGACCTTACCGGCCGCATCACGTATTTCATTCTCCACCAGCACACTTGTCTTCGCTGCCAGGCCGTTGTCGAGCAGAGTGGTGAGCTCCACTGTAGCAGCACTTTCGCTCACCGACGGAGTACGCAGATACACGCCGGCGGAAGCATAGTCGTCGGTCGCGATGTGCACAGGATTCATAAAACGCAGGTACACATCCCTGTAGATACCGCCGTAGAAAGTGAAATCTGCAGACAAAGGCGGAATATCCGGATTGTGGCGGTTGCTCACCCTTATTTCAAAATCATTCTTCCCACCGCAGCTGATGTACGGGGTAATGTCGAAATTGAACCTTGTATATCCCCCGATATGCTCCCCGGCAAGCTGTCCGTTCACATAGACCGTAACTTCCTGGTTTGCGCCCTCGAAATAGATTTCCGCATATCTGCCGGCCATTTCCGCCGGGATATACAGCGATTTCCTATAGGTGGCCGCCCCTCTGTAATAGCCCGGCACGTCATCGTCACCGTCCTCCGCATTCCAAGTGTGGGGAATGTCCACCACTTCGGCAGTCCCGCCATCCTTTGCAAACTCCCATGCGTCATTGATGGTATACACCACCCTCTGCTGCGCCTGCACCGCAGACACCGCCGTCATCATCATGACTGTAAACATCAATATTCTTTTCATAAACCCAGTGTTATTTCCTTGTTGTTATAATCGATTGTCCTGCAGACCGTTTCGCCGGAAGGAAGATGCAGCGTCACCCTCATCTGCATGGACTCCGGCATACCCGGCCAGCTTCCTTGGCGTCCGGAGAAAGTGAGCCTACGGGCGGAATCGTCCCATGACATCCTCACTTCCGAACACAGTCCATGCTCATAGCGATAAGAATCACCCTCGTCGTCATACCAGACAAACTCCCCGTCAGCGCCGGCATATACGGCGATGTCAAGTTTCGTGTCGGGGTATTCGCCAGCCCATTGTTTCACCTCGGCCATAGGGACAATCGAACCTGCCCGGACGTAAAGCGGAAGCACATCGATACGGTTCGGTACGGAATGCACGGTGCCTGCCCGGCACGGCTTCGAAGTCTCGAATTCATACCACAAAGTTCCCTGGCATTCAGGCAGATAAGTCTCTACAACAGGCTCTTCGGCAGCTGGCCTGAACACCGGACGGACATAGAAAGCCGGACCGAACATATAGGCATAGTCCACATCCAAAGCCCTGCTGTCGGCAGGAAAATCCATAGCCAAAGGCCTCATGAAAGTGTAATCATTCTCCGTCACCATACGGGAGACAGAATAGATATACGGAAGCAGGCGGTAACGCAGCCTGATATACTTCACCTGATTGTCATACCACACATCGCCCTCGTCCCCGAACTGCCACGGCTCGCGCGGAATCTCCGTCCCGTGGGCACGGAATATCGGAGTGAATGCACCGAACTGGAACCACCTCGAATAAAGTTCCTTATATTCCTCGTCCGCAAGCCCGTCCGGATACTCCCCGTCCCTGCCATAGACATAAAATCCGCCCGTGTCGGAAGTCCAGTAAGGAATGCCGGACACAGAAATATTCAGACCTTCAAGCAACTGGTTGTGGAATATCTCCCACGAAGCCGACACATCCCCCGACCACAGAGCCGTGGCATAACGCTGCTGCGAGGCAAAGGCGGAACGGGTGAAAATAAACACACGTCTGTCAGGATTGTGCTCACGCAGACGAGGATACAGATCCTTCATCATTTCCAAAGAATAGGCATTGAGATAGCGGTTGAAAGAGCCGATATGCGTCATTCCAGCCGATTTTGAACGCGCCTCCTGCCCGTCCTGCGTAAATCCGTCCCGAAAAGAAGGCTCGGTAGCGTCCAGCCACCAGGCGTCCACGCCCATATCGGCAAGACCTTTCAAATGCTTCCAGAAAATATCCCTTGCTGCGGGATTGAAGGCATCATACACCTTATATCCCGCCCATGTAGGCTCGTCAAACAAAGCCCCCGCAGAGTCCAGTTCATGACAGATTTCCGTTTCCGGGCCGAATCCGGGCCACACCGAAAGCATGAAATTCACATTTCCCTCCTCATGCAGGGCACGGATACGCTCCCCCGCGTCCGAAAATCCCGGAGCATCGAAGCGCATGGAATTCCAGTGCGGCTTGTCTCCCCAATATTCCCAGTCCTGCACAATATTGTCGAGAGGGATTTCCCTGCGGCGGAACTCAGCCACGACCTCGGAAAGTTCGTCAAAAGACCTGTACCTTTCCTTAGACTGCCAGAAACCGAAGACCGAGCGCGGAAACATCGGGACCTTGCCGGTAAGCCGGCGGTACGCCCCCACAAGAGCATCCATATTCTCTCCGGCAAGCACATAATAATCAGCCCTATCCGCCACTTCGGACGCAAAGCTGAAACAAATGCCGTCATCATGAAAATCCGTAGCGGAATAATTGTCCCACAAAATCCCGTAGCCGCCCGTCGTCACAAGGAACGGGTTCACAATGTCCATATTGGACTGCACCAGGCGTGCGGACCTGCCCCTGTAATTGAGACAGGCGTCCTGATACTGCCCGAGTCCGTACAAAGCTTCATCTCCGCTGCTTCTGAAAGACTGGAACAGACTGTGGGTATCCTCTCCGGCCACATTCACCTCCGAAAAGCTGCGTCCGGAATCGCAGAGAAGAAGATATCCGTTTTTGTCATAAAAATAAATACAGCCCGATGACTTGTCGAACTCTACCCTCAGAGCGGCCGTCTGAGCCATAATGCACTGCTCATTTTCTTTGACGCTGCAGGCATAAGGCGTATATTCCTCAACCGCAAGGCTTGGGTGCAGCCCCGCTTCGGTTCCATCCGGGCAGACAGTCAGATGGACGATGTCCTCCGAATGGAAGGAAATGGAATAATGCAGCCCCTGATGCTCAAATTCAGCCACATTGGATCTGCAGGAACACATGAGGAGCACAGACAGAAAGACAATATACAAAGCTCTCATATGCAAATGATTACATAGAATAAACAATGAAAGTAAGTTTTATATTGCGGATTTCAACATCGCCTCCGAAAGAAAGCAGATTTTTATCAGGAGAAAAATCGAAAAGTGCCTTGGACACTTCCATACAGGCTTTTTTCCACTCGTCGCTGTCATCAGTCCGCAGTTTGCCCATCACTTCGGAGCCGTCCTTGGCTGACTTCGCGGAACGCACGAAAAGATATTCGCGGCCCGCATCCCGATATTCAAATTCGAGAGTACAGTTGAAATTCTTTTCCTTAAGAAGTTCCACAGTTTCTTCGGGCAGACGGATATTCCTGCCACAATCTTCATAAACGAGGCTGTCGCTTTGCAGTCCTTTTTCCAAGCCTGCAATGAACTTTTCAACTGATTCAATCACCCGCCCGGCATGGCTGTATTCAGCTTTGGAAACAGCCTTAGCCGCCTCATCCAATCCAGCCATGACGGCCGTGACATCCTCTCCGCAGGACTCTAAAAATCTGCAGAACTTGCGGGCTTTGAAGAGACGCAGAGGCAGTTCCACACCGCTTTCGTCCGCTTCCAGCCCCTTGAACCGGGCCGCATATTCGAGAGTAGTGAGCACTTCCCTGTAACCGTTCTCCACAGTCGGCTCAATCTCGTGTCCCTCGGTGTAGTCGCTCCACGAAGCGATGAACATCATGTCCAGGCTGTCGGCAGACTCCATGCAGAAATCCCACATCTGCCTGTAGGTCTGTCCCTCATGTCTCGGTATATAAAAGAAATGTCCGCGTCCCCAGCCTGCGCAACCGCTGTTGTCCATCCCCGGCATGGCAAAACCGGACTTCACCACATACGAAGCCCTGTCGCTCAACCAGATTGAATCACGGAAAGGCTTCATGAACTCTATAAGGTCACGCGTCTCGGCATAATTGTCCCAGTAAGGATATTTTTCGTCCATAGGCCTGAGTCTCGCCGGAATCCACGGCGCAGGTATCTCTCCGACAGCGGACCAAGCATCCATTTCATCACTCTGAGTAACAGGGACATAGCTGTCATTTTCAAGCGTACCCCAATCGGCCCAGCGGCGCAGTGCAACAGGTTCCGGCATACCCTCGGGCAGCTGTACGGCAGACTTGACCCGTGCAAACTCCTCTACTGTCGCTCCAGGCCCGAAATGATAGAACACAGGATAGTCCTTGACCAGCGGAGCTGTCGGAGCATTGAAAACGCTGTCAATCAGATACTGATAACACTCCGTCATATAATCCGTCTTGGCCTCGCGCGAATTGATTTCCGGATATATCTTAGTAATCCAATTGTAATACAGCCAGCCGTCGCACCAGTTCACGCCCACCTCAAAATCATATTTGGCGGCCACTTTCTGCATGGCTTTCAGAAGCAGGTCGTTTTCATGAGGCAGAAAGCCCCACTCGATGAAAAAGCCGTCAATCAGAGCAGTCTTTGCCTGAAGTATCTGGTATTCAATCAGATCCTCATCTAAATTGGACTGCATACCTGTCAAGGGATAAGCCGTGGCAGCGATGTCGTGACGCCCGAGACTGTCAATAAGGTCTGCATTGTAGCACAAGGTCTTGCGTCCCGTTGCAGACTGATAAGTGTCCGCATACATCTCCCACCTGCCGAGCTTTCCGTCATGTTCCCGGGTATATCGCACCCCGTGATAGTCTGCATAGACTTTCTTGCCGTTGCCTGCCGTGTCGGGAGTGGAAGTGCAGGCCGCCAAAAGCATAGCAGCACCAAGCCAGATTATTATATTCCTTGACATAAACTATAATTTTAAAAAATCACTATTTAAGCCACCAGCGGCCCTTGTAAAATTTCATTCCCGGAAGTATGAACAGACGTTCTCCCTTTTCATTTATGAGCCCCTCGGCCCACCAGGATTCAGTAGGTTTAAGCATCACGATTCCATCAGGAGAGCTGCTCACACTTTTGATACTCAACAGACTGTATAACTTTTCACAGACCGGGGCCTCAGGCTTGCTGACATCGACCTTGTAAACGCCGTTCGCTGCTGAAAGCCAGAGCCTGTTCTTTTCACCATAAACAGGATAAAGATCGTGGCCACCGGTTTCATTCGTAAAATGATAAACTTCCTTTTGGTTTATCAGCTCAGGATTGTCGTGTTTTCCATTGTATTCGAATTTGTACAGGCTCACTTTGCCGTCCGCCGCCTTACCGGTCATAAAAAGGCAATTGTGCTCCTCACTCCACACAGCATTATGGGCATCAGCAAGATTTGCTACAGACTTAGGCTCAGACGTGAGCGCATCTTCAGTCCTCACGAAAATACAGATTTCGCCATAACGTGATTCTGCTGTAACAATGTTTCCGTCCGGAAGAATCTCCGCAGAATGAGGATTCGGGAATTCCCCGCATTTGCCGTAAAACAAGAGTTTCCTGTCCTCAACACGAATCAGTGCCACAGCCCCTCCGGAAGCCGTCATAAGCAAACAAGTGCCGTCATATACAGGCTTCACCTCGCTCGGATTCACGAACCATGCCTGCTCCTCCTCCGTCAGACCGGCATCCACAGGATTCCACTGCCAAACCACAACATTAGTCTCCGCATTCATAATCATCACCGCAGGAACCGACTGCTCCGCAAGTACAATAGCCTTGGCCGGCAGTTCAAAGCCCGGCTGCTCATTATTGCCTCTGTCATCGGACTTCACCGTTTTCTGGCAGGCACAGCAGCAGAAAGCGACTACCGATATAACAAGAGCTATTTTTCTATTCTTCATGAGTTTACCTGTTGTCATTATCCTTGATACACCTTATCGGTGCAGCATTGGCACGATCCAAAGTACCCTTTTGAAATTTACCTGTACTATTATTGGTGTATAGAGTATGTCCCTGGTTTGCAGAGAAATTTGTCCATATAAAACCTTCCGTTACCTGACCGTTTTCGCCCATTTGCTGCGTTTGTATCTGTTGAGAATTTACACTCTGCCACTTTGCTGAAATACGACCGCCAGAGATAAAAGTCAGACCATTGACCACCACTGAACGCTTTCCAGCATTGGCAGCATCATAAACCGGAGCACCGGAAACAACAAGCGCCTCAAGTGCAGGTTTTGACATTACCTTATAACCCTTTGGACAAGGATCGTAGATTGACTTTGTACCTTCAGTCGCTTCTTCTCCCTCGACGCCCCATAGATCTGTCTCAGGCTTGGTGCACCATTCAGGGAAAACATTGTAACTATTCTCGGACTTTTGCGCCACAATCAGTTCGCCAGGGTGAGTCATTGCCTCCTCAAATGACACAGGTCCATAGATTGCCGGATTCATTCTATTATTGGTTTCATCGCACTCCACAGTCCAGAACCTGTTCCAGAACGTAGGCATAGGACGTCCCCACT
>JBJEBQ010000058.1:0-31924 GCA_051870215.1 Candidatus Cryptobacteroides sp. | reverse complement strand
TAGAACTTTTTTCTTCCGCCATCATCCTGATTGACGTCTTGCGGCTGTCTCCAGGTGCTTTGGTTGAAAAGGACTGCAAAGATACACCTTTTATCCTTACACTCCAAATCTTTTTCGACTTTTTTCTGCTTTTTTCGACACCTATTTATATAACATATTGTCTGCAAAAAGCTAATCATCTCATCCTCATAGGATTAAAAGAAAAATAAAAAACCACATCAATTTTCCACATTATTCGGTACTAATTTTGTATAGGAAAGCAAACGGAAGATTAACATTAATTTCTACAATTATGAAAAGATTTACTACAATTCTCATTGCACTGTTTACAGTGTTCACAATGGGTTATGCCGGGAATGACAAAGTGATTTCCGCAGATAAATTGCCGGCACAGGCACAGAGTTTCATCAAGACGCATTTCCCGAAAAGCAAGATTATGCTTGCAACCGTGGACAACGACATCGTCAGCAAGACCTATGACGTTGTGCTCAAAACGGGAGAGAATATAGAATTTGACGGCAAAGGCAACTGGAAAGAAATCGAGTGCAAGACTTCGCAGGTGCCAAGTGCAGTGATTCCAGAGCAGATTCTCAACTATGTCAAGACAAATTACCCGGAGACGTTGATAAAAGAAATCAGCAAAGACCGCAGGGACTACGAAGTGAAACTCTCAAACCGCATCGAGTTGAAATTTGACCTCAAATTCAATCTGATTGAAATTGACCTGTAACCGGCACTTATCAGATAGATGTCTGACAAAGGGGTTGTACAAAATTTTGCATTTTGATACAACCCCTTTATAGTGTGTCATAATTTTTATTGAGTGCAGTCCTTTGCCCCGCCATTATTTCCCCGACATCCATTTCCTTGAAAAAAGGAAATAATTTTAAAAAGTTTCCTTAAAAAAAGGAAACAATATTATCATCTCCGCCTAATGTCATTCCTTTCCGACAATTTCCAACATTTGAGCTGGCGTTACAACAAAAGGCCTCATCGGAAAATCCTTAATATTTCCTGTTATCAAATATGAATCATCTACAGAAATAGCAACTTCATAAAACACAACATCTTTAGGGTCATTGCACATCTCCGAAGAAGCAACTCTATCGGAATGAATCCCCAAAGCCACAATTGCATTCAAAACCTTATCAACAGATTCAGCGGGAAAATGAAATTTCTTGCGGCACAACACTTCCTTATATTCATTAAGAATCTCTTCATTATAAATAGGCTTAATTACTGAATCCAAAACATGCCAAAGGATTTGCAAAGGAGCTGTATCTTTTCCCTTAAAAGTTGCCAACAATGCAGACACAAGTACATTGGTATCGATAACTG
The DNA here is from genome assembly GCA_051870215.1 of Candidatus Cryptobacteroides sp. GTDB lineage: Bacteria > Bacteroidota > Bacteroidia > Bacteroidales > UBA932 > Cryptobacteroides. The sequence goes on along the minus strand of JBJEBQ010000058.1, from coordinate 30,586 downwards.
CAAAATATAGCTTCATACTCACATGGCGTTTCGCACAGCATGGATTTCAGCATTTATTTCATCTATCGACATCTCAGAATTGCCGTTTTCTGTAGAAATGGCTCTCATCTCAGATATAGCTTCTCTCGCTTTCGCAATAATTTCATCTGTAGAATCCGCTTGAATTTCAAACGGAATCTTTCTGTTTCGGACAACTGACCGTGCGAAAATATTGAATGCCGTGTTTGCACTCATTCCAAAATCCTGACACAAAGCATCAAATTGCCTTTTGATGCTGGTATCTATTCTAATAGTAATTGCAGTCTGTCCCATAATATTATCATTTATTATGCAAATATATAAATTTTAATATCATCATGCAATACAAATGCCATTATTCTTATGATATAAAAACGGTCGGGCTTTGTGCAAACCCGACCGAAAATATTTTTACTAGTGTACTCGACGATTTCAAGAATTAAAGAGTACCCCAAATTGTAATTTTTGTAATATAAGTTGCACCACCAGCTGTCTCGTCACAAGCGATTTTCAACTGGTCATGTTCCCCTGAAATCTCCATACCATCAGCCAACGACTGACCGGAAGCATTATCAAGAAGAACAGTACCATCAACTGTCATTATATCCAACGGTCTGTCGCCCATGTCACCTGTACCGTCATTCTTTCTATTTGTAGTAACAGCAATCTTAGTAATTTTGCCAACCTTAGGAGTCAAGACATAAGCACCTTTTCCTTTATTTATCTGAATGGTTACCTGATTAGCGTTTGCATAAGTATTGAATGCAGTCCAAGTATATTCTCCTGTAGTAATGAGTTTCTCGCCTGATGAATATGTCCAAGCCTCTGAATGAGCTGCCTTAATAGCCTCGCCGTCAAGAGTGCACTCTACCATTTTCGGTTCCTCAAGTTCCCCATCACCGTCCGCGTATTCTTTGCAAGAAGTCATCATTATGTTCAAGAACTTAGGAGTACCCTTTGATGATGAAATTGACATCCAGTAACCGACAAGTGTAACCTTTTTCCCATTCAAACCATTAAGGCTTGCTTTCTGAGCATCTGACAATGCATAGAATGATCCCTGAGCAGTGGCAGCGCCTTCAATCATAAGGTTATAATAATTTCCGGAAACTGAAAGCGTACCAATAGCTTTCACATACTGAATATCAAGGTTCTTTGTAGCGAGGAGTTCATCAGCATTAGTTCCGTCAATAACCAAACTTGGAGCCGGATAAGTTACCGTTACTTCCTCAATAAGTTCCTCAGAAGCAGGTTCCGAAATCTGGCGGCCTTCGTTATATGCACCCATAGTACCGCTGATCTTGTATACCTCACCTACCTTTGGAGTCACTTTCCCTTTGTAAATGAGCAATGAAGCTGTACCGTCATTCACGATGTAAGCATTGTAACCTGACGCCATAACTGTAGCCTGAATAGTAACAAACTCGCCATTTTCCATCGCCACAGCCTCGGCAACAGTACTGATTACAGCACCTAACTGCTTGAACTCATAATTAAATGATGAAGAACCAGAAGACAAGGTAATCTTGCCGGTACGTGCAGCATCCTCATTTGGTGCAACCACTACAGTATAAGTAGCGATGCTTGCAGGATCCGGATCAAGTTTTGAAGGAGTGCCTTTTTCAGTTGTTACGCTTGTAACAGAAACCCAATCGGCACACTCAGGAGCAACTGCAAAGTATGCACCTTCACCTTTGAACTCGGCCTTAATCTCGAATGTATCGCCTTCCTTGGCAATTTCTTTGGATTCAGTAAGGACTTTGAGCAATGATGGAGTCCACTTGCTGATTTCTGCATTCTCGAAGTTGCCATAAGATGACCATACACCAGAGAAAGTAACGACATCACTAACAGCTACATCTGGATAATTCTTCTTTGAATCACTTGTAGAGCCATAAATCTGCACATTCTCACCAAATGAATCGGTAACAAAGAAAGCACCATAAGAAGCATAGTTACCAAGAGCCGATACAGTCACATTTTTCAAAAGATATGTAGCACCGACAATGGCATTTGCCTTACCTGGCCACTCCAATGCGCCTGACATGTCACCCTGACGTACTTTAACGAACTGGATACTTTTATCGCCTGTAACGATTCTAAGTTCAATTTCCCTACCGACTTTAGTTGCATCAGCGTGCAAAGTGACTTTGGTTTCACCCTTGCCACCTTTCAAAACATCAGTTGTAAGCCAAGCTGTAGTTTTTGAATCAATCTCCGATTCTGCGTTGGTAAGGTTACCCCATTTGTCATGAGAAGCCTTATAGGTTTTGCCGTTTTCATCTTTGGCAAATTTCACGACCTCCGGCCAGTTTTCATCCTGAACAAAGTACCAATCCTCGGTGGCATTTACTGTGAACACGGCATCACCACCTTTCTCAGCATCAATTGTAAGGAAAGTATTAGACAATTTAATATTGTCCAAAGTAAGAGACTCTTCTTGACATCCAACCAAGCAAAGTACTGATGCAAAGATTGATAAGAATAAATATTTAAGTTTCATAAGAATTTATCAATTAATTAGTTGAACATATACTTGATTCCAACTGAAGCATACCAGCACTGTCCGATTCCAACACTAGGAACAAATGTCTGAGCACTGCCGTTTACACCTTTGGAAGCTGAGAATACAGGATAGCCCTCTGCATCCGTGTACTCATACTTAAGGATTTTGCCTGAATTGATATCTGGATTGATATATTTGCTTACACCCCAATTTGAGTTGAAGATGTTAAGAAGGTTCTTGATGTCAAGGCTGAGCTGGAGAGTGTTCACAGACTTGCCGATTCTAACCTTGAAATCATGTTTGTAGCTGAAGTCAACTCTGTGAACCCAAGGAGCATAAAGGCTGTATGCCTCAGCATACTCACCCTGATGTTTACTCAGATATTTGCTGTTGTGGACATAATCCATGAAGTTCTTCTGATCCTCAGGAGTTTTGAAACGGAACTCATTATCAGCAACCTGCTTGTCTGTCGGGATATAGAGAGCATCGTATGCATAACCGTCACCATTCATATCATTAGCCATGATATATGAGTAGCTTGCTCCTGTCATCGCCTCGTAGATAAGGCTGAAATGGTTGCCGCATTTGTCATTGTATGTACCTGAGAGGATGAAACGGTCAGGAGTTACATACTGAGAGTTGTGCAATGGAAGGTTGTTAGGACCTTTTACTGAAGGGACATAAGTGAATGCAGACTCAGCATTTGAGCCAGGCATACCTGTAAGTTCCTTTGAACAAGTGTGAGTATATGCAGCCATGAGGCTTACCTCTGGGATTGGACGCATATTTACAGTCACATTAGCTGAATAGCCATAGCCCTTGCTTGTATTCTGAAGGACGAAGGCTTTTGTAGCTGACCTGAAATCAGAAGGGAAAATAGGGCGGTTGTCAGCACCTTTCCAAGTAGGATATCCCTCTACAGGTCTCATACTCCAATCGGAAATTGTCACTCCATTGATAGTCTTGTTAAAAATACCTTCAGCAGAGATTGAGAATGGGAATGGAGTAGGGAAAGTGTAATCAATAGCGAGTGAAGTCTTCCATACCTGAGGCATTTTGAATTTAGGGTCAACAGCTGCAATAGCAGAAGGGACTGTTCCATCTTCAGGAGAAACTTTGGTTGGGAAGCCCATATCTTTAAGTTTATTCAAGAGAGCATTTGTTGTGACTTTACCGCCTTCATTAACAAGACCGCCATTGAATGCTGCCATAACTTCGTCCATGCTAGAATATTTTTCTCTAACTGCTGCAGGAAGTTTGTCATATTTGGCTGAAGGACCGAGCTGTGCCTGATACTGCACCAGACCGCCGTTGGTAGGCATGTTGGTAAAGAATACAAGTGGAAGACGACCGGAGAAAAGGCCTGTACCACCACGGAGAGTAAGACTCTTGTCTTTAAGGATATTCCATGTGAAGCCTACACGAGGTGAAACAGAGATATTTGCTGAAGGCCATTTGCCAGTATCGATATGACGTCCATTGTAATCAAGAGCCTTGATTGCGTTGTTGGTCATAAGGTCGCTGTTGTCGAAGAACAATCCGTCGAGACGGAGGCCGTATGTAAGTTTGAAGCTCTCTGTGGCATTCCACTCATCCTGAGCGTAGACACCTGCTTTATGGAACTGAACACGGGCGGCAGGATTCGTTTCGCCATCATAACCGTAAGTAAGGCAGACAACCTCAGGAGTTCTACCCTCAAGGAAGTCATCCACGCTCTTGTAGCGATAATAACCTGTACCGTTTCTCATATATGAGTTGTCAGCCATCTGATACTCGTAGTTGACACCTGCAGTCACTTTGTGGTTACCACCGTACCATGTAAGGTCATCCTTTACACCGACGTGGGTATTGTGGACTGCGTTGTTCCAAGTAAAGAGCTCATAGCCAAGAGTCATATACGGAGTGTTGTTACCTGTGCCGTCCATAATGTCGATGTGAGGGAACTCTTCTGAATTTGTTCCGCGGATATCGTCAAGTTTGGAGAATGTTGCGAGCAACTGATTCGATAGATTGTCGTTGATACGGCTGTTCAAATCCAATGATACAGAGTGAACAAGGTTATCCTGTGAGTACATTGAATTTGCGAATGCCATACCGTAAAGGCCGACGCGACTCTCAGTTGCACGGGTACCACCGTCCATAGATGATGCATTAGGAGCACTCCAACGGGTGTTGTTGGTGTAATTATAACGAAGTGCAAGTTTGTTCTTGTCGTTGATATTCCAGTCGATACGAGCAAGAACCTTCAAGTTGCTCTGGTCAGCAGGGAAATCCGTATAAGAACCTGGGTCATAACCATATTTCTCCTTCACGAAATCAGAAACCTGCTGCATATCTGAAGCCTTACAATATGAAAGGTAGTTGTTTTTATCACCGACGCCATTCTCTGATGCTCTCCAACGGATAGCTACAGAAGGAGTCTGAGTGTACTCAGCGTTCACAAAGAAAAAGAGTTTGTTCTTGATGATAGGACCACCGAGAGTTGCACCATAAGTAGTGCTGCGGTCTCTGTCACGTGCACCTGCAACCTCTACACCGGCAGCCTGGTTACCACGCATATTTTCATTGCGGTGGTAAATGTAGGCTGAACCTTTGAAGGTGTTGGTACCTGATTTGGTGATGGCGTTGATACCACCACCGATAAAGTTGGTCTGACGTACATCGTAAGGGGAGATTACAACCTGCATCTCCTCGATAGCGTCGATAGAGATAGGGTTGCCACCACCAGGAAGACCATCACTCAGACCGAAGTTGTTGTTGAAGTTCGCACCGTCGACAGTGAAGTTGGCTGTACGGCCGTCAGCACCGGCGAAACTCATGCCGTTACCGCCGTATGGAGAAAGGCGGGTCACATCAGTGATGCTTCTGCTGACAGTAGGAAGTTCTGTCATCTGAGCGTTTGAGATGTTGGTTGCAGCACCGGTTTTCTCATTAGAGAATCTTGAACCGGCCGCAGCGATAACCATAGCCTCGCTCAACTGTTCCGCATCCTCTTTGAGGTAGCCGTTCAAAGAAAAAGTCTCGGCGAGTTGCAGAGTGACGCCCGTAAAGGTCAAGCTCTGATATCCTAAGCAAGACACAGCGACTGTGTAGGGACCACCGGCACGCATACCGTTGATAGAGTAGCGTCCGTCGTTGTTGGTTACAACACCGTAAGTTGTACCGGAAGGAGTGTGAGTTGCCAAAACGGCTGCGCCTACGATAGGCTCACCGCTTTCATCTGTTACTCGTCCTGACAATGCTGATGTTGTTACCTGTGCAATTGCGCTAAAAGAGAAGAGTGTAGCGACAATTGCTGCGAAAAAAAACCTAAGTGTGTGTTTCATAAAGGTTTAGTTATTATAAATAAAAGTTAACGCCGCAAAGGTATTACATTTTTACTGAATAAACACAATAAATTTTCACTTTTTAACAAATATTTATTTTTCGCTAAAATATTTTTTGGGAATCAAAAAAAAGTCCGTACCTTTGCAGAAATCAACTAACGTCAGTGGAGAGATTTGGCTGCTTGCAACCACTTAAAAAAATGCTAAAATTCGAGCCCTTTGAGGGTACTACATATATTTTAGCTTCGCTCCACCGCTTAGTGGGGCTTTTTTTGTAATAAATGATAAATAAAATGAACTATTTATTCACTTCCGAATCGGTGTCAGAGGGACACCCGGATAAGGTGTCAGACCAGATTTCTGACGCTATCCTCGACGAATTCTTGAGACAGGACCCTGAGGCGAAGGTCGCATGCGAGACTTTCTGCAGCACAGGACTTGTCGTAGTGGGCGGCGAAGTACGCTCCGAAGACGCCTATGTGGACATTCAGCAGACTGTCCGCAGGGTTATTGACAAAATCGGATATAACCGTGCCGAGTACATGTTCGACGCTCATTCCTGCGGTGTGCTTTCTGCGCTGCACGAGCAGAGTGCGGACATCAACAGAGGCGTGGTGGTGGAAAACCCTGACGAGCAGGGCGCAGGAGACCAGGGCATGATGTTCGGTTATGCCTGCTGCGACACCGAGGAGTATATGCCTCTGCCTTTGTACCTGTCGCACAGGGCTTTGGAGCTTTTGGCGAAAATCCGCCGCGAGACTCCGAGCCGTATGCCGTATCTGCGACCGGACTCAAAATCACAGTTCACTATCGAATATGACGGCGAGACAGGAAGACCTGTAAGAATCCACACTATTGTGATTTCAACCCAGCATGACGAGTTCTGCGACGAGAGTCTCGGCAGGATGTCATACGCTGACGCAGTGGCACAATACGGTCAGAAGCGAGTAGATGCTGAGATGCAGGCACACATACGCAAGGATGTGCAGGAAATCCTGCTGCCGGAACTTATAGCGATACTGCCGGAGAGCACTGCAGCACTGTTCAAGGGGGATTTCATTCTGCACGTGAATCCTACAGGCAAATTCGTCATCGGAGGTCCTCACGGAGACACGGGACTGACAGGACGCAAGATTATCGTGGACACTTACGGCGGCAAGGGAGCTCACGGCGGCGGAGCTTTCTCAGGCAAGGACCCGTCCAAGGTAGACCGCTCTGCAGCATACGCAGCACGCTATATCGCAAAGAATATGGTTGCAGCCGGAGTGGCTTCGGAGATGCTCGTACAGCTCTCATACGCAATCGGCGTGGCACGTCCGCTCAGCATTTTCGTGAACACCTACGGCACGGCGGCTATCAACCCGGCTACAGGCGAGCAGTTCAAGGATGCTGAAATAGCACAGAAAATCAATGATTTGTTTGACCTGCGCCCTGCAAAAATCATTGAGAAATTCAATTTGAAGAAACCGATTTACGAGCCAACCGCTTCGTACGGCCATGTGGGACGCAAGCCTTACAAGGAGAGCGTCACAATGATGCGCCACGGCAAAAAGACCGTAGAGCTCGTACAGTTCTTCGGCTGGGAACTGCTTGACAGTGTCGATGCCATAAAGGCAGCGTTTGGATTGAATTAAGGAATAGATTTCTCCACGCGGGATGCGCTACATACGTTCCATCTCACGACGGAGGTCTTTCTCCTTGATGGACTGACGTTTGTCATACTCCTTCTTACCGCGGGCGAGGGCAATCAGAAGTTTTGCATAGCCCTTTTCAGAGATAAAGAGCTTCACCGCAACAATGGTGGAGCCTTTTTCTTTTACAGCGCGATGCAGTTTATTGAGTTCCTTGCGGTTGAGCAGCAGCTTGCGGTCGCGGCGCGGGTCATGCTTGCCCCATGTGCCCCACCAGTAGTCTGCCACATGCATATTCTTTACATAGAGTTCGCCGTTGTTGAAATAGCAGAAACTGTCCACGAGAGAAGCCTTGCCGGCACGTATGGATTTGATTTCCGTACCGGTAAGCACTATTCCCGCCACGTATGTTTCGAGAAATTCGAAATCGAACGAAGCACGTCTGTTTTTTATTTCTATATTACTTTTCGCTTTCATTATCGTGCAAATGTACGAAAAAACTTCGTTTTTTATGTAAATTTGCGGAACTACACCCATTTATTATGACAAAAAAGAATTTCATCCCCATACCACCCGCTGCGGAACTGCCTGATGCAGAAGAAATTGACGTGGAGCAACTTCTGAGGGACTATGCCGAAGGGAAAATCGACATAATCTGCGTAGTGGGCCCGACCGCCTCAGGCAAGACGCGCTATGCGGTGGAGCTGGCGCGAAAAATAAACAAACTGCTGAAAAGCAACGTTTTGGCAGCACAAGGCAGCAAGGAAAATCCGATAAATCCGGAAGTCGGAGCCGAGATACTGTCAGCGGATTCAAGACAGGTGTACAGGGGAATGGACATAGGTACAGGCAAGGATCTGTGCGAATACGGGGAGATTCCCTACCATCTGATTGACATAGTGGATGCCGGTACGAAATACAATATTTTCGAATACCAAAGGGATTTTGAAGCAGCCTACAAAGACATTATAAAACGCGGAGGAGTACCTATATTGTGCGGAGGTTCAGGGCTTTACATCGAAGCTGCGACCTGCGGATATTCTCTGCCGGAAGTACCGCCGGACCCTAAGTTAAGAGCGGAACTGGAAAGCAGGCCGACAGAAGAACTTATTGCAAAACTTGCAGAGCTGAAACCGCTGCACAACAGCACCGACTACGATACCCGCAAAAGACTCGTCAGAGCCCTCGAAATAGCAATTTACGAGGCCGGACATCCGGTAAACACAAGTCATTTCCTGCCGAAAAAAGCATATTTCATCGGCACGCTTGTGGACAGGGAAACGCGTAACGCACGCATTGACAGACGCCTGGAAGCAAGGCTGCAGGAAGGAATGGTCGAGGAAATACGCGGCATCATTGACAGCGGAGTCCCGGCCGAGGACCTGATCTACTACGGACTGGAATACAAATTCGTCACCCTATATATAATAGGTGCCAACAGCTACGATGAAATGAAGAACCTGCTCGCCACAGCCATCCACCAGTTCGCCAAACGCCAGATGACCTGGTTCCGCGGTATGGAGAGGAAGGGCATGAAAATACACTGGACGGAAGTGTAACATTTTCGCAATATGTACAAGATTCCTCCACGCGGCACTACGTGCCTTGGTCGGAATGACAGGAAGACGCTCAGGGTGACAGGAAGGGCGCTTGGAATGACAAAACTATGGCGCGTAGAGTTGTGAGTAGGGTGTGTTTGGAGAGGCCAGCCACCCTCGGCTTGTTAGAGGGAGGGGCCCGCGCCAAAGGCGTGGGAGGGATGAAGTAGAAACTGCGTTTCTACGGAACCTCTCCAAACACACCCTACTCACGGGGTATTGTCATGATATTTTTAGCGTTCGTAGAGGGATTCGTCCCATACGGGAGAGAGGTAGGGGCCGGATTTGTCGATAAGGAAGCTCAGGTAGGTGATTTTGATGCCGCGCGCAAGATACTGCTGCTCATAGAAAGTCTGCACCTCAAAAAGCGCATCCACAGCAGCCCTGCCACAGATAGAATCAAGCTCGGATCCATAAAGACGTTCCCTGTCAGCACCGTAGATATCCTTTGCCTCAGCCAAAATCTTCAGCCCGTTCTGCCGGGCCATGGCATAGCTGTACTCATGCAGAATCTCACTGTCAGTCTTAAGATGCACGATACCCCCAGGCTTAAGGAATTTCCTGTAGCGCTCCATAAAAAGCGGCGAAGTCAGACGTTTCTTCTCACGGCCGATCTGCGGGTCAGCAAAAGTAATCCAGATTTCAGACACCTCATTCTCAGCAAAAAGCGAACAGATAAATTCAATACGGGTACGTAGAAAAGCCACATTGGGCAGACGGTGTTCAGTAGCATACTTCGCACCCTTCCAAAGACGGGCGCCCTTGATATCCACACCGATATAATTGAAATCGGGATTTCTGAGAGCCAGATCAATGGTATACTCCCCCTTTCCGCAACCAAGCTCCACAACAATGGGATTGTCATTGCCGAACACTTCACGTCCCCAGTTCCCTTTCAACGGATGATCCACCCCGAGAACCTGCTCGGTCGCAGGCTGAATCAGACAGCCGAACGTCTCATTCTCTCGGAATTTCCTAAGTTTGTCCTTGCCCATCATTCACTCTTTTTAAGCCCGCCCTGAGGAGCGTTGCCATTGTTATTCCTCTTCTGGCGGTTGTTTTTCTTTTTCTTGCGGCGCTTGCGGTTTTCATCAAAACGTGAAATGCTGTCGTCTCCAACCGAAGTGACAAATTCAGGCGTGGCAGGCTCGATATCAGTCTTGAGTGATTCTGGCTTTATGCCCTGCCTGTTCATCTCAATAATCTCCTTCACCTGCTCAGCTGACAGCGTGTAGAGATTGGCAAGCGAATTCTGGTCGTAGGAGAAATACATTTCCTCCTTGAGAATGTCGGTCTTCATCAGATAAGCCAGGCCGTCCTCAAACTCCAATGGGTTGAGCACTTTAGGAATACGCGTAAGCGCATCCTGATAGCAGACAGTCTCGTAATTGACGCAGCATTTGAGTTTTCCGCACTGTCCGGCAAGTTTCTGAGGATTGAGCGAAAGATCCTGACAGCGTGCCGCCGAAGTCGAAATCGAATAAAAGCTTGAAATATAGTTCGAGCAGCAGAGTTCACGTCCGCAGACGCCGAGGCCACCGATGAGTCCGGCCTCCTGACGGGCGCCTATCTGCTTCATTTCTATACGGATGTGGAATTCCTCTGCGAAGACCTTTATAAGTTCCCTGAAATCCACGCGACCGTCGGCTATATAATAGAAAATAGCCTTGGTGCCGTCGCCCTGAAACTCCACATCTCCTATTTTCATATTCAGCTTGAGTTCCGCCGCAATCTGACGCGCCCTGATCATAGTCTCATGCTCGCGGGCTATGGCCTCCTGCCATTTCTCCACATCATATAATTTGGCCTTGCGGTAGATTTTCTTAAATTCAGCGGTCTCCAAATCAAGCTTTTTGGCCTTCAGCTGATGCGCGACAATAGCGCCCTCGAGAGTAATGATGCCCAAGTCATGACCATTAGCAGCCTCCACAATGACCAAATCACCTGTTTTCAGACTCTGGCCTGAAGTGTTCTTATACAAGCCCTTGCGCGTATTCTTGAAGCGCACCTCAAAAATCTCGTTGTACTGCTCCTGATTGACCCTCTCAAGCCAGTTGTAAACTTCCAATTTGCAGCAACCCGGCCTGTAGGTGCATATCACTTCTCCAGTATCATCACGTTCAACGGTACAGCCCCTTGAACAGTCAAAAAATTTATTTTCACTCATATCGATAGGTACATTCTATTGACCAGGTCGCAATACAAAATCTTAAGACTGACATTCCTGTCTATCAGTTCCGCAACCTTGTCAAGATTTTTTATGGTTTTGCCGCAGAAAGTCTTCGAACAGCCCGCCGCCATTCTCCTGTAAAAATCAGCCTCCTGTGCCGGTATAGCCGCAATCTGAGGCAATTTTCTCTGCAGCATGAATATTTTTCTGATACATTCGCCTGCAAAAATACAAAAAGCTTTTTGTTTTTCACGCGAACCGAGGGTGTCGACTGCGTCATCCACCCACGAAAGCGCAGCATACAAATCCCTTGCGAGCAGTCTTTCCATCAGGCTGCCGAACAATTCCATCATACTCTCATAGTCTCTGCTGTCCGACAGCAGCTGCACGGCCGTCCCGACGCTTCCGCCACAAATTCCGGCCTTGGCTTCAGCCTCAGCAGGCTCATAGTCCAAATGCCTGACAAGAATCTCCACTACCTCCTCTTTGGAATAAGGCGCAAGCCTCATGCTCTGACAACGAGAAAAAATCGTCTGAAGGACTTTCTCCGGATTATGGGTAATGAGTATGAAAATGGTCTTTGCCGGCGGTTCCTCTATGGCTTTCAGCAGCTTGTTCGCAGCCGGGGCATTCATTTTCTCCGGCAGATACATGACTACAGCCTTGTAACCGTCAGAAACAGAAGCCATTGAGAGATTTTCAATAATGGCCTTGGCGTGAGCGATGGAAATAATCCCGGATTTGGTCTTCAACCCCAATGCATTCTGCAGGTCAGCCTCCGTGAAATATGGATTTTTGAGACAAAGTTCCCGCCATTCCGTATCGAAAGTGCCGCCTTCGTTGGTCGGGAACACGAATTTCAAATCAGGATGAATGAGTTTGGACATCTGATGGCAGGCCACGCATTCACCACAGGCATCCCCGTTCGGCAGAGGATGCTTGCAGTTCAGCGCCTGGACATAAGCCAAAGCGAGAGGCAAAGCACCGCAGCCGTCATTCTCATACAGAAGCATAGCATGAGCCACCCTGCCGCTTTTCGCCATATTCAGCAGGGCCGCCACTTCCGTCCCGTGTCCTATTATATCTGCAAGTCTCATTATTTTATCCTGTTTCCAACAAACAAAGCAAGTTCCTCCAAATAGCCTTTATCCTGAGAATCAGGCAGAAAAGCCAATGCGGCAACAGCCTCATCCGCAAATTCCGACAGACGTCCGCACGCATATTCCTCCCCTCCGTTCTCCCTTACGAAGCCCACTATTTCATCCCTATTCCACGGATGCTCTTCAATTTCCTTAACCATAGTCCTGATGCGGGTCTCCTCAGCAGGAGCATTTTTCAGAGCGCCGAGCAGCGGCATTGTGATTTTTCTTTCCAAAATATCCGCTCCAAGCGGTTTCCCGACAGCATCATTCCCGAAATAATCGAGAATGTCATCCTTTATCTGGAATGCGCGACCGAGAGCCACAGCATATTTTCTGACACCGTCCACAGCTTCAGGCGAGCCACCGACAGAATAGACCGCACTCACGCAAGCCGCCTCGAAAAGCGAAGCTGTCTTGTCGTAAATTATCCTCAGATAATCCTCCTCCGCAGTATCCCCCTTCTCCGCTTTCTGCAGTTGGAGCATCTCGCCCTCGGCAAGATAGCCCAAAGTCGAAGCAAATGCCCTTATCACCCTGGCATCGCAGCCCGACTCATCCAAAATCAGCCTGACAGCCTTGGACAGCCAGTAATCGCCCACCAAAACCGATACGGACGGCCCGAAGAGAGACAGCAAAGTCGGTTTGCCACGCCTCATCCCGCTGTTGTCAGCCACATCATCGTGAATCAGAGTGGCATTATGCAGAAGCTCTGAAGCCGCGGCATAACGGATTGTGTCATTATTCACACTTCCGCCTGTGCAGGCACGTGCGACAAGCAGGGCAAGCATTGGCCTGAGCTGCTTGCCCGAATTGGACAAATGGGTGTTGTTGATGTTATTCAGCAGATCAATATCACTGCCCAACGCTACTGCAATGCAATCCTGCACAGCCTGCCAGTCCGCCCCAAGATATTGTCTAACGCTTTCAAGTTTCATTTTACCCCTTCAGAATTAGAACAGGAAAGAAACGCTCAAGGTCACATAGCGGATATTACCGTTATCCTTGAATGTCTTAAGCACATTATCAGCGACTTCCCCGACTGTAGGATTCTTTCCGAGAGGGCTGAGCGCCCAGTTGTAGCGTGCAACCACCTGCAACTTCCAGAATTCAATACCCGCACCTACACCCACTCCGTACTCAAGACGGTTGAGTATGTCCCAGTCGGTGGTAGTGGTCTGCTCAGGCTCTTTAGGAGAAGGAACAGTCGTGGCTATCACATTGTGCAGGCCATAGCCGATATAAGGAGTCACCTCGACGAAAGGACGCATGAAAAGCAGATCCGGGCCCCACTGCAGAGCGACAGGAACTTCCAGATAGCCGATGGCGAAGTCATAGGAGTTCTTCTTGATATCATCCACAATATCCTGAGTCTTAGCACCTTTCACGTGGTACATAACAGACGGCTGGATGGAAAAGCCCAAGCCGAGATTTGCCTGATAGGTGATACCGGCATGCCATGAAGTCTTCTGGCCCACACCGTATTTCTGTTCGTCATTATATGAAAAATCCACACCGCCGGTAATACCGAAATGGTGCTGTGCGGACATTCGCACTGCTCCGGCCAAAGTAACGGCAGCAAGCAGAGCAACAGCAAGCAGTCTTTTCATAACAAAAAATATTTCAGTTCTACAAAAGAGAATTCAGTTTGTTAACATATACAGCCTTAGGATTGACTCCGACGACCGTGTCAACGACTTTGCCGTTTTTGAAGAAATACACTGCCGGAACGGCTGAAATGCGCATTGCATTGGCAAGCTCGTCATTCTCGTCGATATTGCATTTGCCGACCACGGCCTTGCCCTCAAACTCTTTGGCAACTTCCTCGATTACAGGCCCCAACATACGGCAAGGCCCGCACCATGCTGCCCAGAAATCAATCATAACGGGTTTGTCAGTCTGCAGAAGAGACTCAAAATTCCTGATATCTACCTTTACTTCCATAATTTAATCTGTTTAAAATTTAAACTTACGCTTTTATGCCACCGGCACACAATTCCGGGAACATAAAAAAATCCGATGACAAATATAGCAAAATTTTACTACACTTGCCACCGGATTTCAAAATCTGAATATATTACGGCTAATAAGCCTTCTCGATAGACCAAACGTATGCGCTAAGACCGAGCGCAGGGGTTTCCTCGTCCTTGATTCTGATTTCCTGCAGGATATCATCCACTTTCTCATCAGGGACCATAGCAAGTATGGCGTTGTTGAGAGTCGGCCACGCATGGTCGCCATAGTGCGGCTCGCCGTCAACGGACCCCCTGCCGGCAACATCCTTCCACATTGTGAAGCCCCGGCACCCGAAGCGGTCAAGTATGTCGGCAATCTCCATATTGTATGCCTGGTTGAATGCTATAAATATACTTTTCATACTATCAAAAATTTTTACATTTATAAAAATTTTATTTTCAATCACGGACTACATGTCCTCTTCTTCATCCTTCCTATCCTTCAGAGCGGCAAGGATTTCAGCCCGGCGCTCAGCCTCGACGGCATCTTTCTGCGCCTGCTTCTTTGCTTGTTTCTTTTCCTGGATGGTAGCGAACGAAACGTAGATTGTCGGGATAATAACAAGGGTGATGAGGGTTGAAATTGAAAGACCCCAAGCCACGACCATACCGAGCGAGCGCCAGGTCTCGGAACCCTCTCCTGTACCCATGGCCATAGGAAGCATACCGAGGACGGTAGTCAGAGTGGTCATGAGGATAGGACGCAGACGGGACTTTGCTGAAATCACGGTCGCATCTATAATGCTCTTGCCACGCTCCCTGTTCAGGATAGTATAGTCAATAAGCACGATACCGTTCTTCACCACAATACCCATCAGAATCAGCACGCCGATAAGGCCCATGACACCGAGCGGAGTGCCTGAGACGACAAGACCGAGGATGACTCCGACAAATGCGAACGGAATTGAGAACATAATTACAAGCGGACTCATGAAGGATTCGAACTGGGAAGCCATCACCATGTAGACCAAAAGAATAATCATCACAAGCAGTATTCCGAGCTGGCCGAAAGTCTCCTGCTGGTCCTCGTAAGAACCGCCGATACGTGTCATAAGTTCAGACGGAATCTCCGTAGCGTCAATACATTTCTGGGCAGCAGCCACAGCATCGGAAAGAGCCACGCCGTTTGCCACGATTCCCTGTACGGTAATCACACGTTCACGGTTCTTGCGGCTGATTGATGGCGGTGCCTCACCTTCGATGACAGTACCGACATCCTTGATGCGCACTGCCTTGCCCTGCTGGTTGTAAAGTATGATATTTTCAACATCAGTTATGCTTGTGCGGAATTCCGGAGCATACCTTACACGGATGTCATACTCATCTCCGTCTTCACGGTATATCGACTGGGTCGAACCGTCCATGGCAGCCCTCAGGTAAGAAGCGGCTGTCGTGCTGTTCAATCCGTTGAGAGCAAGCTTGGTCCTGTCGAAATCCACATGATACTCAGGCTGATACTCGTCACGGCTCAAAAGAACCTGCGAACAAGTGGCTGTCTCAAGCATTTTCGCCTGCAGTTCCCTTGCCACACGGTCGGTAGTGTTGAAATCATAGCCATAAACCTCTATATCACAAGTAGAAGCGCCACCCATTCCGCCACCGCCTTCCTGGACATTCAGTTTCTTGATCTGCGGATAATCCTTGAGTATCTCGCGGAACTGGTCGGCGATTTCTCCCTGCGAACGTTCACGGGTCGACATACTTCCTATATTGATATTGAACGAAAGGATGTTTGTACCATTGTTCTGCATTGAAGCCCAGGCATTTTCCGAATCCGCCTGACCAAGTGAATATGAGCAGACCTCGATTTCCGGAGCAGCTTCAGTAAATCTGCCGTACAACTCATGTGCAAGTTCCCTCGTCGTAGCCTGACCTGTACCTGCCGGCAGTTCGATACTTATTGTAATACGTCCCTGGTCACTCTTTGCAAAGAACTCTGTCTTCACCTTAGGCCCGAGGAAAATCACAGAAGCACAGAAAACCACGACAGATGTGCACACTACAATAGTCCTGTGCCTTACGCACCAGTTGATGACACGGCTGTAACCCCTTGACAACCAGTTCAGACCCTTGTTGAAGTTTCCGAAAGTGAGGTCATGGAACCTGCCGTGTTTAGGTTTGAAGCGGAGGAACTGCGAGCAAAGCATAGGAATCAGAGTCAATGCACCGACGGTGGACACTATCATAATAATGGAAGTAATCCAACCGAGCTGCTTGAACATCACTCCGGCCATACCGTTTATCAAAGTAAGCGGCAGGAACACGCAAAGCATTGTAAGCGTAGAAGCGATGACGGAAATACCGACTTCCTGGGTTGCATGAACCGCAGCCTCCTTAGGTTTCTCTCCTCTCTCCAGATGGGTCGAAATATTCTCCAGCACCACAATGGCATCGTCCACAACCATACCGATGGCAATTGACAATGAAGACATTGAGATGATATTCAGAGTATTGCCCGTTGCCCACAGATACATCAGAGACGCCAGGAGGGAGATAGGGATTGAAAGCACGATGATGAATGTCGCCCTCCATCTTCCAAGGAAGAGGTAAACGACCAGCATCACTATAAGGAAAGTAATTATGATGGTCTCTTTCAGGGAATCGATTGTGTTGATGATGTTCGTCGAAGAGTCGACCACCATGGAGATGTTTATGTCCGAAGGAAGATCCTTTTCAAGTTTCTTCATCTCCTTCTTGACGCCCTTGATTACATCCACGGTATTGGCATCGCTCTGTTTCTGGATTACAATCTGCGCACCCTGTCTGCCGTTGATATATGCTTCCTGATACCTTTCCTCTATACCGTCGTTGATACGGGCCACATCTTTAAGGTAGACGCTTCCGCCTGTCACGGGATTGTGCCCCACAACAATGTCAAGCATTTCATCAGGGTCAGTGAACTCTTTCTTCATACGAAGGGAGTACGTGTCCGAACCCACATCAATGGAACCGCTCGGAACATTTCTGTTCTCATACGCGATAGTAGACGCTATACCGCTGATAGTCAAGCCGTATGCCTCTAATTTATTCGGGTCGCAATACACCTGGATTTCGCGTTCCGGCGCACCTGCAATGGACACTGTACCCACACCGGATACACGTGCAAGCGGAGTCGCCACCTTGTCGTCAAGGATTTTTTCAAGGGCCGGAAAACTTGCATCGGCCGTGGCGGACATAATCATGATAGGCATGTCGTCCGTACCGAACTTCATGATCATAGGGTTGCTTGCCCCGTCAGGAAGAACGGATTTGACCTGCTCCAGTTTGTCACGGACATCATTGGTCGCGACATCAATATCCACACCCTCGATAAATTCCATACCTATTATGGAAATATTCTCCTTTGAGGTGGATGTAATGTTTTTCAAGTCACTGACTCCGTTAAGGGAGTTCTCGAGAACCTTGGAAAGATTGGTCTCGACATCCTCGGCACTTGCTCCCGGATAAGATGACATCACGATAAGGAAATTCGCGTCAAATTTCGGGAAACGGTCGATGGATATATTTATCAGCGAGAAAACACCGAACATTGCCAGAGCCACAAACAAAAGCGCGACTGTGACAGGATTGTTTACCGCTTTTCTATATATACTCATAATATGCTAATTAATTTACTGAAACCTTTACGCCGTCTTTAAGTCTTACCTGACCTGCGACAACAACCTTGTCTCCGTTTTCAACTCCGGAAAGCACCTCATATTCCGAATTTATACGAACCCCGAGCTTGACATTCTGATATCTGACAGTTCCGTCGCTCTGAAGAATGTAGACGAATTTCTCGCCTGACCCCTGCTGTTTCACCACTGCAACGTCAGGAACAAGTACGCTCTGTCTTTCACCGAAGTTAACATCCACTCTTGCGAACATACCGGGGCGGAGCTCCCTGTTGGCATTCTGCACAAGAATTTCCACCGAGAACGTACGGGTTGCGGGATCTATGGTCGGATATATACGGTTTATCCTGCCCTCATAGGTCTTTCCGGGAAGTGCCTCTGCCGAGATTTCGACTTTCATGCCTTTTTTCACTTTTGTATAATCGCTCTCTGAAATTCCGACAAGGAGTTTGACCGGAGTGATCTGCTGGACAGTGTAGATAGGCTGTGACATAGAATACATATCACCCTTGTCATAGTTGCGCGCCGTAACGACTCCTGAGATAGGAGAAATCAGCACAGAATTTTCGAGAAGGTTCTCATAATTGGTCTTACTGACATTGTATGCAAGTTCAATCTGGTCCAGATCCGACTTTGAAAGACCGCCGACCTCATATAGTCCGCGAAGTCTGTTAAGCTCTTCCTCATTGTTTTTCAACTGGAGTTCGACCTGTACGAGCTGGGTCTTGTCCATTTCAGCAACCACCTGACCTTTGGTCACATAATCACCGACTTCCACATTGATTTTGCTTATACGTCCTCCTGTCTGCGGAGCTATGTTATTTTTAGCAAAAGGTTCAACCGTTGATGTGTAGGTCTGGATTCTTGCCACAGGCTTCACAACAGCCGCAGCGACGCTGACAGCCGGAGCCTCTTCTTCAACGGGAGCAAGTTCTGCAGTTTTTTCCTTTTTGTTGCCGCAAGCTGCAAGCGAGACAAGTGCAGCTGCAAAGCACATCGTTCTGATAATTTTTTTCATATTGTCTTTCTCTTTATTATTCTTCCGTAAAATCATATCCCAAAGTCTGCTCAAGCTGAGCCTTTGCCACCAGGAAGTTATATACCGCCTGGGACTGCCCGAGACGCGCCTGTGTGAGGGCGAGCTGTGCATCGTTCACCTCGATAAGGGCGCTGCGTCCCACCTGGTAGGATTTCTCCGCAATATTGTAGGCTTTTTCCGCAGCCGCCACACCGTCCAAAGCCGCATAATACGACTTCATGTTGGTCTCCATCGTCGTGAGATTCTGACGCACACCTATTTTCAATTGCCTTTCAACATCTATTTTCTGAAGTTTCGCCTGTGTGTGCATGGTTTTGGACTGACGTACCGAATAATACCTTTTTCCGCCGGAGAAAATAGGAATGTTAAGGCTGAGTCCGACGTACGAATACGGAGTCCATTTATAGTTCTTGAAATCGAAATCATTGGTCATGGCATTGTAGCTGAAATTGAATGCCACCGCGAGAGACGGAATATAGGCAAACTCCTGAGCCTTGACGCTCTGCCTCAGCTGTTCTATCTGTATTTCAAGCTGTTTCATCGAACTGTTGTTGTCCAGAGACAGGCTGTCGAACTCGTGGACATCGCGGAACATCTGCTGGGCATAGTCGTCAATTTTGCCATCAACATCGATATTCAGATCCAAATCCACACCCATGACTGCCTTGAGCTGCCACAATGACAGTGTCACATTGCTTTCGGCATTGTAAACGTTAGGGATGGCATTTGCGACTGTAGCCTTCGCACGTGAAAGCTCGAAATCCGACACTTTCTGGGCGTCATATTTCTTCTTGGTCTCGTCATAATTCTTCACGGCATTCTCGTACACTTCCTTATATACTTCAAAAGCCTGCTTTGCAAACAGCGACGCGTAATAGGCGTTTTTGACCTGTGTCACCATATTGAGACGGGACTCGCGGGCCTTCTCGACCGCAAGCTCCACATCAAGGCCTGAAATCTGAATGCTTTTCCAGAGCTGGGCATTGACAATAGGCATGGATGCGCTCACACCGGCAGACCATGTATTCCAACGGCCGACTTCCAGTCCTCCGCCATTGCTTGAGCCTCCGCCTGCACCTGAAGCTCCTGCATCTTCACCGGAGCCGTCTCC
The DNA here is from genome assembly GCA_051870215.1 of Candidatus Cryptobacteroides sp. Taxonomy (GTDB): domain Bacteria; phylum Bacteroidota; class Bacteroidia; order Bacteroidales; family UBA932; genus Cryptobacteroides. Next base: position 10,419 of record JBJEBQ010000058.1, on the reverse strand, counting down.
AGTGCCTGTTCCTTCACCGGAACCACCCCCGGGCATCATGCTGCCCATGTCAAAATCCATGTACATCACCTGTTTCTTGATTGTCCTCTGGTACGCACCGCTGAGGTCAATCTGCGGGAACAAAGAAGCGTATGTGCCTTTTTTCGCATACTTCGTCCTCTCAATCTCCTTGTCGGCAACTTTCACCGACACATTTTCGCTCATCGCAATCTTCAACGCGTCATCGAGCGAAACAATCAACGGAGCCTCAGAAGAATCAGCCTTCTCAATCAGAAGCTGAGCTTCACTCTTGGGCATTTCCCCGCCTTTCTTCTGCTTGTACTGCGCATTTGCAGCCACCGGACAGAAGACAATCAAGGCAGAAACCGCCGAAATCAACGTCATTTTTTTCATAAATCTTTTTCTCTTTATTTTTTCGCGCTGCAAATTTATCATATTTTATGCCAATTTCTAAATATTTTTCGTTAGTTTTGCTAATGTTTTGGTTTAATCATCTAAAACTACAAATACAATGAAGAAAAACACCGAACATATCATACTTTTCGACGAAAAAAACATCGTAAAAGTGGGTTTCATCAACAAATTCATCTTTGCAGCGGAAGTGCGGGGAGAGAACCACATAAAACTGAATCACGCCAGACAACCGGCCTACCATCTCTTTGTGGTGGTGCTTGAAGGCTATATGAAAATGATAGCCAACGGCAAGGAATTTCTTTTCACCAAAAACTCATATATCAACCTCCCTACAGTCCTGGAAATCTACAGCCTGGAGACGAGCGGAGATTTCCATGCAATGCTCACGGCGACCGACCATTCTGTCATGGCTGACATCTTCCTCAACAGGACGCCGATACCACCGAACATCATATTCAAACTCGGACACACATTGGGTGGTGAAATTCTGAATATCAATGAGATAAAGCTGCTCAGAAAGGATATAACCCAACTGCTGGACGCACTTGCCGACAAATCACACCATTTTATCCAGGAATTGGGCTACGCATATTTCTACATCATGCTGACCGATATGTCTGACATGATGTGGAAGCGCTATGGGGACAAGCGGAAAATCAGGCACACCGTGGACCTGAGGCGTTCAGAGCAGATAATGAAGGAATTCGGCAGCCTGCTCATGCAATATGCGGACAAAGAGACGAAAATTGATTTTTATGCCGGGAAACTGTGCATTTCGAAGCAGTATCTCGCGTTCATCGTCAAGGGAAAAACCCACGTCTCTGTGGGCACGATTATGGATTCAGTGAGGATGGAAATGGCCGAGAAAATGCTCCGCGATCCAAACCTTACCATAGGACAGATTGCCGCAAAGCTCTCGTATGCAGACCAGTCCGCTTTCGGAAAATTCTTCAAGAGAGTGTCAGGCACCACGCCACTGCAATACAGACGCAACATTATGCGAACCTTGCTGAGTATGCGTCAGGATTAATCGAGTTCGAGTATGTGACGGGCAACTTCTTCGAGCAGCCATTTCGGAGTGGAAGTGGCGCCGCAGACCCCGACTTTGTCGTCAGGACGGAACCATTCCCTTTTGATTTCTTCGACTGAATCAATGTGATAAGTACGGATATTCAGGCTTTTGCAGAGTTCACAGAGTACTTTGCCGTTCGAGCTTGCCTTGCCGGACACGAAGACTATGACATCATGATTGATTGAAAATTCCGACAGGTTCTGATAGCGGGTGGCCACCTGTCTGCAGATGGTGTTGTGGATTTTGAGAAGGCCCATACCCCTGAAACGCTCGATATGCATTTCATTGTATTTGGCCATGTTCTCCTCAAGGCGCGTACACAATGTCGAGAATTCCGCAGGACTTTTGGTGGTCTGGCTGAAAATTTCCACCGGTTCGTCAAGTCTGATTGTGCCGTCGGCAATATATCCTTCAAGCATAGGAAGATCCTCTATGACTATGGCCCTGCCTTCTGTCTGGCCGACGAGACCGAGCACTTCAGCATGGCCTAATTTGCCGAAAATCAATATCTTGCCACGGCCCTGTTTCTGCATTTCCGCATCCGCCTCCTTGATGCTTTTCTGGAGTTGCAGGACCACCGGACAAGTGCTGTCAATGATTTTGAAGCCCAATTTTTCCGCCTGCATATAGGTTTTCGGAGGTTCGCCATGGGCCCTGATGAGAAGCACTTCATCCTTTGCCTCAGCCATTTCGTCCAAATCCTCCCTGTCAATGGTAATAAGACCTTTTTTCGAGAGACGGTTAAGTTCCGCATCATTGTGGACTATGGCTCCGAGAGAAAACAGCTTCTTGTCTTCACTGCAGTTGTCCAGATACGATTCCGCATTATTGATTGCCTTTATCACACCGGCGCAAAATCCCGAATTCTTGTCTATGTCTACCGTACGTGCCATATATCAAAAACTAAGATTGAATTTCTCCGCAATAAGTTTCTTCAGCCAGTCCATCTGCTGGTCAAAAGTCATGTTCGAATTGTCGAGAACAACGGCATCTTCAGCCTGACGCAGCGGCGAAGTTTCACGGTGGGAATCGATGTAATCCCTCTCCTGCAGATTCCTGACCACATCCTCCAACGACACTTTGTCACCTTTGGCGCGAAGTTCGTCCGCCCTGCGCCGTGCCCTGACATCAGTATCGGCGGTCATGAAGATTTTGACCTCCGCATCGGGGAACACTGTGGTACCTATATCCCTGCCGTCCATGACCACGCCTTTTTCCTTGCCGAACATTCTCAGACGTTCGTCCACAAAGGCCCTTACCTCCGGCACAGCCGAAATCGGGCTCACCTTACCGGATACGGCCAGACTGCGTATATCCTTCTCGACGCAACGGCTGCCGATGTAGGTCATGCAGCCATCGCAATTATTTTCAAAATGCACGTCCAAAGTCTTCAAAGCTTCCGCAAGTCCCTGAATATCAATATTTGAGTCTTCGTCTATGAAATTGTTTTCCATAGCGAAAAGAGTGACGGCACGGTACATTGCACCGGAATCCAGATATAAGAAAGAGAATTCTTTTGCTATGAGTTTTGCAAAAGAACTTTTACCTGTTGAAGAGTAACCGTCAACAGCGATTATGATTTTTGGTACACGCATAAAAATAATTAGTAGCGGGCAAAGTTACAATTTTTTGCTTAAACGCCCAAAAATGTTGATATTTGTACAATATTAAAATTTGGACGAATCATGAAGATACTTATTGTAGATGATGAGAGACCTATCAGGAACTCGCTGAAGGAGATTTTGCTGGACGAAGACGAGGGCTATGAGATGGACGTTGCAGAAAACGGGGCCCAGGCCCTTGAGATGGTGGAAAAGGAAAAATACAGCGTGATTTTCTGTGACATAAAAATGCCCGGAATGGACGGAATCGAGGTTTTGGACAAGATGATGGGAATGGGCATAGACGCGGCCATAGTGATGATTTCGGGTCATGGCGACATTGCCACGGCCGTGGAGTGCATCAAGAAGGGAGCCTTTGATTTCATACAGAAGCCGCTGGATCTGAACCGCATTCTCATTACGATAAAAAATGCGACGGACAAGGTGAATCTCGTGAAAGAAACCAAAATTCTGAAGAAGAAGGTCTACGGTCAGGAGATGATCGGCGAATCACCTGCGATTTGGCATATCAGGGAAATGATCGACAAGGTGGCGCCTACTGATGCGCGTGTGCTGATTACGGGGTCGAACGGTACCGGCAAGGAACTGGTGGCACGCAGTCTGCACCAGAAAAGCCACCGCTCGGCTATGCCTTACATTGAGGTGAACTGTGCGGCAATTCCGTCGGAACTGATTGAAAGTGAGCTCTTCGGACACGAGAAGGGTTCGTTTACCTCTGCAATCAAGCAGCACAAGGGCAAGTTCGAGCAGGCAGACGGAGGCACGCTGTTTTTGGATGAAATCGGAGATATGTCGCTCGCTGCACAGGCGAAAGTGCTGAGGGTGCTGCAGGAGAAGAAACTGTCGAGGGTCGGCAGTGACAAGGATATTATGGTGGATGTCAGGGTCCTGGCCGCGACCAACAAGAACCTGCGCGAGGAAATCGAGAAGGGGAATTTCCGTGAGGACCTGTACCACCGTCTGAGCGTAATCGTGATTACAGTACCGTCACTGGACGAGCGCAAGAGCGATATTCCACTGTTAGTGAATTATTTCATAGGTCAGATCTGCAATGAGACGGGCATGCAGCCGCGCGAGATCGAGGAGGATGCGATGAAGCTGCTTGTAGACAAGAGCTGGACGGGAAACATCCGTGAGCTGCGCAATGTGGTGGAACGTCTGCTGATACTTTCGGGCAGTTCGATTACAGCCGAGGATGTGCACAATTATGTCTATTAGCGGACACTCAAGCCGTTTTGACCTTGACAGGTATGATAGACGAAATAGCATACAAATATATTGACGGGCATTCGACCCTGCCTTGCGGGGAAGCTTTGGACTGGCTCGTCAGGCAGACGAATATCCGGACCAACCACGCAAGAATGCTTTCCGGCAGCGTCCAGGGCCAGCTTATGGCCATGCTTGTACGCATGACGGGAACACGACGGGTACTGGAGCTCGGGACTTTCACAGGCTATTCTTCCATCTGCCTTGCTTCGGCCCTGCCTGAGGACGGCCATCTTGACACTTTGGAGCTGAACGACGAGCTGGAGGATTTGATTTTGGAGGGTTTCGGGAGGGCCGGAGTCTCGGACAAAATCACATTGCACATTGGCGACTGCAAACAGACTCTCGAAGAAAAAATCCGCCCGGCAGTGCTCTCAGGGGCTGTTGCTCCCTATGACCTCGTGTATATCGACGCCAACAAAAGGGAATACTGCAGCTATTATGAATCGGTGTGGGATATCGTGCGCAGCGGCGGACTGATACTTGCCGACAATGTGCTATGGGACGGCAAAGTCTGGCAGTCCCCTCGTCCTCAGGACGCCCAGACCAAGGAAATCGCCCGATTCAACGAGCTTGTCCACGACGACCCACGCGCCGAAGTGGTCATACTCCCCTTACGCGACGGCCTCTCGCTGATCAGAAAGAAATAATCATTTTGAATTTTCGGAGGGTTCGATGTGGATGGAGACCTGGGTCTTGTCGCCGAATTTTTCGAGGAGTCTGCATTCAACATCCGTAGCGATATCATGTGCCTGCTCCACCGTCAGCTGCGGATTGACGACTATATGGAAATCCACGATGATGGAACTTCCGCTGTGGCGGGTTTTGAGATTGTGCACGTTTTCCACGCCGCATACAGAAGAGGCGGCTTCCATAATCTGCATTTCCTGCTCGTCGGACAGGGACACATCCAGCAGTTCCCGTATCGCAGGCCAAATCATTTTGCAGGCTATCACAAGTATCGCCACACTGATGATACAGCTTACTATCGGGTCAAGTATCGCCCATTTTCCTCCGAGAAGCATCGCTCCGCCTATGCCGAAAAAAGCCGCGACAGAAGACAGCGCGTCTGAACGGTGATGCCAGGCATTCGCAATTACAGCAGGACTTTCAATTTTCTTCCCGACTTTCGCAGTGACCTGATACAGAATTTCTTTGGATATGATGGAAACAACGGCTGCGGCAAGGGCTATCCACATCGGGCTTGGCAGTTCGCCCCCTTTGGCAACGAAAATGATGGACTTCACCCCGGAAACAAGAATCTCCGCGCCCACAACAAAAAGCATCACACTCACAATCAGGGAAGCGAAAGTTTCATATTTCCCATGACCGTATTCATGGTCGGCATCCTGTCCCTTGGAAGAAATCTTTGCGAATACCAGCACAACAAAATCGCTGAGCAGGTCCGAAAACGAATGAATGCCGTCGGAAACCATCGCGGCACTCCTGCCGAAAACTCCGCATAGTATTTTTCCGACGGCAAGTATTACATTCACAATGGCGCCTGCTATCGTCACCTGTTCAATTTCCCTGTTTCTCTCCACGGGAGTGAGATTTCCGTTTTTCGGATTGTGTCCGTTCATTTTACAATGTATTTGATTCGTTATATTTCAGTAAGCTGCTTAATAGAATATCAATTTAGACAGTTTGTCCTCATCAAAAAGCCTCTGCGCCAAAGTCTGGATATCCTCTGCAGTCACAGCCTCAATCATAGCCCTGGACTCAGCCGCCGTGGTCACCTTGCCGAAAGCAATCAGGCTCTTGCCCATTGAAAGACACTGGGCCTCTCCGTTATCGGAACTGATGGCAAGCTGTCCCAAAAGCTGCTTCTTCGCCTCCTTCAGCTTGCGCTCCGACAGAGGCCTGGTCTTCAATTTCAAGAGTTCCTTATCAATGAAATTCAAGCACTTGTCAAGATTTTCCCTGTCACAGCCGAGGCAGATGGTGATGATGCCGCAGTCCGAATATTGGGTGTAGGAACATTCCACGCCATAGACCCAGCCGTTCTTCTCCCTCAGCACGGAGTTCAAAATCGAATTGTTGGCAGGACCTCCGAAAATATTGGACAGCAGAATGGCAGTTATCCTGTCTTTCGGCTCGTAAAGCGACGGAGCAAGTCCGCCTATCACGCAGTTGGTCTGATGGTTGCGTTTGTTGACGCTTCTGTCGAAATGCCGGGCCACAGGCAGGAAAAGTCTGTCCTCAACGACAGCCGCGGGCTCTCCGCAATCAGAGAAGAACTTGTCCGCCAAGGTCAGGGCCAACTTCTCCATTTTCTTTTCGTCCATATCCGCCACCAATGTGAAAGCCATACGAGAAGGCAGGAATTTTTCCTTCACAAAAGCACGCAACTCATTGGAAGTGATTTTCTTGACAGAAGCTGCCGTGCCGAGTATCGGACCGCTCAGAGGATGGCCTTCAAAAAGCATTTCCTCGAATTTGTCATAGACATCCTCAGCCGGACTGTCCTTATAGGAATTGATTTCATCTATGACAACGCCTTTCTCCACACCGATTTCCTCCTCAGGGAAAACAGGCATTGTGGCAAGCTCAAAAAGCAGGGAAGCCGCTTTGGAAACATCCTCCCTGAGGGTCGTGGCGTGAAAAACGATTTCCTCCTTGGTCGTGAACGCATTCAGTTCGCCGCCGAGACGGTCCAGGCAGGAATTGATGACGGCCGCGCTTTTCCTGGCAGTCCCCTTGAAAATGGTATGCTCGCAAAAATGCGCAATGCCGCTGTGATAGCCCTCCTCATTGCGCGTACCGCATTTTATGCTGAGCGCACAATAGCCCACGGCGGAACTGCTGCGCTTCACCGCATATTGCAGCCCGCATTGTGATTTTCCGCTTATCATCGGCTATCGGCGGGCATTAAGTATGCGTTTCACATCCTCGGCAAGGAAGCCGGCACCGTTTTTGGGGGTGATTTTATGCTTCCTGTAATAATACAGACGGTGTGTGGTCGTATCGAAAAGCATCTTGTAGCAGTATGAACCGGCGACAGGCTCTGACGGAGCTACAACGAAGCTCACCAGGGTGTTCGGAGCACTGCTGTCCATCAGTTCATCTGCACTTTCTTCCGATATCACGACGACATTTCTATCTTCAAACTGAGATCTCATGGCGTCAGTCACAGTCTCGTCCAAGTCATCCTCCGAGAACGCTACGCATTTGTCATTTGCTCCGGAAAGCGGCAGGGTATAATTTGAAACTCCTGCGTATGCGCTCAGGTCACTTTCCATCGAATCAAGGGCAAAATTCTGGATTATATCCAAAATTGCCGGCAGGAATGTGATTTCCCTGCCTGAAGGATGTTTGGCCGAAGCAATAGGGATTGTCACTATCTCAAGCATTTCCTCTATGCCCTTAACGGCCTTAGGACCGCCTTTCACCAAAGAAATGCACTGCAGCCCGGGAGCGTTTTCCTTTTTGAACCGGGCTTTTGTCGTGATGAGGAAATAATAATCCGGATTGGTCTTTAGAGTTTCAAATTCCTCAATCGTGCAGAACTCATACGGGGACACCCTCCATCTTGAAGACACCTCTTTCTTCAAGGCATTGGCATAAAACGGACTTTCCGTCAGCACAACCTTTGTTATTTTTTCAGTAAAATCACTGATTTTCACCTTCTTAGTGTTAACCTGAGCCTGCGCCGAAGCCAAGAGCGGCAACAGAACGGCTATGGTCAGAGCCAAAATCTTTTTCATTTTCTTCATAATCACTCAAAAATTTTTAAAACTTACACAAGAATCCGCAAAGGTACAAAATAAATGCCTGTTTTGACAAAACCATATTTGAAAATCCTGGAAAATATCGCTACATTTGTGAATTATGTCCAAAACAGCAGGCAACAATTATTCAAATCAGTTTGAAACGGTTTTCACAGAACATTACAGTTCCGTGAAGCGTTTCGCTTCTGCACTGCTCAAATCCGACACTGATGCTCAGGACATTGCGCAGAACATCTTCACCAAACTTTGGACAAACCCGGCGCTCTGGCAGGACAAAGACAAAGAGGAACTCGGCAAATACCTCTTTGCAATGACCAAAAACGCCACCCTCAATTATGATGTAAGGTCAAGTTGGCATTAAGTGCGTTATGCTTATAATCCGCCAAATCTATTATTTTATGGATGTTTTGGCGGATTATAATGACATTATATAAATTTAATTTATATCTTTGCGTTGTAATTTACAATGACTTATGATAATAGGAAGAGAATCAGAGAAAAAAGAATTGCTAAATGCAGCAAATGACGAATATTCAAAATTCGTAGCTGTGTATGGTCGTCGCCGGGTGGGTAAAACTTTTCTCATCCGTGAGACATTCAACTATTCATTTACATTCCAGCACACAGGACTTGCCCGTGGAAAAATGAAAGAGCAGCTTCTTGCTTTTCACGCATCTATTCAAAATGCTTCAGGAAAAAAGTTTGCCAAATTCAAAAACTGGTATGAAGCATTCTTTACCTTGGAAGAGTGGCTCACTTCTCTTCCGAAAGGAAAGAAAACAGTATTCCTCGATGAACTTCCATGGATGGATACTCCCCGCTCCAATTTTATATCAGGTTTGGAGCACTTCTGGAATAGTTGGGCATCTGCAAGAAAAGATATTCTGCTCATTGTTTGCGGATCTGCAACTTCATGGATAGTCAATAAACTCATCAATAACCACGGCGGACTTCACAATCGTCTGACCAATAAAATACTTCTCCAGCCATTTACTCTTTCCGAATGTGAACAATATTCAGAATTAAATAAATTGGGGTTGAGCCGTTACCAGATTGTAGAAAACTATATGATAATGGGAGGGATTCCATTTTATTGGAGTATGCTTAAACGAGGACTTAGTCTAGCTCAGAATATAGATGCTTTGTTTTTCAATCAAGAAGCAGAAGGCCTGGCCCGCGAATATGACCAATTGTATGCGTCTTTATTCAATAGTCCTGAGCCATATATGCAAGTGGTTACCGCATTGGCAAGGAAAAGTTGTGGACTTACTCGTGATGATATCAGTAAATGCACCGGGATTAAAACAGGTGGAGAATTGACACGCTATCTTGATGAATTGGAATGGTGCGGTTTTATCCGTAAATACAATTGCATAGGAAAGCACACCAAAGATGCATTGTATCAACTTATTGACAACTTCACTCTGTTCTACTTTCAATATATGAAAGGGAACAAATATAATGATGTCCATTTCTGGACCAATAATATCGATTCATCCTTGCATCGCACTTGGAGCGGTCTGGCATTTGAGCGGGTCTGTCTTCAGCATGTCAACCAAATCAAAAAAGCTCTCGGCATAGCCGGTGTGTTGTCAAATGTATATAGCTGGAGAACAGAAGGCGATGAAGAAAAAGGTATAGAGAAAGCACAGATTGACCTATTGATTGACCGCAATGATGGAGTGATCAATCTCTGTGAAATGAAATTCTCAGGACAGGAATATCTTATTAGTGAAAATGAAGAAATGAAACTTCGCCGTCGCCGGGGCTCATTCATAGAAGAAACTCAAACAAAGAAAGCGATTCACATTACACTCATCACACCTTATGGGCTCAAACAAAACGCCCATTCCTTTATCGCCCAAAATGAGGTGACTCTTAATGATTTGTTTGAATAGTGATTGACACTTATAGACAATGTGTACATGATGAAACCTTGGGACGCATCCGAAAAGCAAAGTATAAACACTGAAACTACAATTGTAACTATCAGATAAATATTCGTGTTTATATCCTGCAAGGTTATTGGACAACGGCGACCTCCCGGAAGAAAGCGGCCGCTTATGCTGCAATCCTTCGAGAGATTGTTTTATTGAAATTCATTAAAGTTCCTTAACCTGCTCAACGGACAGTCCGGTACATTTAGCTATAAGTTCTATATCAACGCCATTGTCCTTAAAATTCTTTGCCGTTTCAATGGCCTTGTTCATCGCTCCTTCTTCTTGTCCTTCTTTTCGTCCCTCTTCCCGACCCTTCTTCGTCCAATTGATGCGCTCCGTATTCCGCTGCCAGATCTCGTCCTGACGTGCCCACT
>JBJEBQ010000057.1:0-95596 GCA_051870215.1 Candidatus Cryptobacteroides sp. | reverse complement strand
TTTACACAGGAAAGCTCGTTGCATCAGCAGCGGGCTTTTTTTGTGTAAAAAAGTGGCTAAGCCACTGGTCCTAACCCCAGTCTGCTGTCGCAGACAGCCCCTGTCAGGGGCATGCGCCACTGTCGTGGCGGTGCCGTCGTCGCTTGTGTTGACTTCGTCAACCGCTCCTTTGGGCACTACCGCTTCGCGGTAATCGCAGACTGCGCCTGCTCAAATATGATTTCTTCCGTTATGTGTTTTTTTTGTGTGATAAAGAGGTGTAGTCAGGGGTAAGTGTGGAAAGGTCGCTTATTCCCCTCTGGGGACGCAAGGGGGTTGGATGGTGAAGGAAACGGAGAGGGTGTGGCCGTGGTTGTCGACTACGGTGCAGGAGTGTGGACCGGGAGCGGGACGGAGAGGAAACTGGTGGAGGTAGCGGGTCTCGCCGATGTATTCGTTGTCGAGGTGCCAGAATACTGTGGCGTCCGGGTCGTTGTGTGCGAGGGTGAATACTGCGCTTCCCTCTTCTGAATTAAGTTGTTTTGGCAGGGAGATTGCTGCGCCGGGCTCCGGATAGATGAACTGCATCGGGCAGAGTGTTCCGTTCTCTTTGTCAGTGTTTAGCGGTGGCGGCAGTGGAGTGTATTCAGGGTGATATGCTCTATAGTACCAGGCCATGGCCGGTGGCAGGATGAACATGTTGCGGAGCACTGCATCGGGAGTGTCAGGAGTGCAGCTGTGCCGGCCGTCTGCTGTAGTGAGCACGGCTGTGTGGTATTGGCAGGCTGCACTGCGCATGGCTGCTTTCGGCAGCACCAATGTGTCGCAGTCATTGCAATACTGTCCTTTAAGCTGGCCTGATTGCCGGCATACTTCAGCATTTATATATTCGCCGTAAAATGGCTCCGGAAACCATCCTGTACGGGGCAACAGGGAGAAGATGTCAAACATTACCGGGCCGGCGGTCTGTCCGCCTACGAGTCCCGGAGCACCCTGTCCACGGGCATTCCCGGCCCATACTCCCACGGCATAGTCCGGAGTGACTCCTACAGCCCATCCGTCGCGGAATCCATAGCTTGTGCCGGTTTTCCAGGCCACTTTTCTGACTGATTTTATAGTGTGCCAGTCCATTTCATCAGGACGGTTCACTTCCTTGAGTGCATCCAAAGTGTAATATATCGCGGTCCTGTCTTTTAGAGGAAATGCTTTAGCAACCCAGTCTTCGTGATTCATCCCGGCAGCCATCGCTGCATAAATCCGCGTAATGTCATAGAGCGTGCCTTCTGCGCCTCCGAGTATCAGCGAAAGTCCGTAGTCCGAAGCAGGACGGGTGAGTGTGCTCATTCCCGCTTTGATAAGCAGCTCCCGGAAGCGTGGGACGCCGTATTGCCTGAGCATGTGGACTGAAGGCACATTAAGACTGCGTGCAAGGGCTTTGTCCGCCGGGACTGCTCCGTAGAATTTGCGGTCGAAGTTCTGGGGCGTAAAGCCGTTGATATTGATAGGAATATCCGGCAGCAGCGTATATGGCAGAATGTCGCCTTCCTGCAGCAGGGCGCAGTAGAGGAAGGGTTTGAGTATACTGCCCGTACTGCGTGGGGCACGGGCCGCGTCTACCTCACTGCCGGTGCGTCCGCTGCCGAAATCCGCGTTGCCGCAATATGCGATGATTTTTCCGCTGTGCACGTCGATTACGATAGCGGCAAGGTCGTTGATGCCACGCATGGCAAAATCGTTGTGCCATCTGTCCACGCATTCAGTCAGTCTGCGCTGAAGATGGATGTCAACGGTGCTACGTATCTGCTGTCCGTGGGCTGTGCGTGCATAATACTCAGTAAGGTGGGGAGCTGTGCGGGGCAGCGGGACGGGCTTGTCCGGCAAGGGTTCTTCGCAGGAGAGATTGTAGGTCTCGGCATTGATAATGCCTTTGTCGAAAAGTTTGCCGAGCAGGCGGTCTCTTTTGGCTTTCAGGGCTTCGCGTCCACGTCCGGGGTGTAGCAGGGCAGGAGAGTTAGGCAGTATGGCAAGAGTAGCGGCTTCACTCCATGACAGCTGCGACGAAGGTCGTCCGAAATAACGCCAGGCTGCAGCTTCAAGGCCCACTACATTGCCTCCGAAAGGTGCGTGAGCGGCATACAGTGCTAAAATCTCCCATTTGCTCAGACTGCATTCCAGGCGCAGGGCGAGCACGCTCTCAACGGCTTTTTCCCAAAGTGTCCTTGGCTTGTCATGCCGCGAAAGTCTTATCAGCTGCATGGTGATGGTGCTGCCTCCGCTGACGACGTGGCCGGCTCTGATGTTCTGCAATAGAGCACGCCCGGCTGCAATGGGATTGACTCCGTGATGGATGTAGAACATTTCATCCTCAAAGCTTATGCAGCATGTCGCGAATTTGGCCGGTATGCTGTCGGATGGCGGAAATCTCCACTGCCCGTCATCGGCTATCCTTGCCCCGAGCAGTTCTCCGCTGCGGTCCGTGAGCACGGTGGAGTATGAAGTGTCGCCGAACAGGTTCTTTGGCAGGCAAAAAACGAATCCGGCGGACACAACAATCAATAATACTGCAAGTATTCTGCCTATGTTATCTCGAAAGGACATTTGCAGTCGTAGACGCAGTGCGTGCGTAAACAGCAGGTTTGTACATGTCTTCGCAGCGTATTGCAGGAAGAGTGAATGTACCGCAATAGCTGGCATGGAATCTTTGCTCTACCGTTGTGGAAGCTCCGGGAGCCAGGCTGAAATAGAATATGGCCTTGTCGTCGCGGATGTCCGTGTTGGCGTATTTCATTTCGCCTCCCGTAAGTCTCTCGTTGAACAGCTCCCAGCCGGACGGTGCTCCGAGAGTAAGCGCGAGGTTGTTGCAGCTTTCTACGCCAGTGTTGGTCACTGCAATTCTTGCAAAAATGTCCGTACCCTGGATGATTGCTGATGGATTGAGCAATGTGCCGTTGGCATCTGTGTAAGTCACTGAAAGTGATAGTCCCGCAGCTGCAGCCCTGCTTTCTCCCGCATTAGGCTGGCGGCGGGTATTGAGTACTGCCGTCATAATGCCTGATGCAGCTTCGTTCCTGACGCTTACTTTGCCGTTTGAAGGCTCGATAGCGTGTGTGCAGTATGCCTTGGCGCTCTTGACTGACTCGGCTTTTCCGTTTTCTGTGACAGTGGCGTTGACGGTGGCATTGCCTATTGCTTTTGCAAGCCTTGACATTGCTTTTGCTGCGAATGCCGTGGTCTGGGTGCTCATGTAGGTGTATGAGAACTCTGTAGAAAGTTCCTGTGCAAGCAGAATGGCGTCGCTGAGATTGCCCATAAGCACCAAGGTCTCAAGATACATTGCTTTGTCCCTGAGGGCCGAGCCGTAGGTGTAGAGCATAAGTTCCTGTGAATCTTTGGCCTCAGGCCGCGGACCATTTAGCATCTGCTGTGCCGTGGCTTTCTTTCCTGCAAGGCAGTAGGCTGCTGCAAGACACCATCTTGCCTGGTCTGAGAGACCGCTTTCTTCCTTCAGACGGTTCATGGCCCCGTTGTCAGGCTTGCCGTAGACTGCAAGGCTGTAGAGCCTGTAGGCCTGGACGAAATCTGAGAAATTGTCAGGATTGCGGCGGTAATTGTTGATGCAGCGTTTTTGGAAATTCTCCCATGATCTGAGCACTGACGGATTGACAGCATAACCTGCCATAGCAGCTTCTTTGAGGAAGTGCCCTGCCATAGAACTTACCCATTCGTTGGAAATTGTACTTCCGCTCCAATAGGCGAAACCTCCGTCAGCGAGCTGTCTTGAGCAGAGGCTGCGTATTATTTCAGGAATGACAGTTTTGATTTTCGCTTTCTGCTCTTCGTTTGCCATGTCATTGATTGATAATAATATAAGGCCTCTTGATGAAAGCTGCTCCGAGCAGTTGTATTCGTATGAATATGCGAAATCGAAGCATTTGTCAACGTCAATGGCAGGGAAGCCTGCAAGGGTGAGACTTGCGGAAGCTCCGTTCTTCGCTGCAAACGGCTGATATTCAAAATCTGCGCTCTGTCCTGCGCCAAGAGTCAATGCCTTGGTTTCCCTTACCATAGGCTCAGGATTGCGAACCCCGAGGCTGATTTTCTCTGTGGCAGTGTATCCGCCGCCTGTAGCCGTGATAGTGATTTCCGCTACGCCTTCTTCTTTGGCTGTGTTGACGGTGAAAGTGGCGAGCTTGTCAGATATTTCGCTGAAATTCAGGCTCTGAACGGCTTTGCTTGCCACTTTTGCAGCTCCCGTAACTTCAATTCTTACATTAACGTCCCTGACGCCCTCTTCCATTGCGAACACATTTACAGGGATGACTACCTGCTCATCAGTACCAAGTACGCGAGGTGCGGTAGGGAGTATCATGAGAGGGCTGCGAACAGGCACGCTTTTGTCCGCACAGCCGTAAGCACCTTCATCTGCCGCCACTACCATCACTCTTACCGAGCCGACATACATAGGCAGGGTGATTTTATGAGTCTTGCTGCCTTTGGCGCCTGTTTTGAAGGTTCCGAGGAATTTAACCACAGGGTTGAAGCGGTTGTCCTTTTTGTTGGACTTGAGCATATCCTCGTCACCGCCGATACTGTAGAGCGGTGAGAATCTGCCGCTGAATGCGCCCACGATGTCGTCGAAAAGATCCCAGGTCTTCACTCCGAGAGCCTCCCTTGCATAGATTTTGTTCCATGGGTCCGGAGTCTTGAAGCCCGTGATGTCGAGCAGTCCCTCATCGACGATTGCTAAGGTATAAGCCATCGCACGGCCGTTTTTCTCGCTGACTTTCACGCTGAATTCAGTCTGGGGGCGGAGAACCTCGTCCATGGTGATGACAGGTTCGAGTATTGTCTTAGGATTGTAGACCATCACAGGCTGCACGCCGTACATCCTGATAGGCAGGTCGTTGGCAGTGTTGCCGTGCGGCTGGAGCAGAGTGATGTGGACATAGAAGTTAGGTGCCATGTCCTTGGTGACCTCGAAGCTGTAAGGAGTCTCTTTGCCGTCTTCAGTAGCTACCCAAGTGCGTGAAATGACTCCTGCGCTGTTTTCAAGGCTGACCAAAGCTCTTCCTCCGGCTGCTGCAGGCACATAGACTGTAGCCTTCTCTCCGACTTCATATTTTTTCTTGTCCAAAGAGAAAGAAAGCATGGTGAGCCCGTCTGGATCTGTCCTGTCCGCACGGCCTCTCCTGGCTGGATAGTCGACGTAGATTACGCTGCCCGTCGCGTGTCCACTTGTGACATCCTTCACATATACGAGATAGCGTCCCCAGTCCGGGTATTCAACTTTGAAAGTGAAACTGTTGCTCTGGCTTGCGGTGAACCGGCCTTTTGCTACTGCGTCAGCCGCCGTGCCGTTGACATAAGAGTCGAGGCTTTCGGCGCTGCTTTCCCACCACCAGCTCCATTTCAGTTTGTAGACTGCATATTCTATCTCGTCTCCTGTTACAGAATGACCTTCTCCGTCAAGGACTGCCACATTGAATATGTAATCCTTGTCTGTCTCGAGGGCGTCATCGCTTTCCTTAGGCAGCTGCAGGCCGACGTAGGATTTGAAAGGAGAGTACGGTTGTGAGACCGTGATGAAGCTTTCGTCTCCGCCCGGCTCGCTTACACGTGTCGTGAAGTTGGCCGTAAGCATACCCGGGGCATTTTTTGCGGCCGGCATGTTTACCATGGTGGAGAGTCTACCGTTCTTGCCGAGTCTGGCGGAAACAATGTTCATTTCCGTGTAGCTGAATTCTGAACAAGGGTTGGTGAAAGTGTAGGATTCATAGCCTTTGAAAGGGGCATTTGATTTTTTCAGGCCCATATCGACTTTGACTTCCAAGTCGGAAGCGGCGGCTCCTGTCAGCCATGATGAATTGATTGTCAGATTGTTGGCTTTACCTGCCTGGACGACCTGACTGGCGAGTCTGAAGTCGATTTTCAGGTGGTTCGGCTTGATGGTTTCAATATTGACGGCTTTGTGGAAAGTGCTTCCTCCGACCTTGAAATATGCGTTCCACGTGCCTGTAGGGTCGTCTTCTTTGGTCGTTACGTCGAAACAGTAGATTCCTCCCACAGGTTTTGAGTTCATCTGAGATGTGTAGAACTGTCCTGCCGGGGTGAAGAAATCCAATTTTACCGGGTGGTTTTCCGGGATTTTATGATTTTTGTCATCTATTATCAGGGACAAATGAAGTGTGTCCCCCGGTCTCCATACGCCGCGTTCTCCGTAGGCGAAGCCTTTGATGCCGCCTTTGACCTTCTCTCCTCCTGTGTCAAAACGGCTGAGTGAGTTTTCAGCGCCGTCGGACACTTTCAGATAGCTGACCGCTTCTGCGGTTTTTGCCATCACGATGAAAGGTTTGCCGGTCAATCTGATTTTGGCCTGTCCTTCTTTGTCGGATGTGGCTTTGCCTATTTCCTGGAGCTGGTAGTTGTATATCCTGATGTCAGCTCCTGACATAGGCTGGGCGCTCATAAGATCAGTGACTGTGAGCCAGAGGTCTTTGTCGTCCGCGTATTTTGCAATAAGGCCGATGTTGGAATACAGGAGGTTGACTTCTTTGAAGCGGTAGTCCTCCATATAGTATGATGGCGTCTCAGGGTTGTCGCTGTCTTTCCAATTGTAATTTCCCCAGTCGTAGGCTGATTCATAATAATAAGGCTGGGGAATGTCCCAGGCTGCGATTTCCTCCTCGCTGAGTTCTCCTGCCGAGGTGTTTGTCATCGTTGACATACCTGTGTTGACGGCGAATTCCTTGCCATAGAGGGAGTATTCCTGCCTGAATGACAGTTGGATGCGATAGATTGCACCTTTTTCCTTCTTTATGAGTTTTGAAAGGTCAATGCTGAAATCCTGCCATTGGTGCAGGTCTTTACTTGAATCGAGTCTGATGGTCTTTTTGTAGATTTTGCGGCCTGCGGTACGGAGTCTGCTGCTGCCGCCGAGACGGTTCTCCTGCAGGAAAGACATTACGTTGTTGCTGTAGATTTTGATGATGGAAAGGTCTACAGCACTGAGGTTTACGCTTCTGAAAGGCAGTTTCAGACTGGTTGCGTCAGGAAGAATATTGCCCTTGAATGGCAGTTCGACAGCCGGTTTGATGCCTTTGGAAACGTAGGTTTTGCGGAAGCTTTCGCCGAGGTAATTGCCAGTCGAGCTCTTCAGGTAAGGGGAAATTATGATTTCAGTCTCGTTGTCGTCCAATCTTTCCGTGAAGACTTTGACTTTGTTGTCTTCAATGTCCAGATAATATCTTCCGGCATTTTTCGCTTCAATCAGACCCGTGTAGTCTTCGGATGAGGACAGAGGCTTGGTGAAAATCACTTCCGCATATTGGTCCGCTCCGTTGACGAATTCTGCGGAAATCACTTTGAAATCGTTGATATTCGGAATGATACAGTCTGTGGTAAATTTGTCTGTGTAACCGAATTCCTTGCCGTAGACTGTGACTTTTGCGGGCAGGTCTTTTTCTTCCATTTTGACAGGTGCGGAAGTAACGAGATATGAATTTCCGCTTTTGGCTTTGACTGTGACGGGGATGTCTTTGCCTTTGACACTGACGCTGATCATCCGCTCCGCCTGTTCCTGACTGATGTTTTCGCTGAAGATAACTCTTGCATTCACGCTTGCCGAGTCGATGTCGAATTCTCTGATCTGCGCACCCAAATCAATGATATAGGCTTCTTTAGGCGAGGTGTAGAAATTGAATTCGAATTTTTTGCTTTCAAAGCCGGTGGCTTCTTTGATGTCAAAACTTGCTTTGTAGGTGGTGCCGGCCTTGAATTTATCGGCGTGGAATTCGATGGCGTTGTCTGAGGCCCACACTGCATTTCCTTTGAGGGCAGGTGAGAATGAGAAAAGTTTTTCTGATGCCGGTACGCCGGCGGCTGCTCCTTCGATGCCGGTGTTGAATTCGATGCGTACAGGCACGCCGTCGCTGACTATGCCCGAGGTGTATGCCTTGACTATCTGTGGAACTTCTATTTCCGTGTCTGTCGCTTGTCTGCTTTTGCAGCCGAAGAGAACCGCTAAGCAAAGAATGGCCGTTATATAGCGCTTCATGGTAGGGGATTTTATCGTTTTGAATGTCCTGATGTTTGTAACTATTTGAGTGTCAGTTCGACGGGACAGTGGTCCGAGCCGAAGATCTCATTGTGGATGGCTGCTCCTGCAATGCGTTCGCGCAGGTTTTCCGAGAGGACGAAGTAGTCGATACGCCAGCCTGTGTTCCTTTCGCGGGCCTTCATGCGGTAGGACCACCAGGAGTAGATGTCTTTTGTGTCCGGGTAGAGCATACGGAAACTGTCGATGAAGCCCGCGCCGAGCAATTCTGTGAATTTGCCCCTTTCTTCATCGGTAAAGCCTGCGTTGAAATGGTTGGTCTTTGGATTTTTCAGGTCAATCTCCTGGTGGGCAACATTGAGGTCGCCGCACATTATGACGCCTTTTTTCATGGCGAGTCCACTCAGATATGCCCTGAAATCGTCTTCCCAACGCATTCTGTATTCGAGTCTCGCAAGGCCGTCCTGGGAATTGGGCACATAGACGCAGACGAGGTAGAAATCCTGCATTTCGAGGGTTATGACCCTGCCTTCGTGGTCGTGCTCATCGATGCCTATGCCGTAAGTCACGCTGAGCGGCTCGTGTCTGGTGAAAATAGCCGTGCCCGAGTAGCCTTTTTTCTCGGCGTAATTCCAATAGGAGCGGTAGCCGTCAAATTCGAGGTCGAGCTGTCCCGCCTGCATTTTGGTCTCCTGCAGGCAGAAGAAATCCGCATCCAGTTCTTTGAAAATATCTGTAAAGCCCTTGCCGCACACTGCTCTGAGTCCGTTTACATTCCATGAAATGAATTTATACATCTTCTTAGATTTTTTGAGTGATTATATTCTACAAATATAGCTTAAAAAGATTCATAAAAGAAATTTTCAATCATTTTAAAACAGCTGCTACAAAAAACTATGGGCGGTTTCGGAGAGGTTTTCTGATGAGATAATTAATTTTTTGTCCGGGGAGAGGGCGATGACGCGGGTGCAGACTTTCAGGCCGTCGGCGAGGTCGTGTGTGGAGAATATTATGGCCGGGTCGGAAGCTTCTTGTCTGGCGGTGATGGTGGGAGTGCTGCTCTGGGAGTCTGTCGGAATGCAGAGGGAGCGTAGGGTGGTGAGGACGGAGATGCGGTTGCGTGGGTCGAGGAAGGCAGTGGGCTCGTCAAGGATGATGAGGTCGGCGCGGCGCACGAGGGCGGATGCTATGCAGGCTTTCTGGAATTCTCCATCGCTGAGTGTACTGATGTCTCTGCCGGCAAGTCCGGTTATGCCGAGTGTGCTGAGGGCGGAATCGAGGGCTGCGGAGTCCTGAGGGGATAGCCGGCCGGTGAGGTCGCTCTGGCGGAAGCAGGAAATTCGGACGAAATCCCTGAGCGTGAAACCCTGTACTTTGGGTGTGCCTGTGGGTATCATTACGGCGGTGATGTCTGGAGAGTATCCGGCGAGAGTGCGCAGAAGGGTGGTCTTGCCGCTACCGTTTGCGCCGCAGAGCATGATGCAGTCGCCCCGGAAAATATCAAAATTGACGTCTGTGAAGAGGGGCTTGTCCTTGTATCCTATTGTCAGGTTTTTTATTTCCAGCAGTCTGTCCATTTTATCCTGTCCTTTTAGTGAGATGTTGCATTTGTTTGAAGTGGCAAATGTAGCAATTCTTCTTCAATTTGTAAAAGAAGGCTTGCCTAAGTCCTGTCAATCATTTCCTGCCGGGAGAGGGGCGGAGCAGCATTATGACGATGACGGGAATGCCGAAAAGGGCCATTGTAGCAGAGACAGGCTGTCTGAACATCTGCGAGACAAGGTCGGAAAATACTCCTAAGAAAGCTCCAAAAAGAAAGGAAAGCGGCACTACAATGCGGTGTGCCGAGGTTTTGCAAATTTCCCGGACAATTTGTGGAGCGACTATGCCGACAAAGCCTATGGGGCCGCAGTAAGCTGTTACCGAGCCTGCAATCAGGCAGGAGGAGAGTATCGCCGAAAGTCGGATTTTGCGCGGTGATGCGCCGGCAAGTGTCGTGAATTCATCTCCGAAAAGTATGAGGTCCAGGCCTTTTGCACCGCCTATACCGAGAACGAGGCCTGCCGCCAAGGCGATTGCCATTATCACTATGTCGGGATAGCCTGCAGCGGAATAGCTGCCTGCCGACCATGCATAGTAGAGTTTCAGCTTTTCAGCCGGAGAGGCGTATTGTAGCATGGTGACAACTGCAGCGGAGAAGAATCCGAGCAGTATTCCGAAAGTGAGCAGGGTGTTGGCACTATGGACTTTGGAGGCTACTGCAAGTATTACTGCCGAGCTTATTGCTGCGCCGGAAATTGCCGCCAATGAAAGGGAGAGGCCGCTTTGGATGCCTGCCATGGTCACGAGGGCCGCCCCGAGAGCCGCTCCGGAACTGACTCCCATAATGTAGGGGTCTGCAAGAGGATTGCGGAAAATGCTCTGCATCTGCGAACCGGCTACTGCCAAAGCACCCGTGGCCAGCACGGCCGTGAGTACTCGCGGAAGTCTGAGGTAAAGCATGACATCTTCGGTAGGCTTGCCTCCGTACAGCAGATCTGTCGTGCACAGCCCCAAAAGGCAGAGTGTCATCAGAATAGTGATTACGGTATTTCTTTTGGCAGGCTTCATTTGCCGTTGAATTTATGACGGTATGAAAGAAGCGGGAGCCGGGCGATGAAATAGCCTATGACGCTGACTCCTGCGACGGTCAGAAGTATGTCTGTCCATGATAGAATCACAGGGTAAGCCGTCACGACAAAATTGCCGGGCATTTTTATGAAGCCGAAGTGCTGCTGCAGAAGCGAGAAAGCTATGCCGAAAAACAATCCCCCGGCAAGGCCAAGCATGGAAATCAGCCAGCCTTCAAGGGTGAAAATATTTTTTATGAGACCTTCCTGTGCACCTAAGCTGTGCAGCGTCCCGATGTCTTCCTTCTTCTCGATAATCAGCATGGTAAGACTGCCGAAAACGTTGAAAGCGATGATTATAATGATGAAAACCAAGATCATATAAATCGCCAGTTTCTCGTATTTCATCATCTTGTACAGCGACTCATTCTGCCGGAACCTGTCGCGGACGACGAAACCGCTACCGAGCTGCCGGGAAATGTCCTTCTGAAGACGTCGGAGTTCGGCCGCGTCGGTTCCGGGAACAAGGCGTATCTCCACAGCCGAAACCTCTTCGTCATATTCGAGCAGCTCGCGCATTTTCTCGATCGGAAGGAAAATATATTCCGCATCCACAGTGTTATTTACCGAGAAAACGCTTGAAGGCCAGACCTTTATGCTTTCCAAAGCCGCAAGTGGATTTGAAACCGAAATGTTGCGTGTGCGTGAAGGAAAATAGATTTCTATCGGCGACACAAAGCGGGGATTGATCCCCATTCCATATGCCAGTCCGGCTCCTACGCTTGCCATAGGCACGTCTCCGCGATAGAATTTCCATTCTCCTGATACAAGGTGCCCGGCCAAAGGAGAGAGGTCACGGTAGATTTCATCAATGCCTTTCGCCTTTGCAAGACTCTGCTTGCCGTCATAATTGATGAAGACATTTTCCGTGAGGCTGCTGCACATGCTCTCCACGGATTCCTGTTCGTAAATCCAGTCGTACACCGGTCCGTCTGGAACGAAAACCTTGCCTTCTGTAGGAGTAATCATCAAATCGGGCTCGACATTCCCCAACATATCCCTGATGAGGCTGTCGAACCCGTTGTAGATGGACAGAATGATAATCAGAGCAGCGGTACCTATGGCCATACCTATGGCACTTATCGCCGAAATGATGTTGATGACATTGTGTGATTTCTTGGCGAAAAGGTATCTGCCTGCTATGAACGGTGCAAGATGCATCACCTGATTATTTCTTCAGAAGTTCCTCAATATGAGCTACATAATCGAGAGAACCGTCGAGGTGGAAATCAATTTCAGGAACGATTCTGAGCTGTTTTCCGACTTTGTTTCCAAGCTCTCCGCGCAGTGCTCGGAGATTCTCTTTGAAATACTCCATTACACTGCCGGATTTCTCGGAAGGGAAGACACTCACATAGATTTTGGCAACGGAAAGATCCGGACTGATTTTCACACCGCTGACGGACACGAGGGCTCCACCGAACACAGCCATACCTTTGCTGCGTATGATTTCAGCCATGTGCCTCTGGATTTCCTTTGCCACTTTCAATTGTCTTGTACTTTCCGTGCTTTCCATAGTAGACTCTTGTTTATAATTGTTTATAAATACTTTGCCTGGCTATTTCACTACCTTGATGATGAAATAGTTCTTTTTGCCTTTCTGGGCAAGGATATATTTGTCGTCCAGAAGGGCCTCTGTGCCTATCAGGGCATTGATGTCGGCGACTTTCTCCTTGTTGATGCTGACACCGCCTCCCTGGATCATTTTGCGGCATTCGCCTTTTGAAGGGAACACAGAAGTCTCGCCTGCGAGAAGGTCGATGATGCCGAGAGGAAGTTTTGCAGCCTCCACTTCGAAGGTAGGGACACCGTCGAATACTGCAAGGAAAGTCTTCTCATCCAAGGCTTTGAGGGCATCGGAAGTGGCATTGCCGAAAAGCATGGCTGAAGCCGAAACGGCATTCTCATATTCTTTCTCGCCGTGAACCATGATGGTCACTTCCTTGGCGAGGAGTTTCTGGAGACTGCGCTCGTGAGGTGCCTCGTTGTGTTTTGCGATGGCAGCTTCAATCTCTTCGCGTGAAAGCATGGTGAAAATCCTTATGTATTTCTCCGCATCGGTGTCTGAGACATTGAGCCAGAACTGGTAGAACTGGTAAGGCGAAGTCCTCTCGGCGTCGAGCCAGATGTTGCCTTTCTCGGTTTTGCCGAATTTGCCGCCGTCAGCCTTGGTGATAAGCGGGCAGGTGAGTGCGAAAGCCTCTTTTCCGAGTATCCTGCGAATCAACTCTGAACCTGTGGTGATGTTTCCCCACTGGTCTGCGCCGCCCATCTGAAGCGTACAGCCCTTATGTTCATAGAGATAGAGAAAGTCATAGGCCTGGAGCAACTGGTAGGTGAACTCGGTGAAGGACATACCCTCGCGTGACTCTGAAGAGAGTCTCTTCTTCACGCTGTCCTTTGCCATCATATAGTTGACGGTGATGTGTTTTCCTATGTCGCGGGTGAAGTCAAGGAAAGAATATCCCTTCATCCAGTCGTAGTTGTTCACGAGCTCGGCTTTGTTTGGAGCGTCGCTGTCAAAGTCCAGGAATCTTGAAAGCTGGGCCTTGATGCATTTTACGTTGTGTGCCAAGGTCTCTTCGTCGAGGAGGTTGCGCTCCTGGGATTTCATTGAAGGGTCTCCGATCATGCCTGTGGCGCCTCCTACGAGAGCGAGAGGTTTGTGTCCGCAGTTCTGGAAATGCTTCAGTATCATTATACTGACCATGTGACCGATGTGCAGAGAGTCCGCTGTCGGGTCAATGCCGACGTATGCGGCAGTCGGTCCTTCCATGAGTTTCTCTTCGGTGCCGGGCATGATGTCCTGGATCATGCCCCTCCATTTCAGTTCTTCTACAAAATTCTTCATTTATACTTTTTTTTATTTAGTAACCGAAAATATCAGTGAGAGTGAGGTATTTGATCTCGCCGAGAGTCTTGAGGTAATTCAAGTCAAGGTCGTTCTTGTCGCCGAGGATGCCGTAGGCGTATGTCCTGCCTGCAACCCATTCCTGCTGAATCTTCACGATGTCTTCAAGTGTCATGTCCTGGATTTTCTCGAAAATATAGCTGTCCATTGACTCTGTGCGTCCCATATCCCTTGCGTCGATGAAGCTGTTGATGACATCATAGCCGACAACGCGGTTTGTGCGCATCTTGGAAATCATAGCCTCTTTTGCCACTGCAAATGCCTGCTCTGACTGAGGCATATTGTTGATAATCTCGTCGAAGGCTTCGATTGCCTGTTTCATCTTGTCATTCTGGGTGGCGATGAAGGCCATGTAGTAATATGACATGTCTTTATAGTATGGCTCTGCCATTGTAGCCCATGCCGAATATGCAAGACCGCGGGCCTCACGCATTTCCTGGAATACGATGGTGTTCATTCCGCCACCGAAGTATTCATTGTAGAGATTGAGGGCAGGAGTAGCTTCATAATTGAATTTCTCTCCGCGGTTTGAATACTGCATATAGTAAATCTGTTTTGCATCGTAAGGTGCGATGAGCACAACAGGCTCTTTCACTTCTATAGGGAAAACATATTCCTGCTCCAATGGAGTCGGATTGTCTGCCACTGTGTGGTGTCCTGCAATGAGTTCCGTGAGTCCCTGCCGGCTTGATGCACCATAGTAACGGATTTCATGACCCTTGTAATACAGGTCTTTCACTTTTGCGAGAAGTTCCTCTGAGGTAAGTGACTTTATCTGCCCGTCAGTGAGAGTGTTGCGCTTGATGAAGTCAGGGCCGTAAGTGAGGTATCTCTGAAGTGCACTGTAGCATGATCTCTGGCGGAGTTTGCTGTCTGCCCTACTCTTGAGAAGGTCTGCCTTGAGTTCCGCAAGGATATTCTCGTCAGGCTGGGCATTGTTTACGAGTTCTTCTACAAGGTCCATTGCAGCTCCGAGGTTTTCGTCCAGACCGTTGATGTAGAATGACGTGTAGTATGCTGAAACCGGGATGTATACATCACAGGCAAGAGCATAAAGCTTTGATGCAAATTCCTCATGGCTCATTGTCGGAGTGCCTAACATCTGCAGATACTGTATTGCGAAAGACAATGCCGGGTCATTGTTTGAACCTGTGTTGTACACAAAGCCAAGCTGGCTTACGTCGTTGACTGCCTTGTTTTTGTACAGGACATGAAGCCCCTTTATGTCAAACTGTGACATGTCTTTGTTGTAGTCTACAAATACCGGCTCTATAGGTTTTACTTCAGTATTCTGGATTTCAGTCAGATAGTCGCTCTGAACGTTTCTGTTGGTCTCGATAGGGGTGATTTTCGGAGCGGCGATTTTCTGCTCGTCAGGATCTGTACCCTGTCTTTTATATACTACGGCATAGTTGTCATCCTTGAGGTATTCATTTGCCCATGCGACGATGTCCTCTTTTGTGAGTTTTTCGATACGGCTGATTTTTCCGACTTCATCGCTCCATTCAACACCATTGATGAAAGAGTAGACATAGCTCATTGCCCTGTTGTCATTACTTTCGAGGCCTTTCTCTTCGTTGAGCTTGTAGTTGTTGATAGTGGAACGTATGAGTGATTCGTCGAAGTTTCCGTCGCGGAGCTTTGCTATTTCCTCCAAGGCGAGGGCTTTCAGTTCTTCAAGACTCTGTCCCTGTTTCGGGCGTGCCTGGATGATGAACTGGCTGTAATCAGGCTGGGTCGAGCTGAATGCATACATTCCGAGGGCTTTCTGCTTCTGGTTGATGTCGAGGTCGAGCAGACCGGCTTTGTCGTTGTAGAGGATGCTGGATGCAAGGTCTGCAATGTCATTGGTATGGTCTTTTGCAGCAGGCATTCTCCATGCAATGACCACAGCTTCCGATTCAGGACCGAAAACTTCTTTCACGACAGGCGTGGTGATAGGCTCTTCTGCCTCAAATTCGAGGGTTGGGAACTCGTTGTTCGGCTCCATGTCACCGAAATATTTCTCGATTGTTGCAACCATCTCGTCAGGATTGAAATCACCTGAAAGGCAGATTGCCATATTGTTCGGACGATACCAGGTGTCGTGGTATTTCTTTACATTCGTAATTGACGGATTCTTGAGATGCTCCTGGGTTCCGAGCACTGTCTGACGTCCGTAAGGATGGTTAGGATAAAGCGCAGCGTCGAGGGCTTCCCAGATTTTGCGGCTGTCCTGGGTAAGGGACATATTCTTTTCCTCGTAGATGGTTTCCAATTCAGTGTGGAATCCGCGGAGTACAGGGTTTTTGAAGCGGTCAGCCTCGATTTTAGCCCAATTTTCAATCTGATTTGAAGGAATGTCTTCCACATAGACTGTCATGTCCATGCTGGTGAAGGCGTTGGTACCTTCAGCTCCGATGATGGACATAAGTTTGTCGTACTCGTTAGGAATGGCGATTTTGGAAGCCTCGTAGCTAATGGAGTCGATTTTGTGGTAGATGGCTTTTCTCTGAGCTTCGTCTTTGGTCTTGCGGTACACTTCGAAAAGCTGCTCGATCTCGTCAAGCATAGGTTTCTCGGCTTCGTAATCGCTTGTGCCGAAATGGGTTGAGCCTTTGAACATAAGGTGCTCGAAATAATGGGCGAGACCCGTAGTTTCGATAGGGTCATTCTTTCCTCCCACTTTGACTGCAATATATGTCTGGATGCGCGGAGTCTCTTTGTTTACACTCATATAGACTTTGAGTCCGTTGTCGAGAGTGTAGATTTTGGTCCCGAGCGGGTCGTTTTTCACTGTCTCGTATTTGTACTGAGAGCAGGATGCAAGCATAAGGCATAAAATGCCCGCTGCCAACTTGATGATTTTTTTCATTTTTTTATTTGTTTTGTAATTCTTTTTCAGCTTCAACAGCCTGGTTGTAACAATGGCGGCATAATGGCTCGTAGACGTCCTTCTCGCCCAGTACAACAAGATTTTCGTTGGTCGAGAGCCTGTGGGAGTGCTGTGCCGGACTTCCGCATTTTACGCAGATGGCGTGTACTTTCAGTACGTCTTCGGCCACTGCCATAAGTGCCGGCATGGCTCCGAACGGCTTGCCGAGGAAATCCTGGTCAAGACCTGCGATGATGACTCTGATACCCCTGTTGGCAAGGGTCTGGACTACTTCCACGATGGTGTCGTCGAAGAACTGGGCCTCGTCTATGCCTACGACTTCCACGTCCGATGACAGCAGAAGCATGCTTGCCGGCGAGTCAATCGGTGTTGACGGTATGCTGTGGCCTTCGTGTGAGACGACCTGGTCTTCCGAATATCTTACGTCTATGCAGGGTTTGTAAATTTCCACTTTCTGGTTGGCAAACTGTGCTCTCCTCAATCTCCTGATCAGTTCTTCCGTCTTTCCGGAGAACATCGAACCGCAGATTACCTCTATTGAACCTGATTTTTTGGCACTTTCTATAAACATTTGCAATTATATTTGTGAAGTTGTTTTCAAAATCTTAATTTTGGATTCTGTTTCGGATTGTACGAAACGGAATTACAAAGATAATTATTATTGGCTTATGAAAAGTAATAGGGAGGAAATTTTATTTGAAATTAATTCAACTATCCGTTCGCTGAGGCGGGAACTGGGATTGTTGGAGGATAAATTGGCTTTGCTGCAGGATGAACTCGCCGGCGGGGCGGAGGATGCTGAGGCCATGACGCTGGATATTGATGATGAGGCTGAAACTCCGGATGTTGGGGCGCCTGAAGTGGAAACGGGGACTACTGCAGCTCCTGAAGCGGAAGTTTCTGTTCAGGAAGTGGAAGCTCCGGCTGTGGAAGAGACAGTTCCGGAGGAGGCTGTGGTTTCGGAGGAGACAGCTGACCCGTTTATGGATATGTGGGAAGATGACAGTGTCGCTTTTTGTGGTATGGATGACGATGAGGATTTGCCGGAGGAATCTGTATCGGAGGAAGGGACTGTAATGGAGAAAGTGGCCGGGGAACAGCAGGCTCAGCCTAAGGAGATGACGGTCAATGATGTGGCCGAACCAACCCAGGCGGTGATTGATGAAATGATGACAAGGCAGGCATGGCGTACGGATATGGCTGGATCCCATGTGAATGATGTGCGCAGCGCCATCTCGCTGAATGACAGGATATTGTTTATCAACACTCTCTGTCATGAGGATGCTGTGGAGTTCACTTCACTTGTGGGCGAAATCAATGCGAAATCATCGTTTGACGAGGCTGTGGATTATGTTTTTGCGACCCATCCGCAGTGGAATTTCGAGTCGGAGGTCGTGTACAGATTCATGATGGCTGTCCGTCGCCGCTTTGTATAGACTTGGACATGACTCGGGAACAGAATGGGGCGTTTTCATGCCCGAGATGGACATTTCTGGGGTTTGGGGAACAAAAGGCGGCGTTTTCATGCCCGAGATAAATTGTGTTACTGTCATTCCGACCAAGCGAAGCGCGTGGAGAAATCTTCGATTAAGCCGAATGCAATCAAACTTGTTTGAATTGCTAAGGCGTGAGAAGATTGTGCGGAGCAAAATCTTGTACATATTAAGTGTTAATTAATAAAGAAGAATATAATGCCAGGTATATTATATATAGTGCCTACTCCGGTGGGCAATCTCGAGGATATGACTTTCCGTGCCGTCAGGGTGCTGAAAGAGGCTGATCTGATATTGGCGGAGGATACCCGCACCAGCTCTGTGCTGCTCAAACACTATGACATACACGGCCGTCTGGAGTCGCATCACAAATTCAATGAGCACAAGACTGTGGATATTATCAAGGAAAGAATACTTGCAGGGACCAATGTGGCGCTGATAAGCGACGCCGGGACGCCGGGAATTTCCGATCCGGGCTTTCTGCTTGTGCGGACCTGTGTGGCTGAGGGGATTACGGTCCAGACCCTGCCGGGAGCGACCGCTTTCGTGCCTGCGCTTGTCAGTTCGGGCTATCCTTGTGACAGATTCTGTTTTGAGGGCTTTCTGCCTCTGAAAAAAGGCCGTCAGACCCTGCTCAAGGCCCTTTCCGAGGAGACCCGCACCATGATTTTCTATGAGTCGCCTTATCGCCTGGTGAAGACGCTGCAGCAGTTTGCGGAATTTTTCGGCGGGGAACGCCGCTGCTCTGTAGCACGCGAGATTTCCAAGAAATTTGAGGAGCACCGCCGCGGTACTTTGACGGAAGTCGCCGAATGGTTCAGCGGGCATGAGCCTAAGGGCGAAATCGTTATTATCGTCGAAGGGGTTAATAAATAATTGGCAATTAGTAATAAGTGTGTCAGGTAATTAGTGTATCGGCAATTGGCGAGTGGCAAATTGTCATCCAGGACTGGTTCTCCACGTTGTCATCCTGAGCGTAGCGCAGCGAAGTAGAATGGGCGAATGGGAGAGTTGGCGAATGGCGGATGAACGGGGGATTTTGGTTATATTACGGCATTGTTAGGCAATGAAAAATGTAAAAAAAAGCAAAAATGTAAAAAAAGAAAAAACTTTTCCTCTCGAAGTGCAAAATGACTTGTAAAAAGTTGTTTTGCATTTTTTCTTTTCCAAACTTTATGGAAAAAGAAAGGAAATGGGAAAAGAAAAATTATCCAAATCGTTTGTAATCGGTGCCGTGGCGCTGCTCTTTTTGGCAGTGGGCTATCAGACCGCGCTCTTTCTACACAGTGCGGCGATGGAGAAAGTCGCCGCCAACAGGGATAGGCCTGATACCGTCTTCGTCTACGCATGGGAGGAAGGAACCGGATGGGGAGATGAAGGCGAGCGGCAGGGGAGCGGAACTTCGGGACAGGACTGCAATAGCGAGCGGCAGGGGAGCGGAACTTCGGGACAGGGCGACAAAAGCGGCAATGTGGCTCGGAAAAATGTTGTGAAACGGAGAAATGCCGAACATTCGGAGAAAGTGCTGCAGATGAGGGAGAAACTGCCGGCCCGTAAGGTGGAGAGCTTCGCCTTCAATCCCAATACTGTGAGCGTTGAGGATTTGTGCAGGCTCGGCTTCAGCCCCAAACAGGCGCAGTCAATAGACAATTACAGGAAGAAAGGCGGTAAATTCAGACGAAAGGAGGATTTTGCCAAGTCATACGTTGTGGCGGACAGCGTATACAAACGTCTTGAAGCCTATATAAGCATTCCGAAAGTGGATTTGAACAGGGCTGACTCGCTGCAGCTTGTGTCGCTGCCTGGCATAGGAGGCTGGTTCGCAGCTAAGATAATCGCCCACAGAAAGGCTCTCTGCGGCTTTTCCTACAAAGAGCAGCTGATGGACATCTATCGTTTTGATGAAGAGAAATATCGCGGACTGGAGGATTTGGTGACGGTAAATCCTGCATATACCACGCCTTATCCGCTGTGGAGCCTGCCAGCAGACAGCCTTGCGAAGCATCCGTATATAGATTATGCCGAGGCCAAAAGCATTGTGTTTTTCCGTGAACATAGTTCTAAGGCTGACTGCACGGTGGACAATATAATAAAAGCGGGCATACTCAGCGAAGAGCATGCCCGCAAACTTTCACTCTGCCTTATCGAACCGAGATGAAGGCTTACACCAATTTGTCCAATTTTGCGAGGACTGATTCGCAGAGGGCTGTCTTGGTGACGATGTGCTCCTTGACACTGAGAACGAACGGGTCGTTCTCAAAGGCGAAACCGCGGACCTGGGTGAAGTCGTCACGACGCTGTGCATCATCGCCGTCAGCGCCGAAGGACGTCATCATGCTGAGTGAGAATTCCTTCTTGGCGTCTTCATAGAGGTAATTGTCGATGGCGACAACCGCATCTTTCCAACGGGCGACAAATGCCATAAGCTGTTCCGCAGTGATGCTGGAGAGGTCTATGCCGTAGTATTCCTGAATTTCTTTGTAGGCCCATTTCCACTCGTAGTGATAGTAGTCGGCGTGTATTTGCGCAAAGCGTCCGTTGATGGCAGCAGTGTCGGCGAGTGTTCCGTTTTCTATATCGTCAAGACATGCGGCAACTGCATTTTTCGGGGCAAGCATACCGGAGAGGTCTACCCAGTCACCTTCTCCGTACTCATATTTAGGCTTGAGGATTTCCTTCAATTCGTCTATGGTCGAAAACTCGTTCTGCATTATGCGCGAGACTATGGAATTGCCGAAGAATTTGTCGATTGCAAGAGAATACAGTCTGATGCCGTTGAGCAGGGCCGAGCGTTTGATTTTTCCGCTTTGGTAGGTGTAAAATTCTGAGTTATAGCCTGATACGCTCTGCAGGTTTTTCAGAATCTTCACTCCGTTGATCATCTTCTGTATGGTATACGGGCTCAGCAGATTGTAGTTGATGCTGTCGAGACGCTTGGGGTCTTTGCGTCCGTCCCTCTTCGGCCATTTCTTTGCGTCACGCATAGTACCGACACTCTTGAGGTTGGCTCCCGGTGCAATGAATGAAGTGCTCTGCTGCTCAATGAGATAGGAGAAAGGCAGGTCGGAGGTGTCCTGATGGCTGACGTGGCGTCCCATTACCAAAGAAAATGCTCCGACTTTGGCCGGCCAGAGTATGTATGAATCAGATGATGTCTTGGCTCCTCTTTCCATGATTCCCTGGTGGATAGGACCCAATTTGTACATGTGGTTGCTTTGGTTTGAGCCTGAACCGGCATTCATGAATGAGAACATACCGGCAATGAGCAGGGTTGATTTGTGGTGGGTCACGGTGAACGGTCCGGCGAAAATGGCGCAGGCCTCTCCGTTTTCGCCCTGGCAGTTGCCGAAGAAAAGGGAGTCCGAGGCTGAATAATTATGTCCCAATTTGCAGGCCTGACCTATGAAGCAGCGGGAGAAGGTAACGCCGTCCTCGACTGATGAGCCGCTGCTGATGATGAAATCGTCGCCTATCACGCCTACGCCTACGTGTACGGGAGCGGCTTCGTTGCTGTTGATGCTGCCGTTCTTGAGACGGGACGCGCCTTCGATTTTGCACCGGTCGCCAACCTTGACGTTCTTGAGATATCCGGCATCGGTGATGAATACATTGCTTCCTATTGTTCCGTATGATGCCTTCACGCTTTCGACATAGCCGTTTATAATCTTTTTCAGGCTTTCGACCAGACCCGGTCTGTGACGGTACAAAGCCATAATATAAGCGGTCTGGGCGCTCAACTGGTCGTAAATCATCACTTCCCTGCCGCCTGTCTCGTTCAGGACGGACACTTCAACTCCGTTGCCGAAAGAAGTCTCACCGTCGCAGAGTATGATGTCAACGTTCTCTATGAAAGTGTTGTCGCCGATGACGTAGTTGGCAATGTAGTTTTTGACATTCTCGATGCAGCAGTCGTCACCTATGGCTACATTATGCAGGGTAGTGTGATACAACCCTGCGTGCTTGCGCATACCTCCGGCAAGCTCGAAACTTTTAGAGAATACGCCCATGCGTACCCGTCCGGAAAAGCGTGTCGAATAGATGTAGTCAGGGGTGAAGTTCTCTTTGACTTCGATTTGTGTCCAATCAGTAGATGAACAGGCATGAGATTGCAGCACTGCAATCTCATTCTTTGTCAATTGTCTGAATTCATTCATATTTCTTTATTATTTCGTTTACATTTTCATAGGAATAGCCTCGTCCGAGAGCGAAGCGCAGGAGTTTCAATTTCCACTGCGGGTCGTCTTTGAGACTTTTGTATTTGTTGTCCAACAGTTTTTCCAATCGTAGCCCGGTCTTTCCGTCTTCAGCTGTTTCGGCCAAAACTTCTTCTATTATTTCTTTGTCTATTCCTTTGGCTGACAGCATGTAGCGTATTTTTACGGCGCCCCAGCCCGAAAGGAATGCCTTGTCTCTCGCAAAAGCCGAAGCATAGCGCCTGTCATCCGCGTATTTGTCCGCAACAAGCTGTGCCACCACCTCTGCGGCAGCCTCCGTGTCGCCTTCAAGGTCTTTGGTGGTTTTCTGCAGCAGCTCGGAAGTGCAGTATTCACGTCTCGAACAGAGTCTGCGGTATTTGTCAAGCACTTTCTCAGAAGTCATATCCCAAACTGATGTAAAATCCCAATTTCTTTTTGTTCAGAGTCGACCAGTTGAAATTGAACAAAAGAGGTCCGAAGATGGAATTGTATGAATATTCGATGGCGCAGCCGAAATGATCCAAAGCATTATTGACATAAGAGGAGAAGTCGCTGCAGCTGCGCGAGTAATTGACTATGCCCCTAAGGTAGTGGTTCTTATATACATTGAATCTGAAATCCGTGCGGAAATTTGTCAGTATCTTGTTGGCTACCACTGCGTTGGCAGTTCCGATGAAAGGCATCTGCTGTTCAAAGAAACGTCCTTCAAGAGAACCGCCCATAATGTTGCAATACGCCAAAGGAATATTGCGTCCTCCAAAAAGGAAGCGGAAATTCACCGAAGGAATGAAAGAAAATATCTTTTTCGGAGTGCTGAGTATGGCCCTGGCATCGAAAGAGACAATGTGGAAGTTGTCGAAAGAATGGGGAAAACCGCCGAAAACCCATGAATAGGAGCCTCCTACGGAATATCCTTTGTTTGAGAAATATTTTTTGTCGTATGTCTCCACCCTGAATTTCCCAAATGCGGACATGAAGTCGTTTTTTAGCTGTCCGTAGTCGTAATCGGGAGCGAAATCACTGCCGAGAAGCTGTCCGATATAATAGTAGTCGTTTCTGAATCCGAGACTTGCGTCCACAAGCTTGTTGTCAGGAGTGGAAATGAAGAGTGACTGGGAAGTGCTCAACATGGTCATACTGTAGCGTCTGCCCGTGTAGTCGAGGAAATTCGGTGACGTCCAGCGCACATTGGCTTTGGCATTGAAACGCGGGGCGTGTGCCATATCGTAGTACCACTGGGCCTCGAAATATGGATTGACTCCGATTTTTCCGGTAAAATCGACAGTGTGCCCGTAGAGCCTGTGCTTGAACAATCCTATGTTGATGAGGACGGATACGAGTTCTTCGCTGTCTATTCTCGCTCCTATACCGAGGTTGTGTATAGGGCCTTTGACGCAGTGCACGACGAGCCTGAAAGGTTCGGCATCACCGAGAAGTTCAAAAGTGACACTCTCATAGTTCTTCGTGGCATAGATATTTGTGAGGTTCTTTTGAATTTCTTTATATGAAACGTAGGTGCCGGGCTTGAGATTGAGCCTCTGTTTGAGCAGTTCTTTTTCCTGGCTGGCGACGCCCGTGACTTCAATATCGGAAATGAGCACTGTATCTACCGATGATTCAATGTTCAGGGCCGGCTTCTTTTCTGGAATGCGGTATTTTCCTGAAGTCCTTTTCGCCACTTCCCTGAGTGCCGCGTCCTGATTTTTTGCTGCAGCAAAGCCCCTGTCAATGATTGTGTCGATTTTTTCAGGCTCGAAACTCATCATATTGTAACCGGCCAGCTCCGGCTTGATTTTGACATCAGCAAGATTTTCATTTGCCTCGAACTGGGTCTGCCCGAGCATGTCGATTGCCTGGCTGGCAAGATCGATTATATTGTTCACCTCGGTGTACACTTTTTTCTGGTCTGAAAGTTCCACACCTATTATGATGTCGGCTCCCATTTTACGCGCAAGGTCAGTAGGATAATTGTTTCTCAATCCGCCGTCCACAAGCACCATCCCGTCCTCCTTTACGGGAGCGAAAAGCCCGGGTACCGACATTGTCGAACGCATAGCCGTGTTTATTTTGCCGTCATACCATATCTTGGCTTTTCCGCTCATCATGTCAGCGGCAATGCAGACAAAAGGAATCGGGAGTTCGAAAAAATCTATTTCGTCCTGATAGCCGACAGTAAGGGCATTTATCAGATTGCTGACGTTCTGTCCTTTGACATAACCTGAAGGCAGACTTCCAAGCAGATTTTTTTTGATTGCCTCGCTGTTCGGAACATCTCCGGCGCCGATTTCAAAGCCAAGGCTATGCTTTTTCTCCACATCATACGCAGATTCCACCTTTTCTTTCTGGGCATAGTAATCCTCATCATAGTAAAACGGCATGGAAAGGAGATATTTTTCCTCATATTTAGCGCGCAGATAAGACTTGTCCTCCCTTGACACCTGGTCGTATAATGCCCAGTTCCAGTCTATGCTCCGGAGGAGGGCATCCAGTTCTCCGCTTGTGTAGCCCAATGAATACAAACCGCCTACAAGTCCTCCCATACTTGTTCCCAGAACCAGATCCACAGGAATGCCCAGAGACTCGATGTATTTGATGACACCGACATGGGCGGCTCCTTTGGCACCTCCGCCGCTGAGCACGAGGGCTACTGTCGGACGGTGTTTGCGGATTTTGTCCATCCTTGCTTTCATTCTCTCCACGGCAAGCGAATCCGCCACAGGGTCTATGCCTTTTGCGGCATGAAGCTGCGTTGCGCCTGTCAAAAGGAGCAAAAGAACCAATATTTGTTTAATCCTGCGCATGTTCTTCCTTATGTTTTCCTGCCAGCATTCCGCAGGCGGCCAAAATGTCTTCCCCGCGGGACGCTCTGATTGTGGTGGTTATGCCGGCGTTGTTGAGCCTCTGCCTGAAATTTTCTATAACCCGGTCCGGAGAGGTCTCAAGTCCGAAATCCGGAATTTTGTGGAAACGTATGAGGTTGAGCCTGCATTCAAGGCCTCTGAGCATACGTACAAGTGCGTCAGCATGGACTTTGTCGTCGTTGAAGCCTGCAAACATCGTGTACTCGAAACTTACCCTGCGCTGCCCTGTGAAATCGTATCTCTTTATCAGGGCGATTACCTCTTCAATGTCCCAGGCTTTCTGTACTGGCATCACGCTGAGACGCTCGTCCGGGAAAGGGTTGTGCAGGCTGATTGCAAGGTGGCAGCGGCTTTCATCCAGAAAGCGCTTCAGATTGGGCAGCACGCCGATTGACGACACGGTAATGCGCTTCGGACTCCAGGCGAACCCCCAGTCTGCCGTCATTATTTCTATGGCCCGCATCACGTTTTCGTAGTTGTCGAGCGGTTCGCCCATTCCCATGAACACTGCATTGGTGAGCCTGTCGGATTCGTCGACGGCAATCAGCTGGGAAATGATGTCTGCGGCGCTGAGCTGTCCGTGGAAGCCCTGCCTGCCCGTCATGCAGAACCGGCAGCCCATCTTGCAGCCGGATTGTGATGACACACAGAGAGTTGCCCTCTCCCCGTCGGGTATCATCACGGCTTCGATTGCCCCTTCCTCGAGCCTGTCTTCAGGAATGTCATTGTCGCAGCCGGCATTCAGTGCATCATTATGGGCGCATTTGACGGGGAAAAGATATTTTTTCGTGCCGTCGGCCGAAGAATGCACCACTGCATAGCGTGTGAGTCCCACTTCGTAGTTCTCTGCAAGAACGGCACGCCCGGCTTTGGAGATATTGGTCATTTCCTCGATTGAAGCGACTTTTTTGACATACAGCCAGTCTGCCAGCTGTCTGCCGGCGAATTTCGGAAGTCCCGCATTCAATGCCACTTCCTGCAGCTCTTCAAGATTTTTTCCCAATAACTTCTTTTTCATGCTTGCCGTTTATCTCTAAAATCTTCACCATATATACAGATGCAAAAATAATGAAAATTTAGACTGCTTCTTACCATTTTTCCTTAAAATTACTTAACTTTGTCATCCTGTCGGAAAAGTTCCGGCAGATTTTATAACATTTTATATTTTTACATTTATGGCTAAAGAAGAAGTTAAGGGAAGTACCGAGGCTAATGCAGCGAAACTGAAGGCATTGCAGGCTACATTGGACAAAATTGAGAAAGATTATGGTAAAGGTACAATCATGAAGTTGGGGGATCAGCCAAAATGGGAGGTTTCTGTCATTCCGAGCGGCTCTATTGCTCTCGACCACGCTTTGGGAATCGGAGGTTATCCGCGCGGAAGGGTGATTGAAATCTATGGACCTGAGTCTTCAGGTAAGACTACTCTCGCGATTCACGCCATTGCGCAGGCCCAGAAGCAGGGAGGCATTGCTGCAATCATCGATGCCGAGCACGCTTTTGACAGGACTTACGCAAAAAATTTGGGTGTTGATCTGGACACCCTGTTGATTTCCCAGCCTGACAATGGTGAACAGGCTCTGGAGATTGCGGACAACCTGATCCGTTCTGGCGCCATCGACATCATCGTGATTGACTCTGTAGCGGCACTTACTCCTAAGGCAGAGATCGAGGGCGAGATGGGAGATTCGAAAATGGGTCTTCAGGCGCGTCTGATGAGCCAGGCGCTCCGCAAGCTCACGGCAAACATCAGCAAGACCAACACCTGCTGCATTTTCATCAACCAGCTGCGTGACAAGATCGGTGTGATGTTCGGCAATCCGGAGACCACTACCGGTGGTAACGCCTTGAAATTCTACGCTTCAGTGCGTGTGGATGTTCGAAGGACCACTCAGATCAAAGACGGTGACGAGGCTCTCGGCAACCGCACCAAGGTGAAGATTGTCAAAAACAAAATGGCTCCGCCTTTCAAGAAAGCTGAGTTCGACATCGTGTTCGGTGAGGGTATTTCACGTGTTGGTGAGATTATCGACCTCGGCGTCGAGTACGAAATCATCAGGAAGAGCGGTTCGTGGTTCAGCTACGGCGACACGAAACTTGCGCAGGGACGCGAGGCCGTCAAGACTCTGCTGACCGACAATGTGGAGCTTTGTGATGAAATCGAGGCAAAAATCCGTGAGTATATGCAGACAGTGCAGGATTAGTCGTCAGACATTAAAAAAACAGTGGCTATGCAAAGTAGTCACTGTTTTTTTTGATGTCATTTCGACTGAGCGAGACGAGTGGAGAAATCCTGTACATATTGTGAAAATGTTTAAAATTTCTGTAGAAAACCAACTAAGTTGTCGTCGCGTTCCAGCCCGAGTTTCTTGCGGAGACGGTAGCGGCTCATTTCCACGCTGCGTACCGTCATGTTCAGCAGCGGAGCCATATCCTTGGAGCTAAGCCCCATCTTCAGATAGGCGCAGAGTTTCTGGTCTCCGGTACTCAGCGAAGGGTAGGCTGCGGACAGACGTTTCAGATAGTCGCTGTATGCAAGGTCGAAATTCGTGCGGAATTTCTGCCAGTTGTCATCGTGTTCGATGCTGTCCCTGATGCTGTGGCGGATTTTGCTGATAATCCTCAGACTCCTGTTTCTGTCCTCGCCGATGTAGTCGGCAGCCTTTTGCAGGTTGCTGTCAATTTCCAATAGGATTTCATTTTTTCGTATCACATTCATTGTGGAATTGGCGATGTCCTGCGCTTTGTGTTCCAACTCCAGTTTCAGTTCTTTCCTCTGCATTTCTTCTGCATTTCTACGATTGATTTCCCTTGCTTTCATCAGATAAATTCTTTTTGCAAGACAAAGGCAGCCGAAAGCGAGAAGAATGAATATCAGAAAATACCCTATATATGCGTATATGGTCTTGAACCACGGAGCTTCAATGATGATTTCAATGCTGTCGCTTGAACTGTCACTGCTGTATTTATCTTTTGCGATAATCTGGAAAATGTATTTCCCGTTCGGCAGTTTTGTGTATTCCTTTGAAGTCGCATTGGAGAAATGTGAAAATTCCTTGTCGTAGTTTTTGAGCATGTAGCTGTATTCATACTGTTCGTCATGGATGTAGGCGGGACAGATGAAATTTATGGAAATTGAATTCCGGGCCCACGGCAGTTTCAGGATTGTCTTGCCGGAGTTGTTCCGGCGCGAAAAATATACAGTTTCCTCCTCATCTTGCTTTAATGCCTTGATGTTCTTGATGTAGACTTTGGCGGGTGCTGTACTGAGCCTTTCTATTTCATTTAAGTTTATTTGGGAAAATCCCTCCTCTGTATTTATAATCAGAGTCCCCGGGGAAGGGCTGCATATACAGTCAAAGCCTAAGGGGCGTCTGCCTGCAAGCGAACTCAGAGTCAGGGAATCCAAAACCGGACAGCCAGCCTCATTGATGTATTCTACCGCCTGCATAATCCCGGATGAATAATAGCTGAAGCCTTCTTTGGTCTTGAAGATGGAGACCACTCTCGGTGTGCCTGTGAATTTGCTGTTGAGCGGCTCGTTGTGCACCGCTTTCTGAGTCTCCCGGTCGAAGTCATAAAAACCTCCCTCCGTTGAAAACATAATGCGTCCGTCCACTACTGAGGGAATGTTGTTGAATCCGGTCGGAAAACCGTCTTTTTCATCAAAATAATTCACTGCCACGATGCTGTCTGCAGTTTCATTGAGCTTGAGACGGAAAAGGCCTCTGATGTAGTGTGAAAACCATATTTCACCGTTTGCCGGGTCTTCCTCAAATGTCTTGCTCGGCAGGTCGAAGCCCTTGACTGCTCCTCCATACTGCCAGCGTCCGTTTTTTTGCACCAAGGTGAAAAGTCTTGAATATGAGGAACAAAGCAGAACTCCGGGGTGAAATTCCAATTCCTGCACTTTCCAGGCTCCGTCGGTCTCTATATGTCTGAAACGTCCGTTCTGTCCCATAATGAATATCCCCTTGTCGTGACAGCAGAACAGCTCGTTATCCACAGACTGCAGGTTCCAGACCTGTCCTTCAAGTCCGTCAATTTTTCTGTAACTGTCGCCTTCTTCGACGAAAAGTCCCTGGTTTGTACCGAGATACAGCTTGCCGTTGAATTTCAGACAGGCATAGCCGGTGCCGTAATCCTCAGGACGCGAAAAAAGCGGTTTTTCCGCACTGTTCAATATAATATGGTCTATGCCATTGTTCAGTCCTGCCCAGAGATTATTGTCTTTGTCGAAAAACAAATCCAGCACCGAGTTGTTCTGCAGTCCTGTTTCGGAATTGATGTGCAACACCTCGCCTTTATCGTAATCTTTTACGAATATACCGTTGGAAATCGTACCTATAGCCAGACTTCTTCCGTTGAATGCGGCACAGAATACCTTGTCATTTGCAAGTTTGTTGTATTTTTCAAACAATTCCGTCTTCGTGTGGTCATATTTCCAGACTCCGTCATTTTCTGTAACGAACAGAAGGCCGTTGTTGCTGTATGGCAGAATCCTGCAGATGGTTTTGTCCTGCAAGACTTCAGAGTTCGGAATGACGTGGAAGTCTCCGTCTTCATAATACAGAACCCCTTTGCCTGTCACGGATGCGAACAGATATCCTTTATATGAAACAAGGGCCTTGATCTGCTCATTGAAACTGCATATTTCCGTTGTCCCGTCCCGAAGAATGAAAATATTATTGTTGTCATTGAATACGAGTGCTCCGTTGTACTTGCAGATATTCCAGATTTCTGAAGCGTACAGATCGAGAGTGTCCAAAATAGAAGTGTAGACCATTCTGTCGGAGGCGTCCGTTTCAATGACTCCGACTTCATTTGCCCCGCCTGCGTAGATTCTGTCATCTATCACCGCGACATGATGGACATTGGTTCTGTTGTTCATCTGATAACAGCTCCATTGTCTGCCGTCAAACTCCAATATGCCGCCGTTATTGGCAAAAAACATTGTTCCGGACGAATTCTGGGTCACTGCCCAGTTCTGAGATGCCGCTTTGTATAGTGATTTGGGATAGTTTTTAACCTTAGGATGGTAGGCAAAGCTGCAGAAACAGTACAGGATTCCTAACAGTACAGCAACGAGTTTTTTATATGTGGTTTGTGTCATGGCAGTTTGTTTTCTGCAAATATAGTCATTCTTTGTTGAGTCGGGATATTTTTTATAAAAAAATATGTTGAGTTATTTCTTTTATGTATATAATTGATAAATAATATTATAATTTTTTATTGTTGTAGTCATGTATATAAAAAATATCTTGTTGTTGTGTTTTTGTGAGTGCTTTTCCGCTTGTCATATGTCTTTATGTGTTAATTTTGCGGACACAAACAACAAAAGGATAACACTAAAGTTTATGAAAAAAATCTTTTTAACATTAATCGTTCTTTTTTCTGTTGTGTCCGGGTTCGCCCAGTCTATAACAGTCAGTGGAGTCGTCACTTCCGCTGAGGGGAACGAAGCCCTTCCCGGTGTTTTTGTTGTGGTGAAAGGAACTACGACAGGCACAAGTACGGACATTGACGGTTCGTACTCAATCATCGTAGAGGGGGGGGGGTACACTACAATTCTCTTCGATAGGCTATGAAACCGCGGAATTTGTTGTAAGCGGTCCGAAACTCGATGTTGTCTTAAAAACAGATTCCTACGTACTTGAGGAAGTCGTCGCCATAGGTTATGGCGTAATGAAAAAGTCCGACCTGACCGGTTCTGTCGCTTCGGTCAAGGGTGACCAGCTTCAGA
This sequence comes from Candidatus Cryptobacteroides sp., assembly GCA_051870215.1. Classification (GTDB taxonomy): domain Bacteria; phylum Bacteroidota; class Bacteroidia; order Bacteroidales; family UBA932; genus Cryptobacteroides. The sequence goes on along the minus strand of JBJEBQ010000057.1, from coordinate 64,816 downwards.
AGACACCGGCTGCAGGTCTTGACCAGGCGCTTCAGGGCGTTGCTGCGGGTGTGACTGTCAATGCGTCTTCAGGCCAGCCGGGTGCTGCTGCGGAGGTGCGTATCAGGGGTATCGGTACGGTCAACGGTGCTGCACCTATATATGTTGTGGACGGAGTGATTGTGGACAACATCACTTATCTGAGTCCAAACGACATTGTTTCCACTGAAATACTCAAGGATGCTTCCGCTACTGCAATCTACGGTTCACGCGGTGCCAACGGAGTGATTCTTGTCACTACCAAGAAAGGCGGTAATGATGAGAAGGTCAACGTGTCCATTGATGCTTATGCAGGCGTGCAGTTTGCTGCAAACCAGATCGATTTAATGGGCGCAAACGAGTTCGCAAACACTCTGGCCACTTTGAGCGGTTCTGCAAAGCAACTCGAAACCCTTAAGTCTAAGGGCGTTGACGGATGGGTAAGAGCATATCTGCTCGGCAAGTCCACTTTCTATCCTACTAATCTGGATTATTCTGCAATCGATACAAACTGGCAGGATGTGGTATTCCGTCCTGCACCGATTCAGAACTATCACGTCAGTGTAGATAAAGGCGGTAAGAAAGGTTACGTCTCAATGTCAGCAAACTGGTTCAGCCAGGACGGTACTGTCATAGGCTCAGACTTCACGCGGACTTCTCTCCGCATCAATTCAGCAATCGACATCGCAAAATGGCTCAGAATCGGCGAGAACCTTACCTTCATGATGTCACACGGCCGTAATGCAATGAACAACAGTTCAGAGACCGGTGCTTCAATACTTTCGGCGGCCATCGCAATGGCACCTTGGGACCCGGCACGTTATCCAAACGGAGCAAAGAATTCACTTGGCGAGGATTTGAGCGGTGCAATCAGTGCGGCTTCAAACTTCAAGAATGTCGTGAATCCTCTTTCAATGGTCGAGCATTCCCATCCTTCAGACAAGACTGAAAGATGGGTGGGAGACATCTTCCTTGAACTCAAACCTGTCAAGGGTCTGACCATCCGCAGCGATGTCAGCCTGGATTTGAGCAATGTACGTCATAAAGTGTACAAGGATGCATACAAGCATTCGACCTTCGATATGGCCGAGAAAAATTTCCTTGAGAGCAGCATGTCACGTTATTCAACTGTAATCGTTGAAAACACTGCGACTTATGCAAGGGATATTGACAAACACAGCTTCTCCGTAATGGTCGGTCAGACCACTGAGGAATACAATTATCAGAGCATTTCAGGCTCGGGTAACTCCATCCTCAATCCTTCAGAGTCGAATTGGTGGCTGAGCCAGACAACGGAAAACAATGACCGTGCCGGGGACGGTGCTGCCCGCTCACGCCGTGTTGCCGCTCTCGGACGTGTTCACTACGGATATGACAGCCGTTATATGGTCACAGTCAATTTCCGTGCTGACGGTTCCAGCAAGTTTGCCGAGCACAGATGGGGCTTTTTCCCATCAGCGGCTGCAGCCTGGAGAATCAAGAACGAGTCCTGGCTCAAAGATGCGTCTCAGGTCGATGAATTGAAACTCCGTCTCGGTTGGGGCCGTATCGGCAATGACAAAATCGGTGATGACGCATTCCTGCTTAAAATGGGCATGGGGCCGACATTCTTCGGTTCTGTTTTCGGAACCGGCGACCAGATGCTTGTTGACGGTGCTTCAATTCTCACATACATCAACAACGGCGGTAAATGGGAAACTACGGAGCAGTGGAATGTCGGAGTGGATTTCGGCTTCTTCGGCAACAGATTCACCGGTTCCCTCGAACTCTTCAACAGGGACACTTACGATATGCTGCTCAGCGTCAAAGCCCCGGCCCATGTCGGCAACCGTTACGATGCCAGCGCAAATGTCGGCACGGTACGCAACCAGGGTATCGAGCTTACTCTCAACCACCGCAATCAGGTAGGGGAATTCGGCTACTCAATCGGCGGCAACGTCTCATTCATAAAGAACAGACTCACGGCGCTCAACGGCGGTGAGAAAGTCTGGGGCGACAAATCGGTATGTGACGAAGGACTGCCTCTATACACCTTCTGGGGCTATGAATATGAAGGTATCTATAGAAGTGACGAGGAAGTGAAAGAACATCTTTTCGCTGACGGTGCGGCGGCAGGTATCAGTGCAGGTGATGCCAAATACCATGACCGCAACCATGACGGCAAAATTGATGACGATGACAAGACGGCTCTCGGAAATCCTTTCCCTTGGCTCACATACGGACTTAATTTCAGCATGGACTGGAAAGGCCTTGATGTCCAGCTCTTCTTCCAGGGCGTAGGCGGCAATAAGATTTACAATGCCCTTCGTATGCGTACTGAAGGCACGGGCAACGCTTCGACTTTGAGTACTTCAATGCGCGATATGTGGTCTGCTGGCAATCCGGACGGCAGCATTCCTAATCCGCTCGGTTCACCTATGAACTTCGAAACAAGTTCCCGTTTCGTTGAAAGCGGTGCATACTTCCGCCTCAAAAACCTTCAGATAGGTTATACCATCCCTCAGAGACTCACTCAGAAAATCAAAATGGAGCGTTTCCGCGTTTATCTGAGTGCAAGCAATCTCTTCACTCTCACTAAATACTCAGGTTATGACCCTGAGGTCGGCGGCGGAGTCGACTATGGCAACTACCCTCAGTCAAGAACGGTTATGCTTGGTATCAACGTTAATTTCTAAGGAGGATATGAATATGAAAAAATATATGCTTATTGCGCTTTCAATGGCAGTGCTGACGTCTTGTGAGGGCTGGCTTGGCGAGAAAAACCCTATGGTGACTGAGGTCAAGGATTTCTTTACAAGCAAAGAAACTGCGGATCAGGTGCTGACGGCAGTCTATACTCCGCTGATGTGGGAATTCCAGAACACCTATTACAGCGAGTTTTTCTTCGGGGACGTGATGTCTGACGATGCGCTGAAGGGCGGTCAGAACATTTCAGATATGTCCACAGCATACGATTTGGAGAATTTCAGGACCATTTCCAACAATGAATCCGTGCTTCAGTTCTACAGAGCCCAGTATCAGGGCATCGGGCGTGCAAATCTTGCACTTGAGCAGATTGCCGCTATGGAAAATGACGAAAACCTTACCAAGGAATATCAGGACAGGCTTTTGGGCGAGGCCAAATTCCTCAGGGCATACTATTATTTCCGTCTTGTCAGATTGTACGGCGGAGTCCCTTTGGTTCTTGAGCCTATCTATTCGGCTGACAGCTGGAAACAGCCCCGGGCAAGCGTAGAAGCTGTGTATGGGCAGATATGCAAGGATTTGGAAGAAGCGGAAAAGGTCCTGCCGAACAAAAGCGGATATGAAGATGCTGAAATGGGACATGTGACCAAAGGCGCGGCTCAGGCCATGCTTCTGAAGGCTTATCTCTATCAGCACAATTATTCTGAGGCTGTCAAATGGGGCAAGAAATTCATGGACGAGCAGGATGGCTCAGAATACAGCCTGTGTCCTGTTTATGCCGACAACTTCACCCTTGCAGGTGAAAACGGAGTCGAATCGGTCTTTGAAATCCAGTATATGGATGAAGGAATGTCAGATTACGGCGAGGGCAACGGCTTCTCACGCGGAACATTCGCGGTTATGCTTATGAGGTCCCGTTCTGCTGCTTTCTGCGGCGCCAATGTCAAGGCGGGTTGGGGATTCAACAAGCCGACACAGAACCTCTACGATGAGTACGAGGATGGTGATGTCCGCCGTGACGCCACAATCCTGAATCTGACTGACGGGCAGATTACCAACCCTGTGGAGGAAATCTATCTCGGCAACCGTTATATCACCATCAAGAGAACAATGCTCGAGGATGGAAAATATATTCCTCTGTCACATGAGGCGCGTGCTCCTATCAACAACATACAGATCCGTCTTGCCGACGTCTATCTGATGTATGCTGAGGCCTGCAACGAAAATCACGATGCCGCAACTGCCAAGATCTATCTTGAAAAGGTCCGTGCCCGTGCAAGAGGTACAGAGCCGGTTCTGCCTGAATTCCCGGGCTACAGCGTGCCTGACTACTCTGCAGGATATGCTGCTCACGCCCTGACTGACACGGAAGCTGATTTGAGGCTTGCCATCCGTCATGAAAGACGTGTGGAGCTTGCGATGGAGTCCCACCGTTGGTATGACCTCTGCCGCTGGGGCATTGCAAAAGAGGTCATGGATGCATACAAGGCTACAGAGACTCCGGAGGCTCAGGCCCATATTAATGATTTCGTCAAAGGTAAACACGAACTGCTGCCTATTCCAAGTGAGGAGGTAAGACTCGGCGGTCTCGAACAGAATTTCGGATATTAAATAAAACATTTTGTCAACATAAATTATTAACACATTAAATTTTTACAGTTATGAAAAGAAATTTTTTTAAACTTCTGTCTGCTTTTGCAGTAATGGCAGTCACTTTCGCTTCTTGTGAGAAACAAGGCAATGGCGGTAATGGTGGTATTAAGGGTGATGACGATCCTATAACCGAGGAACTTCATGCTTCATTGAAAGGCTCCGCTTATGTTCCTGTAGTCCTTGACGAGGATTCTGCAAAGGCTATCGAGAAAAAAATCGTTGCCGATCTGCGTGTCGACGACACCAACAATTTCCTCTATGTATGGGAAAATACATACCTTGGAGGTGAAGGTGCAGGTCTCAACTTCTATGAGGGTGCAGGCTATACTTCACTTGTTGTAGGCACAGTCGGCTGGTCTGGTGCAGGCTTCAATCATGCCAAAGATGCGGGCGAGCTTGAGCCGTTTGTAAACAATGACCTTGACAAATGGTATTTCCACTTGGCATATAAGACGAATGACGCAACGGTAGCTCACAGGGTTCAGATTCTTTGGGGTCCTAACGGCTCAACGACTGACTATGCATTTGCAATCGCTGCCGATTTCAATGACAACGGTACAATTACCAAAGTTGTAAATCCTATCAGCAATGACGGTAAAGTCGTTGCCAATGAGTGGAACGAGTATGAGATTCCTTTGAAGGATATGGGCATTGATTTCACCAAAAAGCTTTCTGATACCAACTACATCACTGTCCTTTCAGGCGGCGTAACAGGTACCCAGCTTAATCTTGACGCTGTATTCTTCTATAAAAAATAACCGTCGATGAAATTGGCACATTTGCTACCTATAATCGTATTGGCTTTTTTGGCAGCATGCCAGCCTGAAAACAAGCCGGAAACTCCCGCCCCGTCAGAAACGGGGTCGGGGGAGACCGACGGCTACAAATTGGTGTGGGAGGACTGCTTCAACGGGGAAACTTTGGATGAGACTGTCTGGAATATCGAGGTGAACGGCAACGGAAACGGCAATGCGGAACTCCAGTATTACAGGAGAGAAAACGTATCGTTGGGAAAAGAACCGGTGTCGGGCCGGAATTGTTTGATACTGACTGCAAAAAAAGAGACTTTCGGAGGCAGGCAGTTCACTTCCGCACGTATCAATTCCAAGAACAAGAAAGCCTTTCTTCATGGAAAAGTGGAGGCCTGTATAAAATTGCCTGAGACAGCCAACGGACTCTGGCCTGCGTTCTGGATGATGGGCAATGATTTTGACCAGGTCGGCTGGCCGCGCTGCGGTGAAATAGACATTCTGGAAATGGGCAATGCCGAGGGTATAAAGAAAGGTACTCAGGACAGGTATTTCAACGGCGCGTGTCATTGGGGCTTCTACAACGAGAACAGCCAGTATCCGAATTATGCCAAAGCTTCGACATGGGATTACAGTCTGCAGGACGGAAAGTTCCATCTTTTCACGCTTGTCTGGGACGAACAATATATAAGGATGTATTGTGATCTGGACAAATATCCTGATGCCGGGCCATATTATGAGATAGGCATTTCGGATATGGACGGGGACTGGGCAACAGGAAAATACTTCCATAAGGACAGCTTTATTCTTTTCAATCTTGCTGTCGGAGGGTATTTCACCGGAATTCTGAATCCTTCCGGTATAACGGCCTTCGGGAATGAAAATGAAAAGTCCATGTATGTGGACTATGTCAAAGTATATCAAAAATAAACGTAGTTCGGATGAAAAAGACTGTATCATATATTTTCTGCATAACTGCAACCCTCTGTATTGCAGCCTGCGGAAAACCTGGAGATAACGACGGCGGCAACAGCGACAATGGTGCCGCCGTTGAAGAGACAAGATTGCAGAAGAAAAGTGCCAAAAGGGGCGTTAGCTTCAATTTCAATTCTTTGCCGGAAATTGACCTGCCGCTGCTCGGACCTGTCATCTCATGGTCATACAACTGGGGAATGGCTGTAAGCGATGCCGCTAATGAGGGCTTCAAAAAATACGCTTTGGATTATTGCCCAATGACATGGAATGACAATTGGTCTGTCGCGACTCTGTCGTCCGTGGCAGCCAAGACCTCTGCAGAATACCTTTTGGCTTTCAATGAACCGAATCTCACAGACCAGGCCAACATGACACCTGAAAAGGCTGCCGGGCACTGGCCTGCCGTGCTTGAAGCCGCAAGGGCAAATAATCTGAAAATCATCGCTCCGGCAATGAATTACGGTACACTCGCCGGCTACAATGACCCATGGAAGTGGCTTGACGAGTTTTTTGCACAGCCTGGGGTCAGTCTTGATGATGTGGACGGTATAGCTGTCCACTGCTATATGGGCAGTGCCGGTGCCGTTATGAATTACATCGACGGTTTCAAGAAATACGGAAAGCCAATCTGGCTTACGGAGTTCTGCAACTGGGTAAACAAGAACGTGTCGGCGGATGCCCAGATGAAATATATGGTAGAAACCATCAATGCTCTCGAAGCTGAAGATGCCGTCTTCCGCTATGCATGGTTCATACCGAGAGGCAACGGAGAGTCCGAGTGCCACAATTCTCTTCTGACAAGCCGTAAGCCTTTCGAACTGACGCCTCTCGGAAAGGTTTTCGTCAATATGTCGTCATGGGATGAAAATCTCTGGTATTCTCCGTCGGATGTGATCCCTGCCGAGCATTACAACAGCTGTTCAGGTGCACTGCATCTCCAGCCGACGACTGACAAGGGAGGAGAACTGGAACTGACCGATCTTAAAAACGGGGTTTCGGCCAGCTGGCAGATTGAAATCCCTTCAGCCGGAGCATACAGCCTTGAATTGAGATACAGCACCTATTACGAATCGGCAGCCAAAGTCCTTGTGGACGGCATGGAGGCCGGGGAACTCAGTTTCAGGAATACTGAACGCAAATGGGATGATCTGGTTTACGAAGGTCTGGTTCTTGAACAGGGACGTCATACGCTCACGATAGAAGGGGCGTCTTCATTCCCCGTTTCATTGAACTATTTGATATTAAATAAATGAAAAATAGATGAAAAACACTAAAACTGCGCTTTCATACATCACTCCGGGTATGACAGTGTTGAATATGCAATCGGAGCAGGCTGTCATGGCAGGCAGTAACAATTGGTACAACAAAGGCGGAGAGGGAGATTTTGATTACGGAATCTCGACCGATGACGAATGGGCTTAAACTGAAAAATCTGTGAAAATGAAAAAAATATTGAAATATATTGTTCCGGCTGTTGCCGTTGTGTGCTCAACGGCCGCTTGCGAAAAGGAAATCAGTGCACCTGAGGTGAAGGACGGTCCTGAATACATCATTACCGTTTCGATGAATGATGAGCTTACCAAGGCTGTGATCGCAGATGGTGAGTCCGTCAAATGGGCTAAAGGAGATGTTGTGAAACTCGCTGCAAAGGAGGGGAATTCTCCTGAATTTACTGTCGGGGAGGACGGACTTACAGAATTGACCCTGACCGCTACCGGTCTGACTGAAGGTACTGATTTTGTCCTTTTGAAAACCAATCACGACAACAAGACTTTTGCAAATACGGAAATCAAATTCCCTGCGGAACAGACTCAGGCAGTGGCCGGAGAGTTCAACTCGGACAATATAGTTTTGCAGAGTGTTGTTGCACGGATTCCGGCTCTTGCTGAAGGTGAAGAAAGCGTTGTTATTCCTGTGAAAATGAATATTGTCGGTTCCCTTTACCGTTTCATTCCATACACTACTTCGTATAATGGAGAGAAGATAATAAGCGTTTCATTCATTTCGGCTGATAAAAACATTGCCGGAAATGGTGCAGTAATCGGCAAAGATTACAATACTCCGGAGCTTTACCGTCAGGTCGATAGAACAATGGGAGCGGAGTGTGTGATTTTCTGGGATGCCACATCTAAGGAGGTAAAGACGACACTTGAAACTCCATTTGATCTTTCCGGTGTTACCTCTGCCGAGGCTTCAAAAGGAATATATATGAGTCTTGCCCCTATTTCGATGGCCGGTTACAAATATATTGTCAGGACAGATGTCGCAACCTACACTTTCGATGCTTCCGGGAATCCTTTGGCTATAGCGGAGAATGAAGTCAAAAACGTATTGCTCAATCTTGACAATGCAAGCTTACGTGTAGCTGACGCTGATGTCAAGGGCGAACTTATTTATGAGGGCGGAATTGCTGCTTCTTATGAGGTTTCAGGCTATGCGGCAGCTAATGATTTGTTTTATCATTATGCAAGGATTAAAGCTAATGGTTCCGCTGATTATACAACAATGGAGAATAATGTTCCTGAAAATGCACAATATTATGACGTTGATATTAAGGTGACAGCTGAGGACGGTAATTCTTGTGATTGGTTGACTGTCGCTTATGGTGAAGGCAGCACTCATGTATTTGCAACAACTTTGTCTGACAATACCGGCTCTGAAAACCGTGTCGCAAATGTTGTAATGAAATATCCGGCTGTTGTTGATGGCTATGCGACTCGTGAATCTGACCTTCTGGTAAACTTTCAGGTGATTCAGAAACCTGCTTCGACAAGAGAAATATCGTTCTGGGGCGGTCTTGGTTCGGAGTATACCAAAGAGGCGAAGGCTTATACAAATGAAGGTCTCTCCTACTGGGTTGTAAAAGTTGACAATGCCGATGCGACCGATTGGGCTAACGATACGCACAACGAGCAGGCAATCTATGGCGGTGCACAGTTCAAGATGATTGATTTTGACAGCTATCAGTCAAAAGGAATAAATGGTGATGAAATCGCTTGGGCTAAAGCATATTACAAAAAAGAGAACTCAAAGGTGATTGATACATGGTGGATGGCCGACATTGAAGAGAATACTGGTGTTGCGGAGCGTAAATGTGTCATTGTCTGCATATTCCCTGAACTTGCCGGTTATTCATACAAAGACAATCAGAATATAAGGACAACGGTACTTAAACAGAAAGGAAATGTTGCTGTGACTGCTGCAATAAATGATGTTTATGCGGATTTGGTTGCAGCCTCAGGTGCTGTTGTTGAGGCGGGTGTCCTTTCTTTGGCTGTAAACGGTGCCGTACAGGATGATGTTGCCGCTGCAATGGCATCCTACGGCGTGACTGTCACCGCTAACAAAGGTGCTTCATGTTCGGTTGCCGCAGATGGCAGGATTTCTCTTACTGTTCCTGAAAACAAATATAAGAACGGCGGTGTCGAGTACACTGTTACCGTTAAATGGGACGGGAAGACTCTCGCCACTGCAACGGTAAGACAGGAGGAAGGTGCGGAAGAAAATGTTATTAAATCGTATTCTTATTCAATTCAAAAAAGTGCAGGCAATGAATCCGGAACAGGTTTCGGTTTTGATGCTAATAGGGTAGGTACTGGTAATTATATTAGAATTTCAGATATTACTTTAGATGGCGCTGCTGTTGATTTGACGGATGATTCTGTCGTGGCAGAGATTGTTGAACAGGCTGTTGATTTTATCAATGACGAGTCGTTTGCCGGATATCCTGCAGGTTATGTTTTTGCAAGTCGGGAACAAATTGATTGTGTTGCTTATGTTCGCGGAGAGGCTATTGAATTGGACTTCAAGACAGTAAATGCAAACGGCAAGAAGACCTGCTTCGTCTGGTATAATGCTGACGGTACAGAGGCTGGCAGATGGTATTTATGGGCGTAAGGTAAATAGGTTTATATGTAGTGTTTTTCGGCAGGCACAGGCGATTTCATGACGGTGCCTGCCGTTTTTTCGAACATCTTCCCTCAATGAGTGCTGATTTTTGTAAAATTCCTCCCTCAATGAGGGAACTTTTCTGTCAAATTCTTCCCTCAATGAGGGATTTTTGCTATATTTGCAGAAAAATGTATGGTTTATGATTGATTCGGTTTTGTATTCATATATGGAAGAGCAGTTGCGGAAAACCCCGACTGCATTCAAAAGATACCTTTATTCTGACATTCCTTGGGAAAACCGGTTGACCGGTATCGTCGGTGCAAGAGGTATTGGCAAATCCACTATGCTAAAGCAATATATCATCGAACACGGTAAGGAATATAAATTTCTTTACGTGGCAGCTGACCATACGTATTTTGCCACTCACACTTTGACTGGCCTTGCCGATGACTTTGTCAAGGAAGGAGGCACGCATCTGTATATTGACGAAATTCACAAATACAAAGGATGGTCAAGGGAACTCAAACAGATTTATGATGTGCATTCCGATCTCCGCATCGTGTTTACAGGCTCTTCTATACTTGATATTGAATCCGGAGAGGCGGATTTGAGCAGGAGGGCTCTTATGTATACGATGGAAGGGCTCTCATTCAGGGAATCGCTCGGGCTTTTCCATGGGATAGAGACACCGGCATATTCAATGTCAGAAATACTTGAAAACAAGGCTTCCATAAGGGGTGTTGAGCATCCACTTCCTCTTTTCAGGGAATATCTCAAGACCGGATACTATCCTTTTTCAAAGGAAATAGGCTTTGAGAAAAGAATGCAGCAGATTGTTTCCCAGACCATTGAATCAGATATTGCACAATATGCTGATCTGAAGGCGTCCACAGCAAGAAAGCTGATAAAAATGCTTGCGATAGTCTCTACTCTTGCTCCGTATAAGCCAAGTGCGGAAAAACTTGCCGCAGAAATCGGGGTAAGCAAGAACAATGTTCCTGATTATCTTGTCTTTATGGAAAAGGCCGGTCTTATAGGACAACTTAGGGACGATACCGGAGGCATAAGGGGACTTGGAAAAGTTGAGAAAGTGTACATCAACAATCCGAATCTTATGAATATTCTTGCAGGTGGCAATCCTGATATAGGCAATATCCGTGAAACTTTCTTCTACAATCAGACAAAAGTCATGAATGACGTCATTGCTTCAAGGGATTCAGACTTCGTTATAGGGGACAATACTTTCGAAATAGGAGGAAAGAAGAAAGGCAGGAAACAGATTGAAGACATTCCCGGAGGAATCATAGTCAAGGATGATATTGAATATGGCCATGGAATAGTAATTCCTCTCTGGGCTTTCGGACTCAACTATTAGATGGATTTCCTGGCAGGAACATGGAATTTAGTGAAGTTTGCGGGCTGAAAACTTGTATTTTTTCGAAGTTTGAGGTAACTTTATGGATTATAGAAAAATAACGTACAGGAAACTACTATTTAGAATAACTACAAATTATTGCATTAAATGAAAAAAGTTTTATTGTTTTTGTGCGCGGCGGCTGTATTGGGCGGCTGTTGCGACAGGGGAGTGAAGCCGGCGATACCTGCTGACAAGGATATTGAGGCGAAGGTCGAGAAGACCCTGTCCCGTATGACTCTCGAGGAGAAAGTAGGTCAGATGACCCAGCTTGAGACGCCTCTGTTTGTAAAGGACGGTCATCTGAGCGCCCGCGGCGACAGTCTGATCCGTACCTATAAAATCGGCTCTCTGCTCAATACACCGTTAGGACATGCCGAGGCGCCGGAAGTCTATAATACAATCATTAAGGAGGTCAATGAGGTCTCTATGGAAGTGATGGGCATTCCGACAATTTTCGGCCTTGACCACATTCATGGTGTGACATATATTGACGGTGGAATACTCTTCCCTCAGGAAGTGAACATCGCTGCGACTTTCAATAGGGAGCACGCCTTCAATGTGGGTGAGGTGACTGCATACGAAAGCCGTGCAGCTTCCGTTCCGTGGACTTTCAGCCCTACCATGGACCTCGGGCGCAATCCTGTATGGCCGCGTATGTGGGAGAGCTATGGCGAGGATGTCTGTCTGAATGCCGAGATGGCTGTAGCAATGACCAAGGGTCTGCAGGGCGAAAATCCCAATGCCTTGGATGCAAATCATATTGCGGCCTGTGCAAAACACTATATGGGTTATGGTGTGCCTGTTTCAGGCCAGGACAGGACTCCGTCGTCAATTTCCCGCTCACAGCTTCGTGAAAAATATTTTGAACCTTTCAGACGTACTCTCGAAGCCGGCGCGCTGACCCTTATGGTCAATTCAGCAAACGACAACGGTATGCCTTTCCATTGCAATGCGGAACTTCTGACCGGCTGGGTGAAGGACGAATTGAATTGGGACGGTATGATCGTGACCGACTGGGCCGACATTAACAATCTTTACACCCGTGACAAGGTGGCCGCTTCAAAGAAAGAGGCTGTCAGACTCGCAATCAATGCCGGTATAGATATGGCCATGGTGCCTTACGAAGCCCAGTTCTGCACGGACCTGATTGAACTCGTCAAAGAAGGCGAGGTGCCGATGTCACGTATAGACGACGCCGTGCGCCGCGTATTGAGACTGAAATACCGTCTCGGCCTCTTCGATGCTCCGGACACCACTCTCGAGAGCCATCCTGAGTTCGGCAGTGAGGAATTTGCGTCAAGGGCCTACAGGGCAGCGGTAGAGTCTGAAGTGCTGCTCAAAAATTCAGGTATCCTTCCATTGAAGAAATCTGCACGTATTTTGGTCACTGGTCCTAATGCAGACAATATGAGGACTTTAAACGGCGGCTGGTCATATACCTGGCAGGGCAATGGTGCTGCACTTGAGGAGTTTACCGGCAAGTACAATACAATCCTTGAGGCAATGCAGGCCAAATTCGAGAATGTGAAATATGTTCCCGGCGTGGAATACAGCGATCTTAGAGGCACCGACTGGAAAGCTGATAGAATCAGCGGCCTGAATGAGGCTGTCGCTGCCGCACGCAATGCTGACGTAGTGGTCTGCTGCATCGGTGAGAACAGCTATTGCGAGACTCCTGGCAATGACAATGACCTGAACCTTTCTGCCAATCAGAAAGCCCTCGTGCGTTCCCTTGCCGCTACCGGCAAGCCTATAGTGCTGATACTCAATGAGGGACGTCCTCGTATCATCAGGGATATCGAGCCTTTGGCTTCTGCTGTTGTGGACATTATGCTTCCGGGCAACTTCGGAGGCGACGCTTTGGCCGCTCTGCTATGCGGTGAGGAGAATTTCAGCGGCAAACTGCCTTTCACCTATCCTAAGTATATCAACAAATTCTCGACTTACGACTACAAGCCATGCGAGAAGGTGGGCACTATGTCAGGAGCATACAATTACAATGCGACAGTTGACACTCAGTGGGCTTTCGGAGACGGTTTGAGCTACACTACATTCGCCTATTCGAATATGCAGCTCAGCGTTGCAGGACAGACTGTCAGCGGCTCTGCCGAGGGCATGACCGACTATGCTCCGACTTTCAGCTCAGGCGATGAAATCACCGTCAGCGTTGATGTGACCAATACAGGTGCAGTGGCCGGTATGGAGAGCGTTCTTCTCTACAGTTCGGATCTCTATGCAAGTTCGACTCCGGACGTACGCCGTCTTCGCGCTTTCGACAAAGTGAGTCTTGCTCCGGGAGAGACCAAAACAGTGACCCTCAGCCTGAATGCCGACGAACTCGCATTCGTCAACTATAACGGTCAGTGGACCCTTGAGGCCGGTGACTTCATCATTGCAGTCGACAAACTCGCGGCTCCGCTCCGTTGCAGCGAAACCAAAGTCTGGTCAACACCGAATATCCGGTAGTTTCCGGCATACTGAAACAATGGCGTCCGTCAGTCGAGCAGACCGCTTTTCTCGACCTGAAAAATCTGTAACAAGTTACAAAAAAAATCAGATGCTTGATGCAAAGGAAATAGTGGACAAAATAATCACTTGGTAAAAACAATCTTAATAACACTGGACATAAAAACAGCGGCCCGGAGAAGATCCGAGCCGCTGTTTGTGTTGTGTCATTCTGGTTTAGAACAAATAACGGATACCGAGGGTGATACCTGTGTAGAGACCTCCGAGGTTAAAGCCTACGCCTGCGTCTTTTGCACCGTAAGGACCTACGTTAGGTCTCCAGTCAAGTGAAAGCTGCATAGGGAACCAGAAGTCGTATGAAACTCCGACGTGTCCGACTACACCTGCATACCATGCGTTTGCTCCCCAGAAGAAGCCGGCACCTCCGCCGACACCCATTTCCCAGTTCCATTCACCTTTCTCTTCCCAAGGAATCTGAGTACCGAACGGGTTGACCCAGTCGTAGGTACAGGTTGCACCGATACCTGAGAATCCTGGGAGGTTTACGCTCAAGTCAAGCATGTTTGCTGCTCCGAGGGTGTGCTGGTATGAAAGGTCGATACCATAACCGAGGTTTACACCGATTGCTCTTGGCTGAGCCATTGCTGCGAATGATACTGATAGCATCAGGACAGCTGCGATAATGAATTTTTTCATAACTGTATTATTTAGTTTGTTAATAATATCTAAAGTGTTGATTTGATATAGTCAATTCTCTTTGTGAATTCGGCTTTGCCGATGATGGAGACGATGTCTGCAATGCCGAGTCCGCTTGAAGCTCCCACTAAGGCGAGTCTGAGGCAGTTCATCACCTTGCCCATAGGCCATTCGCGTGAACGTATGAAATCCTCCACCACAGTCTCGATGTGCTCTTTGCCGAAATCGTCAAGGCTTTCGATGTATTCAGCTACCTGAAGCGCAAGACTGTAGTTCTCTTCTTTCCAGAATTTCGTAACATCCTTCTCTACAAAGGTAGTCGGAGCGACGAAGAGGTAGGAAGCGATGTCCCAGAAATCAGCCGTGAAAGTAGCGCGTTCCTTGATGAGTTCCACGATATGACGCACATAGCCGCGGGTGAAAATGCGGTTCGCGAAATCAGCACCTTGGGCTGTCATCTCAGAACCTGCTGTCAAAGCGCATTTGCCGCAGTCAACGACCTTGATGTCGTGTGCTTCGAGCACAGGAATGAACAGCTCTGTCAGAGTGTCCGCGTCCTTGGTGCGGAGATATTCCTTGTTGTACCATTTGGCCTTGTCAGGATTGAAGCGTGCTCCTGATTTGACGACTCTCTCGAGTGAGAAGGCCGCAATCAGCTCCTCCATGGTGAAAAGTTCCTGGTCGTTGCCAGGATTCCATCCGAGCATGGCGAGAAGGTTCACGAATGCTTCAGGAAAATATCCGTCCTCCCGATAGCCGCGGCTGACTTCGCCCTCTGCATTGGTCCAGCGGAGAGGGAAGACTGGGAAACCGAGCCTGTCGCCGTCACGTTTGCTGAGCTTGCCTTTGCCGTCCGGTTTGAGCAGGAGGGAAAGGTGGGCAAACCTCGGCATGGTGTCCTGCCAGCCGAATGCTTCGTAGAGCAGGTAGTGAAGCGGAAGTGACGGAAGCCACTCCTCGCCGCGGATTACCTCGGTGATTTCCATCAGGTGGTCGTCCACTATGTTTGCAAGGTGATAGGTAGGAAGTTCGTCAGCGCGTTTCCAGAGCACTTTGTCATCGAGCGTGTCCGTATTCACTTCTACGTGACCCCTGATGAGGTCGTCCATCTTCACGACTCTGTTCTCAGGCATTTTGAAGCGTATGGTCCAATGGGTGTATGTGTCCAAAAGCGGTCTCCATTCGCTCTCAGGCATTGAAAGTGAGTTGCGGAGCTGCATCCTTGTGGTCTGGTTGTAGATGAACGTCCGGCCGTTTGCCTCCATTTCGGCACGCTTTGCGGAAAGTTCTTCAGGGGTGTCGAAAGCATAGTAGGCAAAGCCTTTCTCCACGAGTTCCTCAGCGTACTGACGGTAGATGCCTCTGCGCTGGCTCTGGCGGTAAGGTGCGTGAGGATGCTGTGCAGAAGCTGTCTCGACTACATTTCCCTCGGCGTCCACTCCTTCGTCAGGAATGATGCCGCACCAGTTCAGGGCTTCGATGATATATTTTTCCGCTCCCGGTACAAAACGCTGGGAGTCAGTGTCTTCAATTCTGATGATGAAATCCCCTCCATGCTGCTTTGCATAGAGATAGTTGTAGAGAGCCGTCCTCACTCCGCCCATGTGCAATGGTCCTGTCGGTGAGGGGGCAAATCTTACTCTTGTTCTTCTATTGTTCATTTTTTTATTGTTTTCATATTTCTTGTCTTACCGTCCATTTCATCCTTTTTGTCATCCCGACCAATTTTTCTTTCTTGTCATCCCGACCAAGCGTAGCGCGTGGAGGGAACTTGTACATATTGTATAATTGTACAGGATTTCTCCACTACGTCCTTCGGACTCCGGTCGAAATGACAGAATGGCGCTCGGTCAGTGTGACAGAAGGGCGTTCAGTCGGTGTGACAAAGGACAGGAGCAATCCAGGCTGCAAAGGTAAGAAATAATATTCGCAATGGAGACTATTTTATGCTTTTTCTCTTGATTGCGGGAATATTATTGATTTCATTAAGGTCTTCGTTGACCTTTTTTATCATCACCGGGACCTCACCGTTCTCGAAAATCTTGTATTTGACGGTGCTCCGGTTGTTAAAGCCGATATTTTCATTTACCGGCTTTGAAAAAGAGACTTCGTCTCCGACTTTCGGGTGCTTGGGGTCGTAGGTGAAATCCGGTTCTATGGTGATGACATTGTCCTGGCCGGCCGCAATCGAAATCACATCATCCTCCAGCCCTACTGCTATCAGGGTGATTTTCACCTTGTCTCCGAACTCCGGATTGTCAACTATCTTAAGTCCGGTTTTGAATATATCCGCGTTGTTGGTTTTCTGCTTGATGAGCTGGTTGATTTTCTCCATATCGCCGGCAGTAATGCCTTGTTCTGTGCCCACAACAATATTCACGAGGATATTCTGCGCAGTGTGCAGCTTGCAGTTGTTCAGCAGAGGTGAGCTGGTGGCAGCCTCTACGGCATCCTCAAGACGGTTTTCTCCTGTCCCTTCACCCTGGCCCATCATTGCCATTCCGCTGCCCCTCATCATGTTGTCGATGTCGCGCAGGTCGAGATTCATAAGGCCATGTTCTTTGATGATGTCCACGATGCTGCGCACCGCTGTCGCCAACACTTCATCGCATTTGCTAAGCGCGTTCTGCATAGGCATGTCTCCGAAAGCCTTGTAGATGTTCTGGTTGTTGATGATAATCAGGCTGTCCACATTCTTCTTCAATTCATTGACTCCGTCAATGGCGCGGGTCATAATGTCCGCGTTGTCGTTGTCGAAAGGCAGGGTGATGACGCCCACTGTGAGTATATTGCTTTCCTTGGCAATAGAAGCGATGACAGGAGCCGCTCCGGTACCCGTACCGCCGCCCATTCCTGCGGTGATGAAGAGCATTTTGGTGTTCTCCGTCATCACTCTCTCCTTGATGATGTCCTGGGCGTCAAGTGCGGCGTTGCGTCCGTCAGTCGGGTTGCAGCCCGCTCCCTGACCGTCTCCGAGCTGGATTTTGTAAGGTACGGAACAATTGTCCAGAGCCTGGGAATCGGTATTGCACACAACGAAAGTACAACCCTCGATATGCTGTTTGTACATATAGTCCACTGCGTTGCAACCGCCTCCGCCTACACCTATCACTTTGAGTCTTGAGTCTTTTTCTACCCAGTCGGTAGGGGTGATGTCTATATTGTTTATTTCCTGTAAGTCCATGTCTGTAAGTGTTTTATTTGTTGTTGTCCTCCTCTTCTGTCGCGCTGTAGAAAGCCGTGTCAAACAGGTTTCCCGCGCCCTCCATTATTTTGCTTAAAATGTTGCGGCGTGGTTTTTTCGGCTTCGGATCAGGAGTCTTCCTGCTTTCTGTCTTTTTGCCTTCGTCTACCACTTCAAAACCGTTGTCTTTGTCGAAAATTTCAGTCTGAGTGCCTTCCTCTGCGGTTTCAACGGTCTCAGTTTCAATCGTTTTGCTTCCGATATACTCGGCGCTGCAGCTGACTTCACCTTCTTCCATGGCCATTTTAAGCAGGCCTATGGCTCCGGCCGCTGTAGTGTATGAAATCAGTTCATTGTCCGGAGTGGCGTACTGCACATTCGGCCTTCCTATGCGGAACTGGCAGCCGGATATCTTTGTGATGAACATCCCGAGATTGGTCAGATTGGCTCCGCCTCCCGTGCCGACAATGGTGCTGACAGAGTCCGCAAGTCCGCTTTTGTAAATCATGTACAGCATTGCCATGATGATTTCCTCCTCACGTGCAGTGATGATTTCAGAAAGATATTTCATGCTCACCGCCTTGTTGTGGTCCTGACCGATGATGTTGAGGGTCTTGTTTCTCATGTTCTGCAGCTTCTCTGGCATGCAGGCTCCGTATGCGAGTTTGATGTTCTCCGCAATGTTGGAATTGATGCTGCACTCCTTCTCGATATCATTGGTGATGGTCTGGGCACCGAAAGGAATGCTTCCGAAAAACCTCAGCACCTTGTCTTTGAAAATGCTGACAGTGGTGCAGCCTGCTCCGAAATCCACGAGTGCCACTCCGCTTTTTGCTTCCGAAAGGCGAAGGGTAATCTTGCCTATGCCCACTGGAGTGAAATATTTTCTGATGGCTGTGATGCCGAATTTACGGAGCAGGTTGTCGATGTTGTTGTAGTCGCTTTTGACCCCTATGAATAGTTTGAAATTGCCTTTGACCCTTGAGCTGGTTATTCCGACAATCTCATCCTCCATAACCTGAAATTCATAGTCCGTGTCAAATGACTGGGCTATGGCGTCAAAAATCTGACGGTTGTCGCTGCCGAGGTCGTAGGTGTCCTTGGCGAAGCGTTTCAATTCGTTTATCTCCTCCTCCTCAATCTCCGTATTTTCCTGCCTGTCAAGGATTTCACTTTCTCCCAAAGCGCTGCTTACCGGAAATTTCGGCAGACCGACCACTACTGATTTGATTTTGTAGCCGAGTTTGTCCTGAGCATCATTGATAAGCGGCTCGAGAGCTTTTCCGGCATCTCTCGTGTTGAAAATCTTGCCGTATTTCATACCCGCTGCAGGCATTTCCCTATAATACTCCACCTGCACATTGTCGCCCAATACCTTGGCTGCAAGCAAGGCGAATTTGGACGTTCCCAAATCCAATGCAATGATATTATTTTCCATATTTTCGGAGTTATTTTTGTTAATTAATCAATTGTTGCTGCACACTATCTGTTTTTCAAATCTCAGATCCACCTTTTTATAACTTCCTTTCCGAGGCAGGATGTGGGTGTAGTATTTTTCCATTTTCGTCATTTTGTCCTCAATCGAGACCGGAGTGCCGAAAAGGAATTTTTCGTTTCCTTCGAGAGGAATCAGAATGAGTTCCCCATTCCTGCAGGAATGGATCTGGGCGATTTTTCCTTTCCACAAACGGCTGTCTTCCAAATAGTTGATGAGTGAAATGATATCGTTGAACCATTTTTTTGCCTTAGGGTCACTGATTTCGTGCCTGTTGTCGGAAACGTTGGCAAAAGGTATCTCTCCGTCGATAATCTGTACGTTGGAGGCAAAAGAGGCCTGAAGCGGGAAAAGGTAACCCTCCCTGTCGGCGTAGAAACCGCCTTTTGCGCTCTGGAAACGTACCACCGGCTGTCTCTGGCGCAGGCTGATGTTGAGTGTGCCGTCGGTGGTGATGTAGGCCTGGCTTTTGTAGACCGCGCTTTTGTTGTCGATAATGCCTTCTATGCGGGCGAGGTCTATGCTGTCAAGCGGTTCTCCGATGTAGGTCCCGTATTCCTTGTCGATGTAGGCCTTTATGTGCTCCGGCTGTACGAATTTGTTTTCCGCACTGTCCAATACTATTATATTCAGTTTGTTGCATACGAGTTTCCTGTCCTTTTCCACGCCCATGACATAGCTTGTGACTGTCACTGCGAGGAGAAGGACCGCGAAAACCGCAATCAGAATATTTCGTATTTTTCCGCTCATCTTGCGTTAAGCATTTCTGTTATCGGTTCAATAAAACGGTCTATATTGCCGGCGCCGAAGCTGATGAGGACATCGACCGCTTCTTTTTCAAGGGTCTCCATCAGCTGCTCTTTAGTGATGAGGAGTTTGTCGGCAATGGTGACTTCGTCGAAAATTATCTCTGAAGTCACGCCGGGTATCGGTTTTTCGCGGGCAGGGTAGATGTCAAGAAGGATGAGTCTGTCCACTTTGCTGAGAGCTGCGGCAAATTCGTATGCGAAGTCGCGCGTCCTCGTGTACAGGTGCGGCTGGAAGATTGCCGTGAGCCTGCGTCCCGGGAAGATGTCGCGTATAGAGCTGATGGCCGTTGAAATCTCATTCGGGTGGTGGGCATAGTCATCGATGTAGGCACAGCCAGGGCGGTTGACATGTATGTCGAAACGGCGTTTGACACCGGCGAAGTTGGCGAGGGCGTGTCTGATCTGCTCAGGCTTGAGTCCGTAGGTAAGTGCTATGGCTGAAGCTGCGACGGCGTTCTCGACGTTGACCCGGCCCGGCACTCCGACAGTGCAGTCCCTGATGACGCCGTCAGGGTACACGAGGTCGAAAGTGAAGCGGCCGCATTCGTCGCAGCTGATGTCTGTTGCATGGAAATCGGCTTCTGCGTCGTCATAGGCGTAGGTCATTATTCCCGCCTTAGTGTCTTCAAAGTTGATGGGCAGCCCCTTTTTGATGATGAGTGTGACGCTCACCTGTGAGGCGAATTCCCTGAAAGCTTCGCGTACGTGCTCGATGTCGTTGTAGATGTCGAGGTGGTCGGCGTCCATTGCAGTGATGACTGCAATTTCAGGATGGAGCTGGAGGAACGAGCGGTCAAATTCATCGGCCTCGGCTACGAATGCATGATTGTTGCTGACGAGCAGATTACTGTTGTAGTTCTTGGAGATGCCTCCGAGAAATGCCGAGCAGCCCACTTTGCTGTCCGTAAATATATGGGCGAGGAGGGTGCTGGTCGTGGTCTTGCCATGGGTACCGGCCACTGCCATACAGCGCTGGCCCTCTGAGATTTCACCGAGCATGCGGGAGCGCTTGATTACCCTGTAGCCATGCTCCCGGACGTAAACGAGCTCCCCCATGTCGTTAGGTATGGCAGGGGTGTAGACCACAAGGGTGTTTTCCGGGTCTTTCGGTATGAAGGAGATGTTGTCCTCGTAGTGGACTTCTATGCCTTCGCTTTCAAGGGCACGGGTGAGGTCGGACGGCGTCCTGTCGTAGCCGCTGACTTTGTAACCTTTTATGTTGTAATACCTTGCAATTGCGGACATTCCTATTCCGCCGATTCCAATGAAGTATACGTTCTTGACCATATTGATCTTGCTCACTTATCAATGATGTTATATATTTCTTTAACAATGGCTTCAGCCGCATCGGTCCGTGCCAAAACCGCAATGTTCTTCTCCATTTCCCTCAGCTTGGACTCATCCTTGACCAACGCTGTAGCGGTAGCCAAAAGCTTCTCCACCGCTTCCGCATCCCTGATGAGCACCGCTGCGTTCTTGCGTACCAAGGCCATTGCGTTGTGGGTCTGATGATCCTCGGCAACATTAGGGGAAGGCACTAAAATGCAGGCCTTGTTCACGGCGCAGAGCTCTGAAACGGTACTTGCACCCGCACGTGAGATTACCAAATCCGCTGCAGCGTATGCCAAATCCATTCTTTTGATGAAATCCGAATGCCATATCCTGCATTTCGGCTTCGCTTCTGCCATGAATTCATCTATGCCGGCTTTGTAATATTTTCCGCATTGCCAGATGACTTCCATATTCTCTCCGCCGGGGCAGTCAGCATTGATCCAAGCCTTCATCGACTCGTTCAGAGTACCGCTTCCGAGGCTGCCTCCTACTATGAAAATATGCCTTTTGCCTGCATCCAGTCCGTACATTTCGACTCCTTCCGCTCTCTGCTCCTCAGTCAGGGGACGCATTTCGCCTCGTATGGGATTGCCTGTGAACACTATTCTGTCCGCAGGGAAAAATTTTTCCATTCCCTCGTAGGCCACGCAGATTTTCTTCGCTTTCTTGCCCACTATCTTGTTTGTGAGGCCTGCAAAGCCGTTCTGCTCCTGGATCAGCGTAGGAATGCCGAGCTGTTGGGCTGCGTATAAAAGGGGAGCACTTGCGAATCCACCCACTCCTATTGCAATGTCAGGCTTGAATTCCCTGATGATTTTTTTCGCCATCCTCAGGCTTTTCAGCACCTTGAACGGCAGAGCCAAATTGGACAGGGTCAGTCTGCGCTGCAGGCCGGCCACCGGCAGACCAACTATCTTGTATCCCGCTGCGGGGACCTTTTCCATTTCCATCTTGCCTTCGGCTCCCACGAAAAGTATTTCATTCTTCGGGTCGGCCGCTTTCAATGCGTTCGCTATGCTGAGTGCCGGGAAAATGTGGCCTCCCGTGCCTCCTCCACTGATTATTGCTTTCATACTATCAAAAATTTTTACATTTATAAAAATTTTATGAGAGTCTGATAGCCGTTCGCTATCGCTCACTCTCACGATGAAAATCGTATGATATCGCCCTTGGGCGAATATAAATCAAAGATTTTCATGTTCGGTTTCATATTATATCGAATCAAGTTGCTCAAGGTCATCGAGACTGCTGCGGACCTCGTCATCCGTATGCGAGTGCTCGTAAATCGGCTCCGCTTCCTCCTGGGCCTTGCGTATGTTCTCATTGGCCTGTTTGCTCAGCGAAAGAATCACGCCGAAAGCGATGCTGAAAATCAGGAAGGCAAAACTTCCGTGGCTGACTAACGGCAGAGTCTGTCCGGTCATAGGACCCATGTCAACGTTGTAGGACATCACAAGGAATGCCTGTAGCGAAATCAGCATGCACAGACCTCCGACAGTGTATTTTGCAAATTCATCGTCTAAATTCTTCGCAATCAGAGAGCCCCTTGCGAGCAGACTGACATATATCATTATTATGAACAATGCTCCTAAAATGCCTGTCTCTTCAACGATAAAACTGAACATGAAGTCTCCGTACATGTTTGTCACCGTATATTTCTGGGTGCTGTGGCCTATGCCCTTGCCAAAAATTCCGCGCCCCTGATGCACGGCTATCTTCGCTCCGTAAGGCTGTTTTATATTGTCGCGTATTTCGTCAAATTCAGCGCCGCGTTTGCCCTCAAGCTGTGAAGGGTCGTAATTGGCGACCAGTCTGTTTTTCAGCGTGCCCATACGTGGGAAGAGTCCGTCCTCCCCGCTGATTTTGTCGGATGACATCGCTATCAGCAGCAATGCCGCTCCGGCCAAAGGCAGAATGCCGTACTCCTTGAACGGCATGCCTCCGACAAAGAGCATGATGAAGCATACAATCGCAATGAAGAGCGCTGCCGAGTTGCTTCCCATCATGGTCATTACCACCACAATGCACACCGGCCCATAGACGAGTGCGCAATTTTTCCAGAAGCCTCTTTCCAGCCAGTTCGTGTATTTGAAGCCTGCAAGCTTGTGGTACCATTTGAGATGTCCTTCTTCTTTTGCGTCAAGCTTCACCTCGTTGATTGCCCAGGCAAGATACATGATAATCGCCACCTTGACTATCTCAAACACATGGATTTGTAGGCCATTAATGCAGATGAACCTTCTGGCTCCGTTGATGACGGGGAATATCTCTTTCGGACCAGGATGGACAGCAAGCAGAAGCAGCAGGACGAAGCTTAGCGGGAAACCCCATTTTGCGAGGCATTTGAACAGTTTTATGGAGCCGAAGTGGTAGATGAACAAAATAAGTACAATACCTGCCACTACGAAAATGAAGTGTTTTTTGAGAATGTCAAGACGGTTGGCACTTCCGTCGCTCAGAAGGGAAGTGGACGCGAAAATTGCAATCAATGAAATCATAATCAAAAGGAAGACAATGATCCAAACGACTTTGTCCCCTTTCAGCCTGTCCATAAATGACCAGAATTTTCCCTCATTTCGAGGCTCTTTGCTATTCTCCATAATACTTCATTCGTTTAAAGATTTCTAACGGCTTCTTTGAACTGTCTTCCCCTGTCCTCGTAGTTCTTGAACAGGTCAAAACTTGCACAGCATGGGGAAAGCAGCACGACATCGCCGTCTGTTGCCATCTCCGCTGATTTTTTCACAGCTTCTTCTGCAGACAGGGTGTCCGCCATAGGCACATATTTGCCGAAGGCTGCATGTATTTTGGCGTTGTCAACACCCAAACATACGATGGCTTTCACTTTCTCTTTCACGAAAGGCACGAGGGTAGAGTAGTCATTGCCCTTGTCTGTACCCCCGACTATCCATACGACCGGTCTTGTCTGACACTCAAGCGCATACCACGCAGCGTCCACGTTTGTGGCTTTGGAGTCGTTGATGTACAGCACGTTCTTAATGCTCGCCACCTTCTCCAGACGGTGCTCCACAGCCTGGAAAGTCGAAAGGCTGTTGCGGATGACCTCGTTGTCAATGTTCACGACCTTGGCCGCAATGGCAGCAGCCATCGAATTGTAGACATTGTGTCTGCCACCGAGTGCAAGCTCCTGCAGGAACATATCGCATTCGTCATCCTCGTATTTCACTATCATCCTCTTGTCCCTGACGAAGGCTCCCTGATTAACCTCCCCTTTCTGGGTGAAAGGCAGTTTCTTGGCCTTCAGGACGATTTTGTTGAGATGGTTGATGGTAATCTCGTCGTCCGAGCAGAAAATGAAGCAATCGTCAGCCGACATATTGCGGGTGATGCGGAATTTCGCCTTCACGTAGTTTTCCATCTCGTGGTTGTAGCGGTCGAGGTGGTCAGGCGTGATGTTGGTGATGATGGCAATGTCCGCCTTGAAATCATATACGTTGTCAAGCTGGAAGCTGCTGAGTTCCAGTACATAATAGTCGTGTTGCTCGGTTGCGACCTGCATTGCGTAGCTCTTTCCGATATTGCCGCCGAGGCCGACGTTCAGACCTGCCTGCTGGAGCAGGTAGTAAATCAGAGAGGTTGTGGTCGTCTTGCCGTTGCTGCCGGTGATGCAGATTTTCTTCGCGTTGTCGTAGCGGCCTGCAAATTCGATTTCCGAAATGATATGTATGCCCTTCTCCGCGATTTTCACCACCATCGGGGCTTCCAAAGGAATACCGGGACTCTTGATTACCTCATCGGCATTCAGAATCTTCTCTTCGCTGTGCCCGCCTTCCTCGAAAGGAATGTCCCATTTTCTCAGGGTCTCGGCATAGTCCGGGGCTATTTTTCCCTTGTCGGAAAGAAATACCTCAAATCCTTTGACTTTTGCGAGGACTGCGGAACCTACGCCGCTTTCTCCTCCGCCTAAAACTACTATTCTTGACATTTTCACAATAATTATCTGATTTTCAACAGGGCGATGCTGACAACAGCCAGTATCAGTCCCACAATCCAGAACCGGAGCACAATCTTGGCTTCCGGCAGGGCCCTTTTCGGACTCTTGAATATGGCATAGTCGCCTTCTTTCTGGTAATGGTGGTGGAGCGGAGCCATCCGGAACACCCTGCGTCCCTCACCGTATTTTTTCTTGGTGTATTTGAAATATACCCTCTGCATGATTACTGACAGGCTTTCCATAAGGAAAATCCCGCAGAGTATCAGCAGTATCAATTCCTTTCTTATCAATATCGCGCTCACTCCGATGATACCTCCGAGCATAAGGCTGCCTGTGTCTCCCATAAACACCTGGGCAGGGTAGCAGTTGTACCACAGGAAACCGATCAGTGCGCCCACGAAAGCAGACATGAACACGGCAATCTCTCCGCTGCCAGGAATGTACATGATATTCAGGTAATCCGAGTTTACCACATTGCCTCCGAGCCATGCGAAAATTCCCAATACCACTCCGACAATGGCCGATGTACCTCCCGCAAGTCCGTCCATTCCGTCAGTGAGGTTGACTCCGTTGGAGCATGCGGCGATTACTATAACTATCATCAGCACGTAAATCCCCCATTTGCAGTACCAGCCCCATGCCCCTTTGAAAGGCGAGAGGTATTTGTAGTCAAATTCGTGTGACTTCACAAAAGGGATTGTCGTCTTGGTGCTTTTCACCACGTCCATGCTTGTGGTTCCGTCCACGACCAGCTCGGAATTCACATTCAGGTCTTCGCTGCGGATGGATGTTACCGGCTCGTCCACAACCACTTTCTCTCTGATAACGATATCAGGGCTGAGCCATACCGTGAGGGCGATTGCAAGTCCGACAAGACCCTGGGCCGCAAGTTTCGCTTTGGGACTGAGTCCGTCCTTATTGTGTCTGAATACTTTGATATAGTCGTCTGTGAAGCCGATAAGGAAAAATGCAGTCGTGCTCAGCAACATTATGATGGTGTAGATGTTGGTGAGGTCTGCAAACAGCAGCACAGGTACCATTATGGCGAGGTAGATTATGATGCCGCCCATGGTAGGAGTGCCTTTCTTCTGCATCTGTCCCTCCAGGCCGAGGTCGCGGATTTCTTCTCCTATCTGTTTTTTCTGTATCCATCTTATGATGTGTTTGCCTGCGTAAATGCCTATGATCAGGGCAGTCAGGCAGGCGAGTATTGCACGGAACGACAGATACTGGAACAGGTGCTGTCCTGGTATGTCATATTTATCCAAATATTCAAAAAGATGGTAAAACATTTTAATTCAATTGTTTAAATAATTTATTTCTCTAATTCTTTCATTTCTTCAAAAATGGCGCTGACGATTTCCTTCTCATCAAAATGCCTTTTTTCTTTGCCGAGAATCTGGTAGGTCTCGTGTCCCTTGCCGGCAAGGAGTATGGTTGAGCCCGGCTTCGCTGTCATTATTGCCGTGCGGATGGCGGTCTCGCGGTCCTCAATGAAGAGGGATTTGGCGCGTTCCTTGATGTCCATTCCGGCTTTGATGTCCGCCATGATGTCGGCTGTTTTTTCTGTGCGGCTGTTGTCGGAAGTGACGACTATCCTGTCGGCGTATTTTCCGGCTATCGCTCCCATCTCAGGACGTTTGGTTTTGTCGCGGTCGCCTCCGCAGCCGAAAAGGCAGACGAGTTCGCGTTCGGGACAGATGTCACGCAGGGTCTTGAGTACATTTTCGAGGGCGTCAGGAGTGTGGGCATAATCGATGATTACCGAAATGTCGCGCGGTCCCGTCAGGTTCTCGAGCCGGCCGGGAGCCGGTCTGAGCGTGCTGAGGGCAACAAGTACTTCCTCGGGTTTTGCTCCGAGA
The DNA here is from genome assembly GCA_051870215.1 of Candidatus Cryptobacteroides sp. Classification (GTDB taxonomy): domain Bacteria; phylum Bacteroidota; class Bacteroidia; order Bacteroidales; family UBA932; genus Cryptobacteroides. The sequence continues at coordinate 37,629 of JBJEBQ010000057.1, read as the reverse complement.
GCCACTGCGCAGGAATAGATTGCAAGCAGGTTGTAGGCGTTGTGCTGTCCGATTAGGCGTACCCAGACATCAGCGCCGTCAATCTGCAGCAGCATACCGTCGAAATTCTCCTCGATGATGCGGCAGCTGTGGTCGGCAAGCGTTCTGCAGGAATAGGTGATGACTTTGGCGGCGGTGTTCTGCATCATGACCATGCCGTTGCGGTCGTCCGCATTCGTAATGGCGATGGCGTCTTTGCCGAGACCGTCGAAAAAGAGTTTCTTGCATCTGAGGTATTCCGCAAAGGTTTTGTGGTAGTCCAGATGGTCGTGTGTGAGATTTGAAAAAATACCGACGTTGAAGTTCAGGCCGGCAACTCTCTCTTGCTCCACGCCTATCGAACTTACCTCCATGAAGCAGTATTCACAGCCGGCGTCCACCATTTCGTCCAGCAGGCTGTTGATGGTCAGAGGGTCGGCTGTCGTATTGACGGCTTCCGTCATTTTGTTTCCTACGTAATTCGCTATGGTCGAAAGCAGTCCGCAGTTGTAGCCGAGAGCCGTGAACATTCTGTAAAGGAGGGTGACAGTCGTGGTCTTTCCGTTTGTGCCGGTGATTCCTACGAGTGTCAGCTTCTCTGACGGATGGTCGTAGAAATTTGCGGCTATTGCCGCGCATTCGTGCCTGCTTGATGCTACCTGTATCAGCGTCGCATCGGTTTCAATGCCTTCCACAGCGGCACTGTCTTCATAGACGATGGCTGCCGCTCCCTGTTCGAGGGCCTTGCCTATGAAAGAATGTCCGTCGGCGGCATAGCCTTTGACCGCTATGAAAAGACTGTTTGGGCACGCCTTCCTCGAATCAAGGCATACGGAAGTTATTTCCATATCCATATCGCCTTTCTGTCCGAGTATGGTGCAGCCGTCCAGTATTTTGTTGAGTTTCATTGCAATGTTATTTTAATCGTTTCTCCTTTTCTGCCGCTTTCTCCCGCCTTGAGTGACTGGCTGGTCACATGGCCCGAGCCTTCGTATGCGAGTTTGTATCCGCTGTTTTCAATGGCGTAAATGGCATCCTTCAGTCCCATACCTATAACATTCGGGACAAGTCCGGCGTCAGTACCTATATATTTGGCTTCCATTGCGGGAACTTTTCCATCTTTGCCTATTGTTTCTCCCCAGCGGGGGTCAAGAGCCCAAAGCCTGTTCACTATTTCATTCAATGTCTCGGCGGGTATCGAGCCTCCGTAGATTCCCACACTTGAAGGGTGGGTGTAAATGGTGACAATGGCTGTGTATTTAGGTTCGTCCGAAGGGAAAAATCCGACGTAGGTCGCCTGGTATTTTACTTTTCCGTCTTTGTCCCTGTAGGCGTCATGTCTGTTGGCGCGTTCTTCCACCGGCAGAGCTATACGTGAAGTTCCTGTCTTTCCGGCGATGGTCACTTTGGCGTTTTTCACCTTGCTTCCCGTGCCTTCCAAAGTTACGGAACGCAGGGCCCTTGTGAGGGTGTCAGCCGTGGCTTTCGAGCAGATTGCCTTGTTCAGGGCATGCGGCTTTGTCTTCATAGTGGTCTTTCCATCCTTCTCGAAAGAATCTATAATGTAGGGATTCATCATGGTACCGTCGTTGGCGATGGCATTGTAGAACATCGCTATATTGAGCGGCGTGGATGTGACTCCGTAGCCTATGGCGCATTGCAGCAGGTCGGTCGGACTCCAGTATTTTCCTTTAGGATCAGGAATGTGGGGAGTTGCCCCTCCTCTTTCCACCAGGCCGCAGTCGCAGTTCTCGTTGAGATGGTACTGGTACAGTCTGCTTATATATTCTTTCGGCTCTCGGGAATAATTCTCTTTCACTAAGTAACGGAAAACATAGTTTGACGAAATCTTGAAGCCGTCAAGCACGGAAATCTGCGTCGCATTGTTGTGGTCGCGCGACCATTTCGGGATGTAGTCGTCCACGGGGCAGTTCTCCATCTTTCCTCCGTTGGTCGGAATCTTTGTTCCTAAATTTATTTTTTTGTCTTCGAGCAGGGTAGTCATAGTGACCGCCTTGAACACCGACCCTGGCTCGCCTGCACGTCCGATTGCCATATTGTAGTTTTCGCCAAGCCGGCCGTCCTTGTTTTTCGACAGATTGACCATTGCCCTTATGGCGCCCGTCTCCACTTCCATTACCACGACGCAGCCTCCTTCAATCACTTCCTTGTCCTCGATTCTTTTGCGCAGGGCCCTGTCTGCAATGTCCTGGATGTTGATGTCGATGGTGGTGCGTATGTCCTGTCCGTTCACCGTCTCCACGCTGCTGCTGTCCGGGTCGGGTATCATTCCCTTGTCCGTCTTCTTCATCCATCTGTAGCCCGGAATGCCTTTCAGTACATTGCCGTACTGGCCTTCTATGCCGATATATGTGTTCTTTTCCGGTTCGCCCGCATATTCTTTGCTGTAGCCTATGACCCTGGCTGCAAGACTGCCGTAGGGATATTGCCTCTTCGTCACTCTTTCCGCTATCATTCCGCCTTTGTACTGGCCCTCGCAGAAGAGAGGCAGGGCTTTCAGTTTGTCAAGCAGTTCCTTGTCAGCAGCTTTCACAATCACGAATGCACGGCTGTCAGTGCGTTTGTTGTCGCGTCTGTCGATGATGGCTTTGTAGTACCAGTCGGCTGATTTGCCTTTTTCCTGCAGCGTCCTTGCAAGTCCCTTGGAGAGTTCTTTCGCCTCAGCCCTCCATTCTTTCTCCGCCTGTCTGCCATCCTCTTTCTCCTTCATGCCCGCGTAATAGTCTTTTCTGACCATGCAGTCCATCTTGATGTCGTAGACCGGGGTGCTGATGGCCAGTTCTTTGCCGTTACAGTCGAGGATTGCACCTCTCTCTGGTTTTACTGTCTGCTTGAACGCCCTCGGAACGAAATGCTGTATTGTCTTCCCGTCAGGCTCCCAGAAATATTGGATGTAGATGATTTTGCCTATTATGACCAGACTGAAAACAAGCATGACGAGGTACAGACCCCATATCTTTTTTGATACGCTGTCGTCTTTCTTTTTGTCCTGTATTTTTCCTGTTGTCTTCATGTCAGTCTAAATTTTCTGCCGGTTTGGTCGGCGCTTTAAGTTCCGAGCCGCTTCTTTCCAGCATTTCCTCTATTGTACTAAGTTTGTTGATTCCTACTATTTCGTATGTCTTAGTCATTATTTCGCTTTTCAGCGTTTCAATCGTGTCGTTGTTTTTCTCCACTGTCAGAGTGGTCTGTTCTGCCTTCATACTCAGGACAATGCTGAGCAGAATCAGGAAAAATGCCACTGCTGCGTGCGGGAGATACTGGTCAAATCGCATTCGCAGGAGGGTGTCGCCCTTGATGACGGATTTGCCGAACTGCTTCAGTCCGTTAAGAAATTTCTTCATTCTCCGTCCTCCCCGATTTTTTCGGCTATCCTCAGCTTGGCGCTGCGTGCCCTCGTGTTTCCGGCGATTTCGCTTTCTTCAGGCAGAATCGGCTTCTTGTTTACCGCCCTTAGCGGACAGCTTGCCTTGCCGTAGAAATCTTTCGTTACACTGCCGTCTGTATTGCCGCTCTTGATGAAATTCTTCACCATCCTGTCTTCTAATGAGTGGTAGGTTATAACCACTAATCTGCCGCCGGGCTTGAGCGATTTTGCCGCTCCGTGCAGGAACTTTTCGAGTGACTTCATCTCCTGGTTGACCTCAATGCGGAGGGCCTGGTAGACTTTTGCGAGGAATTTGTGCTCTGCGAATTTCGGCAGGGCGCTTTCTATTGCCTTGTCTAATTCACCTGTCGTTGCAATCGCCTGAATCTGACGTGCTTTGCATATCAGCTGGGCGACTTTTCTGCTGTTCTCTACCTCTCCATATACGCGGAGGATTTTCTCGAGTTCCTCGTATTCATAGCCGTTGACTATGTCGGCTGCGGTCGTCCCGGCTTCGCGGTTCATCCTCATGTCGAGCGGGGCATCGAAGCGGAAAGAAAAGCCTCTCTCGGCGGTGTCGAACTGGTGCGATGAGACACCCAAATCGGCGAGCACGCCGTCAATGCCGTATTTGTAGCCCTGGTTCATCACGTGGTTGTGAATCCAGCGGAAGTCGCTGCGTATCAGCGTAAGTCTCAGGTCGTCAGGCTTGTTGGCAAAGGCATCCGCGTCTCGGTCGAAGGCAAGCACACTTCCGTGTGATGATAAGCGTGAAAGAATTTCGGCGGTATGCCCGCCTCCTCCGAAAGTTGCGTCGGCATAGACTCCGTCTGTCGGACCCACCAAAGCGTCTACGCTCTCGTATAATAATACTGATTTATGATATTCTGACATTGCACACCCTCCTTTGCTTATTTGGATAGGGTAGCAGCTATGGAAATGAATTCTTCGTTGGAAATAATACCTGACTCAAAGTTTTCCTTTGCCCAGATTTCGATTTTGTAGTCATTGCCGGAGAATACCACTTCCTTTGTCACACCTATGATTTCGAGTAATTTCTTTGGGATGGTAATACGTCCCAATTTTGCGTCAGGCTCAACTATGGCACAATTGTGCATGTAGGCCCTCCAGAATTTTGCGTGATCGGCATTGAAGGCCGTGTTCAGCCGGCTTCTGACTTCCTCTGACTGTCTTTCCCACTCGGCGTAGGTGAACATCTCGAGGCAGTCGGAGAAGTTTTCCTTGCGGATTACGAACCTCATATCTCCGTTTTCGGGCATAACGCTCTTGAGGGCGGCAGGGAAAATCAGCCTTCCCTTGTCGTCTACCTTCGCATTATATTCTCCGAAAAATTTGACCATAACACTTTTTCACGCTTATTCGCTACAAATGTAGAAAGAATTTTCCACTTTCTTACACTTTTTTACAAATTTTTACACAAACTTATCAACAATCCCGAAATTTGTTATTAGTTTTGCATTCCACAGATTCTTAAAATAATGAAACCGAACATGAAAATCTTTGATATATATTCGCCGAATGGCGATATCAAATGATTTTCATCGTGAGAGTGAGCGATAGCGAACGGCTGTCAGACTCTCATAAAATTTTTATAAATGTAAAAATTTTTGATAGTATGAAACCAAGAAAAACAATAACGCTGATCCTTGCCTGTACAGCAATGCTGACGGCCTGTAAAAACCGTGTGAATGAGCAACTTGCCGAGCCTGAGACTCCGGTAGTGCTTGACTCTCTGTCGGCCCGCAGACTCGCATTTCTTTCGGACAGCCTTTCTGTAGTGGAGGGCAGGGTGAGAAACGGCCAGTTCTTCAGCAATCTGATGATGTCAAACGGACTTTCCGCCCAGCAGTCCTACGACCTGACCCAGGCCTGCGGGGAAGTGTTCGATGTTCGCAAATTACGTGTGGGAAATGCTTACAAGGCATATTTCAAGGCTGATACCCTGCATTATCTTGTATATGAGGAAGACCGGATCAGGTCGGTGGTCTTCGCCTGCCAGCCTCCGTACATGGCCTGGGCGGAAGAGAAGCCGGTGACCGTGGAAAGGAAATATTCTGACATCACCATCAATTCTTCGCTGTGGAACGATATGCTCTCGGCCGGAGCTTCGCCGCTGCTCGTGCTTGACCTTTCCGACATTTATGCATGGACGGTTGATTTCTTCGGTCTGCAGAAGGGTGATAGGTTCCGCGTATTCTATAGCCAGAAGGTATGTGAGGATGCTGTAATAGCCATTGACACAATCCAATATGCTGTGTTTACCCATGCCGGTACGGATTATCCCGCCATACTTTTCGACCAGGGAGACGAAGGCAATCTCTATTGGAATGAAAAGGGTGAAAGCCTGCGCAAAGCCTTCCTGAAGGCGCCGCTGCGTTATTCCCGCATTTCTTCGGGCTTCTCCTATGCACGCAAACATCCGGTGACCCGTCAGGTACGTCCGCATACCGGCGTAGACTATGCAGCTCCGACCGGCACTCCTGTGATGTCAATCGGCGACGGTACAGTGTTGAGCGCCAAATACGAGGGAGCCGGCGGCAACACTATCCGCATCAGACATAATTCTGTCTACACCACGGCCTATCTGCATCTGTCGAAAATGAATGTGAAGCCCGGCCAGCGTGTGCGTCAGGGCGATGTCATCGGCAAAGTCGGCGCCACAGGCCGCTGCACCGGTCCTCACCTTGACTTCCGCGTGTGGAAAAACGGCTCGGCAATCAATCCGCTCAAAATGGAATCCCCGTCCTGTGAACCCGTTGCCGACAGCAATATGGCCGCTTTCCGTGAAGTGGCTGCCGCCTCCGCCGCCCTCCTCGCTTCGCAGCCTGCCGGCTTATCCGCTTCACAGCCCGCGGAATAATCCCGCTCTCCCGAACTGTCAATTGGCGACTTCGCAAAGGAATTTGATGCGGACCAGGCGGATATCCGTCTCATCGAAATCGCCGCCCAACTCCTTGATGGCGTCTTCCAATGAATCCGAGGTGGCCTCATCTTTGAACCATCCGAAGATTTCGTCAATGTCATCTTCGTCCATATTCGCCTCAAGATAATAGTTGATGTCGAGTTTCGTGCCGGCATTTACTATGGTCTCCATCTCCTCTAAGAGATCCTCCATTTCAAGCCCTTTGGCATCGGCAATGTCCTCCAAAGGCAGTTTGCGGTCAATGCTTGTAATGATGAACACCTTGTTGGCAGCCTTGCCTGCATTTGATTTCACGACAAAATCATCCGGTCTCTCAATCTCATTCTCCTCCACATATTTGGCAATCAGCGTCATGAACTCTTTGCCGAACTTCTTTGCCTTGCCTTCGCCCACACCCGAGCAGCTCTTCATCTCATCAATGGTCACGGGATAGATGATGGACATATCCTCGAGACTCTGGTCCGAGAAAATAATCCACGGCTGAAGCTTGAGCCTGCGTGACATGTCCTTGCGCAGATCCTTCAGCATTGAGAGCAGAACAGGATCGCCTCCACCTCCGCCACGCGTTCCCGCAGCCGTTGCGACATCATCGTCATCATCCTCGCCGTCTGCGAAAACCCTGTCCTCCGTAAGCATCAGAGTATAAGGCTTTTCGAAGAACTCTTCGCCTTTCTGTGTCACAGACATCAGTCCGAAAGTCTCCACTTCCTTATCAAGAAAATGCAGGATAAGGCCATGATGGATGACTGCGTTCCAGAATTTCGCGCTATGCTCCTTGCCGGCACCGAAAAATTCAAGCTTGTCGTGCCTGTATGACTTGATCAGAGAATTGTTCTCGCCCGCAAGTATGTTCGCAAGGTGTTCTGCCTTGAAGCGTTCCGGCAAAGCCTTGATCAGTTCGATTACAAGGCACATTTCCTCATGACCGTCAAACTGTTTCTTCGGATGCAGGCAGTTGTCGCAGCAGCCGCAGTTCTCCTGAGTGTATTCCTCTCCGAAATAGTGCAGCAGCAGCTTGCGCCTGCAGGAATTGGATTCCGCGTATGCCACGGTCTCGAGCAGCAGCTGTTTGCCTATTTCCTGTTCGGCGATAGGCTTGCCCTGCATGAATTTCTCCAGTTTCTGTATGTCCTTGTAGCTGTAGAAGGCGATGCACTGGCTTTCCTTGCCGTCCCTGCCTGCGCGTCCTGTCTCCTGGTAGTAGCCTTCGATGCTCTTGGGGATGTCATAGTGAATCACGAAACGTACATCTGGCTTGTCTATGCCCATACCGAAAGCGATGGTCGCCACGATGACGTCCACTTCCTCCATCAGGAACTTGTCCTGATTCTCGGCACGGGTCTTCGCATCCAGTCCGGCGTGATAGGGCAGCGCCTTTATTCCATTGATATTCAGCAGCTCCGCAAGCTCCTCCACTTTCTTCCTGCTCAGACAGTAAATGATGCCTGACACGTCGGGATGCTGTTTGATATAGCGTATTATTTCCTTTTTCTGATCGACCTTGTCGCGGATTTCATAATAGAGATTCGGGCGGTTGAACGACGATTTGAACACGGTAGCGTCGGGTATGCCGAGATTTTTCAGTATGTCGCTCTGTACTTTCGGGGTGGCTGTGGCGGTGAGCGCGATGATAGGCGCAATTCCGATTTCTTCAATCAGCGCCCTGATACGTCTGTACTCCGGACGGAAATCGTGTCCCCATTCGGAAATGCAGTGGGCTTCGTCTATGGCATAAAATGAAATCCTGATTTTTTTGAGCATGGCTATGTTCTCAGGCTTGGTGAGGGACTCCGGTGCGACATAGAGAAGTTTGGTGGCTCCGCTTGCCAGATCATTTTTGACTTCGGTCAGCTGTGCTTTGTTGAGCGAGGAATTCAGAAAATGGGCAATTCCGTCATCTCCCGCCACAAAGCCACGGATGGCATCCACCTGATTTTTCATCAGTGCAATCAGAGGCGAGATGACAATGGCCGTGCCTTCCATAACCAGGGCCGGCAACTGGTAGCACAAGGATTTCCCGCCTCCGGTAGGCATAAGTACAAAGGCGTTTTTGCCGCTTGTCAGGTGTGTAATAATCTTTTCCTGCTCCGATTTGAATGAGTCGAAGCCGAAAAATTCCTTCAATTTGGAATGTAGGATTTCTGAATTTATTTCCATAGCCCGAAAAATTAATTCCCTTTTCGTCCCTCCGCAGACACGGAATCCACCGTTATCGACAAAGTTCCGAATCAGAGCGATTCTTCCGCCTGGCGAAAGTTTATTCGCTAAGTTAATAACAATAATTGACACAATCAAAATTATTTTCACTATCTTTGCAGGGTTTTTGGTGAAAAATTTAATTTAAAATCATAAAATAATGAAAAAATTAGCATTTATCGCAGTTGTGCTCATGTCTGCACTCGCTGCATCTTGCAACAGCGGAGTCAAAGTTGACGCTCCCGCTCCATCAAACGGTCAGATTGATTCAGTAAGCTACCTTATCGGTGTGAACTTCGGTTCATTCATCAAAGGTAACAATTTCGCGGAGAATCTCAGCGAACTCAATATGGCCCAGATCAAGAAGGGTATGGTTGACTTCATGAAAGCCGAGGGAACTCCTTACGATCCTACTTTCGGCGAGCAGTTCGACATCGACCTCAACGCTATGAACGAGGCGTTCAACAACTACCTCCAGACAAGATCTGCCTACAAGGCTGCCGTGAATGAGGCCGAGGGACTTGCTTTCCTCTCCAAAATGGAGAACAAGGCAGGCGTCACCAAGACTGAGTCAGGTCTTCTCGTGAAGGTTCTCGAAGAAGGCGCCGAGACCAAGGTCGGTGAGAAGGATACCGTTATCGTGAACTACAAAGGTACACTTGTGGACGGTACTCAGTTCGACGCCAATGACAGCACCAAATTCGTTGCAAATCAGGTCATCAAAGGTTGGACAGAGGGCCTTTCATTCCTCGGAGAAGGCGGTAAGGCAGAACTTTACATTCCTTACGAGCTCGGATACGGTGAGCGCGGAACCCGTGGCATCGCTCCTAAGTCAACTCTGGTTTTCGAGGTTGAGGTTCTTGAAATCAAACCTTTCGTTGAGCCTGCAGTTGAGGAGTAATCCTTGTGCAAACATCGTGTGATTCATTTGCACGCAGAAATTTACCGGCCGGGGCATTGCGCTCCGGCTTTTTTTGTACGGCAGTGGGCCGCTTCCCGTACGAAATTGTGCCTGAGTGTCCGGATATGCGGTACGGAACGAAAAAATTGACTTGAATCAATGGCGTGACAGGTGTAATCCATTATTTTTGCAAACAAAAACGAATGAAAAAGATTATTCTTTTTGCTCTGAATGTCATGGCCCTGACTACCATTGTGCTGATGGCGTCGTCCTGCAGCCTGGGACGTCTTTTCCGCGAGGAGACGCATAGGGAACAGGCCAGAATCTACATGAATGACGGTACGGTGCTCAGCGGCAGGGCTGTGCTCCCGAACCTGGAAAGCAAATATCTGTATCTCTACCTCAATCGTGATGCTGGAACTGACGCAAGTGGGTGCTCGGACCTGGACGGACAATCTGCAGCGGCAAAAACCGGAGGCCGGCTGAAACTGAAAGCTTCGGAAATCAGTGTCGCCGAATTTTGGGACAAAAAGCATCCTGAGGTACATAACAGTTTCATTTACAGGGATTTCACTAAAAACGGACAGCGCAATGAAACAAAAAACGGTAAGCGTCGCGGCCCGTTCTGGATGAAACTTGCAGGCAGCGGAAAACATCTTGACCTCTGCCTTTGCGGAGCGTATTACAGTTTTGATAACAAGGGAAACATCAGGATTGAGGCAGCGGCCGGTGACGACGTGTATATAATCGGCTTCAAGGACGGCGGCAAAGGGGAATTTGTCGGCTTTGCCGGCAGCAGTGCTCCATCCTTGCGCAGCGTTATGATCAAATGGCTTGCTGACGACCCTGTGCTTTGCATGAAACTTCATGAGAGGGAAATCGGTGCCAAAGATTATGAGGTCATCTGCAACGAATATGTTCCGCGCTCGGATCAGAATGAAACGACGGCAATCTAAGAATTGTGTTGCTTATGAAAAATCTCAAATATATAATTTTGGCGTTGGGCCTTCTTGCCGCCATGAACCTTTCTTCCGCCCAGAACAGGCATAGCAGATTTCTGATAGGAGCGCAAGGTGGCTGGCAGTGGTTTTCAGATACTTATAGCCATTCCGGCTATGCGGTGAATGTTAATGTAGATTATAAATTCCACAAGACTTTCTATGCTTCCCTCATCGGACATCTCGGGTCGTACGAGGGACAGGCCAACAGGAAAATACCTGTGTCGGGCGAGCCGGTGGACGAGATCTTCTCGGACAGTGTCGGCGAATGGATGTTCGGAATAGGCCCGGGTGCGGATCTTATCAGCAACAATAGAGACAGGATTTTCGTCTGCCTGTATGCCGGGGTGGCCGGTGCGGAAAGGAAAGGTGAAACTTTCAATGAAGAAGGAGGCTACAAAGAGTTTCCGAAAGAAAAGCCCATAGGTTTCGGAGCGATTGCGCAGTTCGGATATGAACATTGTTTCCGCAGCGGATTCACTTTGGGTGGCAATGTCAGCGGCATATATTCAATCGACAGGATTTACTGGGGCGTCAACCTGAGCTTCGGCTTCAGCTTTTAAATCGTCCCCGGATTCCAGACCGGCTTTGTCATACAAACTCAAATTCACCCCCCCGATGCCGCCAGACGCTTACGTATGCGGGAAAGTGCCTCGGGAGTCACTCCGATGAAAAGGGCTATCTCCTTCAGCGGAATCCTTTTGAGCAGTTCCGGAGAATTTTTCAGCAGCCGGACGTATCTTTCCTGAGGCGAAAGTGTGTAGAAGGAAATCAGTCTTTCGCGCATGTTGAAATACATTTCTTCCACTATGCTGCGGAACAGCAGGGTGTTCTCTATGCTATGACCTATAAATTCAGTTATCTGCCTGGCACTGAGAATATAGATAGACGATGGCTCTATGGTCTTGATGCAGATGTCCGATGTCCTGTCGCGTTTGAACGAGGAATATTCCCCAATGAATGAATTTTCAAAGGCGTAGTCTCCGATGAACGTTTTGCCATCGTAGGATTCGCGGCAATAGATGACGCCGCCCCTCCGGATAAAACCGAATTGTTTTACCTTGCTGCCTTCCTCCTGAAACACAGCGTTTTCCGGAAATTCTTTCAATACCCCGTTTCTGACGAAATATTCCTTCAAGGCGGTGAGGTCCACCGTGTTCAGATATGAATTCGGATACATCAGAAAAATTGATTTAAATCATTTTATCAACGCTTTCCTTGCGTTAACTTTGTCCCAAATTTAATCATAAAAACATGAAACACAAACTAATTCTTATCCTTTTGACCATTGTTGCGACCATCTCAACCACTTCTTGCAGCATAGTGGCGGCAGCGTTGCAGATCAAGAATGAAACCACCTACGAGTGTGCAAGCGTTATGATGGAGGACGGCAGGGTTTTGGAAGGCAGCATAATTCTCCCCAACGGCACCACCAAAGAAATCAGTTTCAAGGACGCCGAGGGCAAGAAACAGAAAATAGCGTCAGCGGACATCGGGTGCGTGGAAGTGTGGCGTAAAGGTCACGAAGACAACAGGTTCCTGCTTTTCTACAAAGAATTTCTCTATTACACCGACAAGAAAAAAGGCGAGGTGTTCAGGCAGGCGTGGATGCTTCCGAAGGCTGCCGGCGAGCATCTTGTCGTGATGTCCAACGCCGCTGACATCCGTTTCGACAAAAACGGCGACATCTTCATCACCGGCGAGCGCATTTTCTATTACGCTTTCCGCGAAAGTGAGACCTACGGCACCAACGTAGCCACCGCCGGCTACAGCAATTCAAGCAAACTCGCCCGCAACGCCTGGCAGGAATATCTCAGTGATGATCCCGAACTCTGCGCCCAAATCGCCGACAAATCCATTGACCCATTCGACTTTGACACCATCTGCGACGAATACCGTCCGAGGTGATTCCAAAGAGATAAAACTGATTGCATTGTCAGAATGATGGCAATACAAAAAAAAATTGTATCTTTGTAGATTAAGGTAAAAAGATAAAAATCTACACAGATATGATAAATTTTGTATTCAAAAGCAGGAGTGAGAGCATTATCAGGGCTCTCGTGGCAGTCATTGCAGGTGTTTTGCTGATTGTGAAACCGGACACCATGGCCACATATTTCGTCTATGTCATCGCGGGGCTTCTGGCAATTTCGGCGCTCGTGTCGATTTTCGTGACAATCAAAGAGAAGAAAATACGCGGTGGAATTGATACCTACGCCATAATCAATTCATTGATAACGATTTTGGCGAGTGTGCTGCTCTTTGTCTATGCAGGCGTAGTCGCTGATTTCATTATTTTCATCATCGGAGGACTGCTTGTCGCATTCGGAGTAGTGCAGGTCGTCACCCTTCTCAGCGTCATCAGAGTGGCCCCGATAGGCTTCGGGTTTTTCCTTGCTCCGATATTGGTGACCGCATTGGGTATACTGATTATCTGCAATCCTTTCACCACCGCCAACCTTGTCATTGTAATTTGCGGTGTCGCTCTCTGTTGCTTCGGCGTGTCGGAACTGCTGTCCTACTGGAGGTTCCATAAAGCCAAAGTGGAATTTGACAAAGAAAACAGCGTTGACGAACAGTAAGATATGATTCCAAGGGAGACAGTCGCGGCAATACTTGACGCAACCCGCATCGAGGATGTCATCGGGGATTTTGTAACGTTGAAGAAGCGCGGGGCCAACTACACGGCCTGCTGTCCCTTCCACAACGAGAAGACCCCGTCATTTTCCGTGTCCGCTTCCAAGGGAATCTACAAATGCTTCGGTTGCGGAAAGGCCGGCAATGCCGTGACCTTCGTGATGGAGCATGAAAATATGAGCTACGTCGAGGCGCTGAGGTATCTCGCAGACAAATATCACATCGAGGTCGTCGAGAAAGAGGAGACCGCCGAGGAAATCGCGGCCAAACAACATGGGGAGAGTCTTCTGCTCGTGTCGGAGTTCGCCGGAAAATTTTTTCAGGAAAGCCTCAAATCGGGAGACGGACGCGCTATAGGCTACAGCTATTTCAAGAGCAGGGGACTGGAGGATGCCACGATAGAGAAATACGGCCTGGGCTGGGCTCCCGTTTCGCGCAATGCCCTGACTGATGCTGCACGCAAAGCCGGCTACAGGGAAGAATATCTGATTGAGACAGGTCTGTCGATAAAATACGAGGACGGACGTCTTAAAGACCGTTTTCACGACAGGGTGATGTTCCCGATACATTCGGTCAGCGGCCGTGTGATAGCTTTCGGAGGCCGTACACTGAAGACCGACAAAAGCGTCGCGAAATACATAAATTCCCCTGAGACGGAGATTTACGTCAAGAACAAGTCGCTCTACGGAATTTATTTCGCGAAGAATGAGATATCCCGCATGGACCGCTGTATCTTGGTGGAGGGCTATTTGGACGTACTTTCAATGCATCAGTTGGGAATAAGGAATGTGGTGGCGTCCAGCGGCACTTCCCTGACGACGGGACAGATTGCGCTGATCAGGAAGTTTACAAGCAATGTTACCATCATCTACGACGGAGACTCTGCCGGCATACATGCGGCCCTGAGGGGAATTGATATGGTGCTAAAGGACGGTATGAACGTAAAAATCGTTCTTCTGCCCGATGGGGATGATCCTGATTCGTATTCGCGCAAGCATACCTTGGATGAGGTGCAGGGTTTCATCGCGGAAAATGAGCAGGATTTCATTGAATTCAAGACTGATATGCTGCTCGGCGAGGCTTCCGGCGATCCTTTGAAAAGGGCACAGGTCATAAATGAGATTGCCGACACGATTGCCGTGATACCTGACGCTATCATCAGGGCATCGTACATCAAGGCCTGTGCGGGCAAGTTCGGGATGGAGGAGTCGCTGCTCGCCAGACGTACTGCGGACACGAGGTCCAAAATGCTGCTTGACGAGAAGAAACAGCGTGACAGGGCCAGGGAAAATGCCGCAAGGATGGCCTCAGGAGCGGGGACGTCGCAGGATTATCGTGCCCATGCTTCATCGCAGGACCGGAATCTGCAGGGAAATGCAGTGCCGGATGGATATGAGGGGCCGGTTCCGGACTATGTACCTGAATACGTCCCGGACTACAGTCCCGAGGCAGGGCAGTATATTGGAACCGAGGCCGGACAATATGCAGACCTGACGGCCGGTATTCCAATGCCGGCAAACGGAGTGCAGATAACCGAGCCGCTCTTGGAGCCCGCTGAAAATGAACTGCTTTCATTTCTGCTCAATCACGGACTTGATTCTTTTGAGCAGGGAGATGAGACGGCTGAAAAATGCACCGTGGCTGAATTTATAGATATTTCGCTGAATACCAATGATATGTATTTTGTCAATCCTTCGAATGCTAAGACATACGAGGCCTATTTCAAATATTACGATGAAGGCTTGAACCAGGAGCAGATTACCAACCGCCTGTTCAGTGAGGAGCAGCCTTCGGACGTCGTGGATGTGGCTAAGGACGTCATGCTTGAGAAATACCAGATTACGGTCAAGAATTTCGAGGACAGCCTGACGACTACGGCTTCGTGGCTTCAGATTTTCCTGCCTAAGGCTCTGACTGCCTATTTTGCGAAGCGTTATGAATTGAAAATAAATGAATTGCGTCTGAAATTGAAAGCTACCGCCGAATTGGATGCACAATTGGAGATTGCGGACCGAATGGAAGAATTGACTGTTACGCTCAATGCTCTGAACAAGGCTTTGGGCCGTGCATATACCAAGAAAAAATAGGCGGTTGTGGATATAATTGATTAATTAAAATAGAATAAATATGAAAGATTACAAGAGAACACTCGTTACTTGTGCGTTGCCGTATGCCAACGGCCCTGTGCACATCGGACATTTGGCGGGCGTATATGTGCCTGCGGACATTTATGTCAGGTATCTGAGGATGAAGGGAGAGGATGTGCTCTACATCTGCGGCTCTGACGAACACGGAGTTCCAATCACCATAAAGGCTCAGAAAGAGGGAGTTACGCCTCAGGACATCGTGGACAGATACCACAGGATCATCAAGGACAGTTTCAGCGGATTAGGTATAAATTTCGATATTTATTCCCGTACTTCCTCTGAAATCCATGCCAAAAACGCTTCGGCTTTTTTCAAAAAACTCTATGACGAAGGCAAATTCATCGAGAAGGAGAGCGAGCAGTACTACGACGAAGAGGCCAAATCTTTCCTCGCAGACCGTTATATTACAGGTACTTGCCCGCGCTGCGGCTACGAGCATGCCTACGGCGACCAATGCGAGAAATGCGGTGCCACTCTCAGTCCTGACGAATTGATCAATCCTAAGTCGTCGCTCAGCGGAAGTCCGCTTGTCAAGAGACCTACCAAACACTGGTATCTGCCTCTGAATGAATATGAAGGCTGGCTTTCCGACTGGATATTGAACGGCCACAAAGAGTGGAGAAGCAATGTCTACGGCCAATGCAAGAGCTGGATTGACGGTGGCCTGCAGCCGCGTGCGGTGAGCCGTGACCTCAACTGGGGTGTGCCTGTTCCTGTAGAGGGAGCCGAGGGCAAGGTCCTCTATGTCTGGTTCGATGCTCCAATCGGCTATATATCAAATACTCAGGAACTTCTGCCCCAGTCATGGGAGAAATGGTGGAAGAGTGAAGACACAAAACTCGTGCATTTCATCGGCAAGGACAATATTGTGTTCCATTGTATTGTGTTCCCGTCTATGCTGAAGGCCGAGGGAAGCTATATCCTGCCTGACAATGTGCCTGCAAATGAGTTCCTTAATCTCGAGGGTGACAAGATTTCTACTTCACGCGGCTGGGCAGTATGGCTCAATGAGTATCTGACTGATTTCCCTGGACAGCAGGATGTGCTGCGTTATGTGCTGACAGCCAATGCTCCTGAGACCAAGGACAACGATTTTTCATGGAAGGATTTCCAGGCGCGCAACAATAGCGAGCTTGTTGCCATTTTCGGCAACTTCGTGAACCGTGCCGTTGTGCTCACCCACAAATATTTCGGCGGCAAGGTGCCTGCTGATCTGAAACCGGAAGCAATTGATGCCGAGACCCTTGCGCAGATTCCTGCTTTGAAGGCAGCTATGGAGGGCTATCTTGACAATTATAAATTCCGCGAGGCTCTCAAAGAAGCTATGAACATCGCGCGTCTCGGCAACAAATATCTGACTGACACAGAGCCTTGGAAAGTAGCCAAGACCGATATGGACAGGACCGCTTCAATTTTGAATGTATCCCTGCAGATTTGCGCCGCTCTGGCTGTCGCATTCGAGCCTTTCCTGCCTTTCTCATGCGAGAAACTCCGCCACATACTGAATGTGGGTGTGAATGCCGGTGCTGACCATCGTCACGGTGAGGAGGGTACTGCCGGCGTGAATATCTATGCAGAGGGCGAAGGAGTTGCCTTGCATACCGGTGTCTGCGAAGGCGAAGGCCTGAATTTGTCTTGGGCTGATCTCGGCAAGCTTATGCTTCCGGAGGGACATCAGCTCAAGCAGGCGGAGCTCCTCTTCAACAAGATTGAGGATGAGGTGATCAATGCGCAGATTGCCCGTCTGGAGGCCATCAAGGCCGAGCGTGAAGCTGCCGAGAAGGCTGCCCAGGCTCAGGTGGTGGCGCCACAGAAGGCAGAATGCAGTTTCGGGGATTTCGAAAAAATGGATATACGCACGGCGACCGTCCTTGAGGCCGAGCGTGTGCCAAAGACAGACAAACTGTTGAAACTGACGATTGATACGGGCATTGACAAGCGCACTATCGTGTCGGGTATTGCTGAGTATTACAGTCCTGAGGATATGCTCGGCAAGCAGATCTGCATACTTGCAAACCTTGCTCCGCGCAAGATACGCGGCATCGAGTCCAAGGGTATGATACTTATGGCCCGTCAGGCCGACGGCAAGATGCGTTTCATCACTCCTGCCGAGACCCTTGTCAACGGCGCCGAAATCGGATAGGCTATGTTGGAGATAAGCTATCACAAGGACATATCGAAAATGAACACTTTCGGGATGAAAGTGCAGGCGCATTGTGTCGTGGAATATGATTCAGTGGCGGACTTTTTCGATATGGACTTCGACCTTGAGACATTTCCCAAGCCGATAAAATGCATAGGCGGAGGCAGCAATCTGCTTTTCACCGAAGATTTCAAGGGTACGCTGCTCCATTCCAGGATTGACTACATCGAGGAAATGGCCCGTGGCGAGCATTCCGAATTTTATTTCAATTACGGGAAGAAAATCGGACGTCCTCTGACTGACGATGACGTGCTGGTGAATGTGGGTTCGGGCGTGGTTTTCGATGATTTGTGCGAATGGGCGGCCGAGCGTGGAATCTGGGGGCTTGAGAATCTTTCGGATATCCCCGGTGAGGTTGGTGCGAGCGCTGTGCAGAATATCGGAGCATATGGAGTGGAGGTCAAGGACGTGATATATGAGGTGCAGTGCTATGATATTGAGAATGAGCAGTTCGTCAAGTTTCCTGTAGCTAATCTCGATTATGCCTACAGGGACAGCTATTTCAAGCATTGTGGAGGGCGTTTTATCGTTGTCGGGGTGATTTTTGCTTTGACGAAGAAGCCGTGTCCGCGCCTGGATTACGGCCATGTAAAGGCTGCCGTGGAGGAGGCTTTGGAGGCTGCAAAGGCCAAAAATCCTGCTGCCGGACTTACTCCCATGCTTATACGCAAGGTGATAGTGAAGACCCGCAAGGAAAAGTTGCCTGATCCGGCTGTGATGGGCAGTGCCGGCAGTTTTTTCAAGAATCCTGTGATTACATCGGAGCATTTCGCTGCGGTCGAGGCTGAAGCACGCAAGACTTTGGGCAGCGATTATACCGTGCCGCATTATTTGGTGGAAGTACATGATGGTGAGTCTATGATCAAAGTTCCGGCAGCCTGGCTGATTGAACAGTGCGGTTGGAAGGGACGTCGCAGCGGTGGCGCTGCAGTGTATGGGAAGCAGCCTCTTGTGATTGTGAATTATACCGGGAATGCTTATCCTGAGGAGATTGTCGGGCTGGAAAAGCGCATAATCGCTTCAGTCAAGGAGCGTTTCGGCATTGAACTTTCGCCGGAAGTCGAACACCTTTGACAATTGGCCATTGCCAATTGTCAATTAGCAATTAGTAATTAGCAATTGTCAATTGGGCGTTGGTTGAGGGAAAAATGAAATGGGGAATTAGCAATTAGTAATGTGGAATTAGTAATTGGCAATTTGGGGTGAAGGAAAATAAAATTGGCAATTGAGGAGTTGGCAATTGGGTGTTGGTTGAGGGATAATTGAAATGATAGGAAAATAGCAGAAAAAGAATTAAAAATGGGTTCATTTATAGTAGAAGGCGGCCGCAAATTGAGCGGGGCAATACGCCCTCAAGGAGCAAAGAATGAGGCTTTGCAGGTGATTTGTGCCACTTTGCTCACCAAAGAGGAAGTGACGATATCCAATGTTCCGGAAATTCTGGACATCAAGAACCTCATCCTGTTGCTTGAAGGAATGGGGGTAAAGGTGACGCGCAAAGACAAAGGCGTGTTCAGTTTCAAAGCTGACGCAATAGACGAAGAATATATTTCTTCAGCCCAGTTTGTGTCATCCAGTGCCCGTCTGCGCGGTTCGGTAATGGTTGTCGGCCCGTTGTTGGCCCGTTTCGGAAAAGCATATTTTCCTAAACCGGGTGGAGACAAGATCGGCCGCCGCCGCGTTGATACCCATATTTTGGGTATGATGAAACTCGGTGCCGGGCAGGAATATGACAGCAGTAAAAAGGCCTTTTATCTTCACGTCCCTGAGGGCAAGTCTCTGACAGGCACATATATGCTGCTTGATGAGGCTTCTGTGACGGGTACTGCGAACATTCTGATGGCTGCTGTGTTTGCGAAAGGGGAGACCACGATATACAATGCCGCCTGCGAACCTTATCTGCAGCAGCTCTGCAAACTGCTTGTAGCCATGGGCGCGAAAATCGACGGCATAGGCTCCAATCTGCTCCGTGTGCATGGCGTGGAAAGTCTGCACGGGGCTGAGCACAAGATACTTCCGGACATGATTGAGATAGGCTCTTTTATCGGAATGGCCGCCCTCAACCGAAGTTCGATTACCATCAAGGATGTCAGTTATGACAATTTGGGCATTATTCCGGACTGTTTCCGTCGTTTAGGAGTGAACCTGGAGCAGAGAGGTGATGACATTTTCGTACCTGAACAGGAAAGCTACGAGATTGAGTCCTTCCTCGACGGATCGATTATGACCATTGCGGACGCTCCATGGCCGGGACTGACTCCGGACCTGCTGAGCGTTATGCTTGTCGTTGCCACGCAGTGCTGCGGCAGTGTGCTCATTCATCAGAAGATGTTCGAGAGCCGTCTGTTCTTCGTGGACAAGCTCATTGACATGGGCGCCCAGATTATTCTCTGTGACCCTCATAGGGCAGTTGTCATCGGTCACAACCACAAATACCAGCTGCGTGCCGGCAATATGGTTTCGCCCGACATCCGTGCCGGTATAGCCCTGCTGATTGCGGCAATGAGCGCGAAAGGCACAAGCATCATCAGCAACATCGACCAGATTGACCGTGGCTACGAGGACATTGACCTGCGTCTCAACGCTCTCGGCGCAAAAATCACCAGACAATAATATGATAGCATTATTCGACTTTGACGGTGTGATAATGGACACCGAAGGAAATTATACGCGGTTTTGGAGCGGTATAGGTGAGGAAATTTTTGGCGACAGGGATTTCGGCAACCGTATCAAAGGCCAGACCCTGAATCTGATTTTTGATAAATATTTCAATGAAGACAAAAGCGTGTACCGTGATGAGGTACAGCGCAGACTCATTGATTTTGAGGCTGATATGCCATACGAATATGTACCTGGCGTGCAGGAATTTCTCCTATCGCTAAGAAAGGAAGGCATAAAAACCGCCATAGTCACCAGCTCCAATACGGCCAAGATGAATTGTGTGTTCCGCAGCCATCCTGAAATCAGGGATATGGTGGACGCCATCCTTACCAGCGAGGACTTCACAGCCTCAAAGCCCGACCCTGACTGCTTCCTCAAGGGCATGGAACGCCTCGGCGGCACTCCGCAGGACACAGTGGTCTTCGAAGATTCGTTCAACGGCCTTGCCGCAGCCAGGGCTTCCGGTGCCAAAGTGATAGGCCTTGCCACTACCAATCCAGCCGAAGCCATTGCCTCGCTCTGCGATGAAGTCATCCCGGACTTCGTCGGATTCGTCCTTTAATGATGTAAACAATCTCCTGTCGCTTGGGCAAGTTTAGAATTTGAAGGCGTATGAGACACCGAAGAAAAGGTGATTGGAATGCGAAACGGTGATTGGAGCTTTCAGCACCGCCTCTTTGCGTTTTGAATCAATCTCCTTCCCGGTGGTCCTGTCGTAAGTGAAATAGAACTGCATGGAATGGTTGCGCAGTATCTGCCATTCCACTCCGGCTTCCGTCCTCCATCTGTCGATGAAAACGTCCTTGCCTCCAAGGTACTTTGCAGAAGCGAAATTCACGGCGTCAGTCGCTTCCGTACTCCATTTCGGCCCGTTCAGAGCCACCCTCATATCGCAGGATACGAAAGGCTCAAGCGGAACATTATAGAACTTGTATGAAATCTTCAGACGTGTACGCAGGGCCATAAGAAAACGTGCGGTCTGATAGATGTTCACGTCCTTCATCCTATAGGTGCCCTGCCATCTTTCGCGCAGGGAAAAGCGCCAGCCGCCAAGCTTGTAAGTGCCTGTGATTGCAAAAGCTGCACGATGTCTCCAATCCACATAACTGTTGTAGCTGATGTCTCCTGTGAGTTCATCCGGAATTTCATCCTTTTTCTGCACGCCTATGGCATAGTAGTCCAAAGACATCTTCAGCCAGTCAAGCGGCTTGTAGGTCAGACCTGCACCGGTGTAGGTCCTCGCGAAACCGAATCTTTCATTCAGCCTGAGCTCCTCGCTCGCGTGCACGCCGAGACTGCGTGTGATACCGTAATCCACCTCAGCCGTAAGCCTTGTATAATATTTGAATTCGTCCTTTTCAGCTGCCGTTGCTGCTGCGCAAAGCGTTGTCAATGAGACAACAAGCAAAAATAATCTCCTTCTCATATATTATCCTATAAAATCTTTTTCCTTTCTGAGCAGATCAATTGAGCCGTTGCTCCCGTCCTCCACATCGTAGGTCACCTTGATAAAAGCCGAATCTTTAAGAAAATCCACCGAACCTATCTCGAGGTCAATCACTTTGATGCCTACGCGCTTCTCGATGTCAGCTATGAGTTCTGCCCTTTTCTCCGGCACGATCAGATCGATTCTGTCGTAGGTTATAAGCTTGGTCGAGCGGTATTTTATCACCCGTTTTGTCTCCAAAACCCACACTAAGCCTATAAGCAGCAGGTTCACCAAGGCAAGTTCCGCGTAGGAAATGTTCAGCGCCAGTCCGTTGATGATGGATATGGCTATGATGATGAAGAGGTAGGTCATCTCGCGCACAGGTACTGTTTCCGTCCTGTAGCGTATCATTCCGAAAATGGCGAAAAGACCGAGCGCGAAACCTATCTGCATCTTGATGTTCTCCATTACGAAAAGCAGGAGGAACATTGCGGATGAGAACACCATGAAGGTGAAGAAATAGTCGCGGCGCTTGCTCTTGCGGTAGTAGAAAAGGCCTACGATTATAAATGAAACAATGAGGTTGAATGTGAAATTCAGCAAAAGGTGGATAACGCTTTGCGAATCGAACAGGGGAATACCGAGAAAAGTTACGGCATTTTTCACCTCATAGCCGAATTCTGCGGCAATGGAAGGGTCAAAGTCCGAAAACGCGGTTGAAATGGAATCAGCCGCTTCAACAGAATAGTTCTGTGCCATACTCGGGTCAATGAAGCTTTGTAAAATCATATCAATTCAGTGTTTATTTGCTTTTCAATATATCTTATTTTCATTTTGAAACGTCCTTTGGGCAATTCCGGCTGCGTCAGGCATACACCCATGCAGTATTTGCTGACTCTGAACGGAAAAACTCTGTGAGATAGGAGAATGCTTTTCATTTCGGATTCAGCCCTGCCGTCCTGTTTCAGCTCTATGATGACGCAGTCTTTGAGGTCAGCCTTGTTTCCGTTGCGGAAATTTTCGAATTTCAGGGAGCTGTCTATGGTCAGACGTTCCGTCTTAGAGGCATTGACGAGGGTAATCCTCTTGAACGTCGTGCTGACTTCAGGCGACAGTTCTGCGGTTTTCCACCATGATTTCGCTTCAAGAAATGCACTTGCCTCTGCTGACTTGCCGAAATCCATTGCAAATTCCGCCGGAAGTGCGATACGTTTTTTCTTTGTCCGCCCGTTGTTTTTTTTCCGTTTTATTTCAAGGAAAGTGTCTCCGGAACTCAGATATGTCCTGACCCTCACTTTCTGGCGTGTCTTCTTTCCACAGCGGTGTGCGGTGAACATTTGCAGGGACTCCGTGTCATAATAAACCGAATTATAACCCTGGACGGTATGTCCGTCTATGACGTTGACCCTGTATCCTTGTGCCGCGGCTTCTTCGAGTATGTCCAACAGTCGTGCGCGGTTCGTGACAAACTTTGTGTCTATGCGGTTCATGAGCTTTATTGAGTCCATCTCGTCAAGTGTGATGGTCCCCATCGTTTCCCACAGGGGCAGTTGTTCAAGCACTGTGTCCGTCATTTCTCGACAATATATTCGAAAACCTTGATTGTCAGTAACTTTCCGTTTGGGGCATAGTTGTATTGCTTTTTCTTTGTGCCGTCCGGATTGTATTCGTATTTGCGTATCAGCTGAGGCTTGTTCCTGTCGTTGTAATAGACTTCCTTTTCGATTTTGCCGTGCTCGCCATACTCGTAGGTCTCACGCCATTTCTGCCCGTAGCTGGCATACTCTATTTCCTCGACTTTGCGTCCTTCATCATCGTAAGTGGTCACCCTGTCAAGCCAGCGGGTCTTGGTCTTGGCGTCAGTGTTCCATTCTTTGATGGTCATGTTCCTTCTTGCCTGCCTTTTCTCCAAAGTGGCTTCGCTGAGCTGCTGGGCGTATGAGACGCTTCTGAAAGATACCAACGCTAAAGCCACCAAAAATATAAATCTCTTCATGTTCTAAATTGTTTGCCTGAAACATAAACTTCTGCTACCAAATGACAGCAAAGTGCAAATATAGGGAAAATTATATAAATAATTCGTGAAGCACTCTGAGAGAATTGACTTTAAGTGAAGATTCCGTGTGATACTCAATATAACGGAGCAGTTCCTCGGCGATAGCGTTGCGCAGAGTGCCGTTCATAGGGATGAGCATGGTCTCCCCGAAAGGCAGACTGAGGAGCCTCTCTACCAGGTCATAGTGTTCTCCGACAAAAGGGGCAAGGTCCGCCATCTCCGGACGAAAACCTAACGCAACCGTCAGATCTATAAGGAAATACAAATGAAAATTGTTGAAGTCGCCCTTCAAGGCATCAAGAAGCATGATATTGCGCTCACACCATTCGAAGAGTCCGGGCTCGTTCTCTCCGTCTTTGATGACCCTGTAGAGCACTTCGCTCATGAAAAGCGTCATGGCATTTTTGGAAATGTTGTCACGTATTCCGTTCAGGGGAGTCTTCGCCACAAT
The DNA here is from genome assembly GCA_051870215.1 of Candidatus Cryptobacteroides sp. Classification (GTDB taxonomy): domain Bacteria; phylum Bacteroidota; class Bacteroidia; order Bacteroidales; family UBA932; genus Cryptobacteroides. Next base: position 13,600 of record JBJEBQ010000057.1, on the reverse strand, counting down.
GTTCCTGGCGGTATAGAGCCTGCTTTTGGGATTTTCGGCGATATCCGCTTCCAAAATGCTGAAAGGCTGAAAAAAAGACATCAATTTGCCGGCGGAGCGTACTAAAAAACTTCGCCTTCCATACTCTTTTGACAGAGTGTGGAGGACGAGGGATTTTTCACCGAACTTGGTGGTATGTAATACTATAAGTTCTGTATTGATGCTTGCCATATCATGTATCCGGCAAATGACGTTTTGACCTATGGTCTCAAATTATAGTGTAGCCATATAGGCTGCCATTGCTCTCAGAGCCTTGCCCCTGTGGGAAATCGCATTTTTCTCTTCCTCTGTAATATCTGCAAGGGTTTTTCCCGGAAAATCATCAGTCAGGAAAATCGGGTCATAGCCGAAGCCGCCCTTGCCTGAACGCTGTTTTGCGATGCTTCCTTCGCAAACGCCTTCGAAATAGTGGATCTTTCCGCCTAAAATCAGAGTAATGACGCTTCTGAACCTTGCCTTGCGTGATACAGGCTTGACTTTCAGGCCCATGGATTTTGCAAGTGACGCCTCTCTTTCTTTCCTTTCCAATTCGGCAAGCACCTTGTCAATATTCTTGTTGAAATCCTTTTCCGGACCTGCATATCTTGCGGTATTCACTCCCGGAGCGCCCGTCAGTCCGTCGATTTCCAGGCCAGTGTCATCTCCGAAGCAGTCCGCTCCGCAATAGTCGTAAATCTGTTTCGTTTTCAACAGGGAGTTGGCCTTCAAGGTCATTCCTGTTTCTTCAACTTCCTCTGTAATACCCACTTGTGCCGGAGTAACGAGCTCAAAATCTCCGCCTAAAATTTCTTGTGCCTCACGCAGTTTTCCGCTATTGCCCGTTGCAAAAACCAATTTTTTCATAACTGCTACTAACTTTACTTCTTAATTCCGCTGCAAAGGTATAAAAAATATTGTAAATTTGTGGTTTGCTTTTTGCATGGATTGTAAGTTTGTGCAAAAATGCAATTTGAAAGAAAAAAATTTAGTGGTATGAAAAAAATAATTATTTCTGTTTTTGTTTTCATTTTTTCTTTTTCTGCTGTTTCATTCGGCCAAAGCAAGAGTTTCCAGTTCGGTCAATGGCTTGAAATCCAGAATGCTATACTGAAGGAACTGAACCGCTCGTATGTGGACAGCCTGCCTGTGGGACGCATTATGCGCGTGGGGGTGGATGCGATGCTTGAAAATCTCGATCCTTATACTGTTTACATTCCGGAGGAAGAAAATGAGGATCTGCAGATGATGCTTTCCAAGACTTACGGGGGCATAGGTGCGATTATCTATAAGAAAACGGGTGCCGGAGTCATTATCAATGAGCCTTACTACGGTTCGCCGGCGTATAAGAACGGTCTTGTCTGCGGCGATGAAATACTTGAAATCAACGGGGAACCGACTCTGCCTCTGAGTTCGAAGGAGAGCAGTGACAAGATGAAGGGCCGTCCGGGCACGTCTGTGAATTTCAGGGTGAAGAAGGTACGTACGGGCGAAATCGTGGATTTGAGCATTACCCGTGAACGGATACATCTGCCTGATATTCAGTATGCAGGAATGTTGAATGACACTACCGGCTATATTCTGCAGACGGGTTTCACCGACAATGTGTCTTCCGAGATGAAGGCGGCCATTCTGAAACTGAAAGGGCAGGGTATGAAAAAATTGGTTTACGACCTGCGCGGCAACGGTGGCGGTCTGATGTCAGAGGCTATCAACATCGTTTCGCTCTTCGTGCCTAAAGGTTCGCTCGTGGTGACAGCCAAAGGATTGAAACCGGAGAACAGGCAGGAATATCGCACTACTGCGGAACCGGTTGACACAGAACTTCCTTTGGTGGTGATGATAGACGGAGCTTCGGCTTCGTCTTCGGAGATTGTGGCCGGTGCGCTTCAGGATATGGACAGGGCTACGATTATGGGCAAACGCAGCTTTGGCAAAGGTCTGGTGCAGTCAATGAGGGCTTTGCCTTACAACGGCACTCTGAAACTCACCACGGCCAAATATTACACTCCGTCGGGGCGTTGCGTCCAGGCGATTGACTATGGACACAGAAAAGATGATGGCAGCGTTGCGCAAATACCTGATTCTCTGACGACTGAGTTCAAGACAGCTCATGGCCGGACGGTAAGGGACGGCGGTGGAATCACTCCTGATGTGGATATACCGGCCAAGTCCTACAGCAGGCTTATCTATTCGCTTGTGCTTAACGGAATTATCGACGAATATGTGCTTGATTATGTGAAGACCCACGCCGGGATTGCTCCGCTTGATGATTTCCATTTCACTGATTCTGAACTTGACGATTTCATAGCTTTCGCCAAGACCAGGGATTTTGATTTCCGCAGCGGTGCCCAGACCTATTTCGACCAGATGAAGGCCGAACTGGAGCAGGAGGGCATGGCGGAGAGCATGAGAGGCGAGTTGGACGCCATTTCAAAGGCCCTCGAAATGGATAAGGAGAAGGTTATCCGCCTGAAGAAGGACGAGATCATTCCTTTCATCGAAGAGGAACTCGCAGTGCGCTATTATTACCAGGAGGCAGGCATAAAAGTTCGTCTGCGCTATGACACCCAGCTTCATGCCGCCCTTGAGAAGCCTCTGATTGAAATTAAATAATATAATTTATATGAAGAATTTTATTTTAAGTTTAGCTATGATTATGGCTGTAAGTTCTTGCTGCTCAAGCAATCCTTTCCTTACGGAATGGGACACGCCGTATGGAATTCCTGATTTCAATGCAATCAGGGAATGTCACTATTTGCCTGCAATTGAAGCAGGTATTGCCCAGCAGCAGGCTGAAATCGACGCAATCTGCGCCAATGAGGCCCCTGCTACTTTCGAAAATGTCATCGGGGCTTACGAGCACTCCGGAGCCATTCTTACACGTGTGACCAATGTTCTCTTCAACGTGTCCGAGTCTGACGCCACCGAGTCTCTGCAGAAGATTGTGGAGCAGGCACTTCCGCTCATTTCCGAGCATAGTGACAACATCTATATGAACCCTGCGTTCTATGCCAAGGTCAAAGCTGTCTATGACAATATGGACGCACTGGACCGTGAGCAGCAGATGTGTGTGAAGAAAATCTACAATGCTTTCGTGAAGAACGGTATTTCTCTTGACGAGGCAGGACAGGCGCGTATGAGGGAAATCAACAAGGAACTTTCCGCTCTTGAATTCGCTTTCGGCAACAACACTCTTGCCGAGAACAATGCTTTCGAGGCTGAGTTCGGTGTTTCCATTTCAGAGTATCCTACCGCTATGGGCAGCACTGAAGACCGTGCACTCAGGGAGAAAATGTTCAATGCATACGCAAACCGCGGCAACAACGGCAATGCCAATGACAACAAGGAGAACATCAAACGTATTATGGCTCTTCGTCTTGAGAAGGCAAAGCTTCTCGGCTACGACACTCCTGCCCATTTCATCCTTCACGACAAGATGGCCGGCAATCCTGAGGCCGTGACGCATTTCCTTGCTGACCTTATGGACGCCGCTGTCGTCAAAGCAAAGAGTGAAGTCGTTGAAATGCAGAAATTCATGGATGAGGACATTGCTGCCGGCAAAGTGGAGACAGGTTCCGTAATCCGTCCATGGGACTGGGCATATTATGCAGAGAAAGTCCGCAAGGCCAAATATGCTCTTGATGAAGAGCAGACCAAGCCGTATTTCAAGATGGAAAATGTTCGTGCCGGCGTATTTGCCACGGCTTCAAAGCTTTATGGCCTGCAGTTCGAGGCTTTGAAGGACATCCCGAAATACAATCCTGAGGTTGAGGGCTTCAAGGTGACAGACGCTGACGGGTCTCTCATAGGAGTTCTGCTCACTGACTATTATCCCCGCGCCACCAAGAGGGGAGGAGCATGGATGACCAATTTCGTAGAGCAGTACCGCAATGAGGCAGGGGAGGATGTTCGTCCTGTCATCGTGAATGTGGGCAATTTCGCTAAACCTACAGCAGACGCTCCTTCACTTCTGACTCTTGACCAGGTTTCGACTATGTTCCACGAGTTCGGCCATGCTCTCCACGGTCTGCTCAGCAAGTGCCGTTATACCTCTGTCAGCGGTACCAATGTGGCACGTGATTTCGTTGAACTGCCTTCCCAGATCAATGAGAACTGGGCCTTCCAGCCTGAAGTGCTCGCCACTTACGCATTCCACTATCAGACGGGAGAGGTGATTCCGGCAGATCTTGTAGAAAAAATCAATGCGGCAGGCACTTTCAACCAGGGATTCATGACTACGGAGCTTGTTGCCGCTTCGATTCTTGATATGAAATGGCATCTGATCACTTCTGCCGAAAATCTTGATGTCGAGGCGTTTGAGGCTCAGGCATGCAAGGATATGGGCATCATCGATGAGATTATCCCCCGCTACCGCAGCACTTATTTCAACCACATCTTCACAGGCGGCTACAGCGCAGGCTATTACAGCTACCTCTGGGCTGAGGTTCTTGACAAAGACGCGTTCGAACTCTTCAAACAGAACGGCATTTTCGACCATGAGACCGCAATGTCTTTCCGTCACAACATTCTTGAGAAAGGAGGCAGTGAAGAGCCTATGGTCCTCTACGAGCGCTTCCGTGGACAAACTCCTGATCCGGCAGCTCTCCTCCGCGCCCGCGGCCTGATGTAGCCACGGCCCGGTCCGGACGATATACGCAGGCAGTGATGCAAGATGCATTGTAATATTAAAAAAGAGAGACCGGCTATGACAGTCGGTCTCTCTTGATTTTATATGGACTCAAATGCTATTTGAGAACTTTCGGAAGATTAACGTCAATGCGCTCTGCAGAAACGAAGCTTACGTTGCCTTCTGCGTCACGGATTGCCATGTTCTGTTTGTTTCCGATGGTACCGATTTCCTTCAAGGCAGGAGCCTTTTTAGGAGCGGCACTTGCTGCACCTGTCGCACGCTTGATTGAAGAGATCACTACAGGGCTGCCATAATTATATCCATTCCATTCGTCAAAGCCGGTAATCTGTCCTGCATCATTCAGAATCAACGGATACAGACCGTATGTAATGCCAAAGTTAGCGGATGTAATAGGAACATATTTGGTAGGAGGATATGCATCATATCCGAAAGCTAAGGCTGACAATGAGTTATGATCTTTCGAGATAGCCAGATAAATCGGGAATTCTTCCAGTTCGTCTTCTTCCATTGTGCTGAAGAATGCCAAAGATTTTCCCCCCACATACTGAATGTAGATAGGAGCAATTGCACAAGGGCCGATTCCGTTGAAATTGTACGCACCGACAGCTCCGGTCTCAACGTAAGTGTCAATCTTGATCATTGACACAGATGAATCCCACTCGACACTCGCATAATCTTCGCTTTCTCCAATATATCCGAACAGACCTCCGGCACCGAATAAATCGTTATATTCAACAATCTCCCATGGTTCTGAATATGCCGCATTGCCCTGAGAGCTTTTGCTTGTTCCCGACATGGTCCATGCTCCGCAGTAATCCTCATAATGATTGTTCTGGACAATGGTGAACTCCAAAGTCGATTTGCCGGAAGCGGAATTAAGGATAACAACAGCTTCTCTCGGTTCTTCAGCGTCATTGTCTTCGGCAGTCACTTTGACGGCGTAAGTTCCCGCCTCACCTGTAGTTTTTTCAATTGTCACCCAAGAATCTTCAACAGTAGCTGTCCAGTCCTCCAAAGCGATGAATGCCATAGCGCCTTCACCTGCAGTCGAATAGAGGTAAACGACACCGGCCTCTTCGCCCTCATTCACATAGACGAGAGTCTCAGGGGCGAGAGCCTGGCTTACCGTAACCGTAGCTTTCGCTTCGCCGGCTGAAATAGTCACCGTGGCCTCACGGTCAGCGACAACGTTTACAGGAGCGGAAACGGTAATCTCGTTGCTATAGGCAGCCTCACCTGCAGAAGCGGAAAGTGTGAGCCACTCCGCCTCGGTTGTCACTGTCCAGTCTTTTGTGGCAAGGAAAGAAATCTTTGCAGAAGCGCCAAGCGGAGCAAGGCTGATTTCTTTATCGGAAAGAAGTTCGACTTTCTCGCTCAACACTTGTTTCACTACGAATACAAGTTCCTTGGTGCTGCAGTGAATGATGATTTTATCCTCACGCTCACCGGTAAGTTCGATATTCTCATCAGTAGTGACAGCGAGTTTGATATCGCCTGCCTGACCTGAGATCCGGTCAATATTGAACCAGTCAGCTACTGTTGTGACATCCCATACGTCGGAAGCGACGAAGCCGAGAGTAATGCTTTCACCCTGAGGGGCTGCAACTACCTCAGCAGCCTGACCGGCAGCATACTCCAAGGTTACTTCCGCTACGGTTTCCTTTTCAGTGCAGGAAACCGCAACAGCGAGAAGTATTGAAAAAATGTATACTAATCGTTTCATAATAGTCTAAAATTATTCATTATATCTGCCGAAAGGAAGAGAAATTTCTGCAGCATAAACTGTGAGATAGTTGTCGGCAACAGTCTTGCTCTGCATCTTGATCCATGACGGATTCTTTGGATTGTCAGTCGTAAGTCCGAAAGTCTGGCCGCCGAACAGATTGATGACGGCATCCCAACCGCAGTTCTCGACGTAATAGGCTGCATTTCCTGAATCATAGCCTGTATATTGCATTGTGACAGTGTTGTCATCAACAATTACAGGAGTATGGAAGAAAGTACCCACATACTGACCGCTCTGGATGTTGAGGCCCCATTTGTCGTCACGTCCGACACCGAGCCAGATATAGCTCAGGTTTTCCTTCTCGGTAGCACTTCCTTCTTTACAAGCGATGAATTTGGCGATATTGCTTTCTGACATTCCGTCTTTTGATATGAACCACTCAGCGGAAGTAAGCAGAGTAGAAAGTGGAACAGGTTTGATCTCAAGATAAATGCTCTTGTCCTCAGCATAGCAGTTGCCGTCTTCTTCTGAGTAGATCAAATCTTTGACAGCCTTGCCGTTATATTCAAAGTCATTATAAAAAGTGATCCCTTTAGGCGTGAAGATGAAAGGATAAACAACAGTCTTTCCTGTCTCTTCGTCTACGTAATTGAGGGTTCTGTAGCTTGATGAAAGTGCAAGTTCCTTGTCTCCGATGTGGAAAGTATAGTTGCTGGCATTCATATTGTCCTCCATTTCCATAGCTGCATCAAGGTAGTCAGTCCAGTCCTCGTCAAGTGCGAGGGGATGCATAACGACCTTTGAACCATGTTTTTTACCCTGAAGAATTATTTCCTCATCTGAAACGGAGATTACACGGAACTCGAAGTCACCTTCCATACCGTCACCGTTCATGCCGATTCCTGCCGGATTTGAAGGGTTCGAGAAGAAGTGCATAACCTCATTGTATTCATCAAATGAAAGTACGACGCCCTGGCTTTGTTCAAGTTTATAATGGGAAGTGGCAATCACACCGTCATAGATTTCATTCTGCACGGTAGCCATGCTGTTTTCATCGAACTTGCAGATCATATTGTATCCGCCATATCTGGTAGCGGCGTAAAACTCCATCACCCAGCCGTTGGCTGCACCTATGAGGGTTTTCTGTGTCCTGTTAATCTCTTCAGTGATACGCACTGCAGATGATTTCTCGAAAACATCATCCACACGGGAAGTACATGCTGAGAGCAGGAGCACCAAAATCATTAATATATTGAACTTTTTCATCTTCTGATCTATTTAAGGGTTTTCAAATCAAGTGATGCGGCTTCGGATGAACGGCGGAGGACTACAGTTCTGAGCGCTTCAAGGTCAATTCCCCAGGAATCAAGAAGATAGCTTCTGATAATCTCGAGTTTCTGCTCGATTGCAACCTTTCCGCTGTCATCGCCGTCAACGACTCCGTTTGCAAGGATAGCTTTCCATGCAGCATCCGAAGAAGTGACATAGGTCGAGTAGACCTCCGCGAAGTCCTCATTGTACTCTCCGCTGGCGTAGCCCGTTACGAATCCTTCCTTGGCTGCATCCTTGTCCTCTACGTTCACCCAGTCGGCAGAGTGATATTTGCCTGCCGAAATGGCTTGAAAATCAGTAGAATAGTTCTTCTTTTGGGTGAGGATGTGGCAGAATTCATGATGCATCGTATGGAAGTACCAATAATTCAAATCCAAAGGCAGTGCACTGTGGTTTCTGTAAGGGTCATCCTGGTTGACATAGATGTTTTCGATGTCAAGTTCGTTGATTCTGAACAGAGTCACCTGAATACCACCCTCGGCAGTACCCAAAACAATTTTTCCCTGACCGTCATACTGAGGTGAGCCGATCAGCTGGAACACCCTGAAAGAATTGTTCTTGATGAAGTTCTCACCTGCAGTTTCAACATAAGCGTCAAGCCAGACATTCTTGATGAGGATAGCCATTGCCTGTGAGTTCTCACGGGTGGCAGGAATGACGTTGTAGTTGTTGTTGGTGAGCTTGTCGTTGTACAGATAGTTGAACTCGATATTGTACGGAAAAGTATAATTCTTGAGCAACCACCTGTCAAATTCGTTGCGCTGAGGCAAATCGGTGTCATCATAGATAGTCTGAGACCTGTCCGGCTCATCCTTGTAGCATGATGCCAGCATTACCATAGCGGCTGTGACAAGAAGTATGTGTTTTAAGTATTTCATATTCTTCAAATTTTATTAGGTCCTTATTTCTCTCTTGGATTCGGCTCAAGTCCTGTAGCGATGACTTCATCAGGAAGCTGGATGGCGCCCCTGAGGTCTCCGGCTTTGAAGACGATAGGATCTTCGGTAGGAAGTGCATGGCTGAATTCGATACCGTATCTCTTGATGTCAATGAAACGGAGTCCCTGCCAATACGTCTCAAGCCTGCGGATATGAAGGATCAGATGAAGCATATTGGTCATGGTGCCTTCTTCGACTGTAAAGCCCTGCGGATGAAGAGCTTTCTTGATACCTCTTTCTCTCGCTGTGGCGATCGTTGATGGTACATCGGAAAGACGGTTTATGAAATCGTTTACGGAATCCTCGGTAAGAACCGGACGTGTAGCGCTGCCGGCAGAAGCTGCACAGTGAACACTTATCCAGGCGTTGATGTCTGCAAGAGCCTTGTCATACTGTTTGTTACGGGCATAAGCTTCAGCTCTTACAATAAGAGTCTCGTCCGTTGTGAAGATCGGGTCAACGATGTGCGGATAACCTGTCTGAGTGACTTTGTCAGTTACTTCAAACTGTTCAAGCATCTTCGGATAAATGACTATCTGGGAATTGCCATACTGCATTCTTGATTCAATCAGGCAGTTGTTGGTAGAACCTGACCCCCACGGCATTCTTGCCCAGAATGTCTCATAGGTAATCATTTCCTGATTGTGGGCATAGCGCAACATGGAATTTGTGCCGCCGAATGCACGTCCCATCATTGAATAGGCAGTACACATCATCAGGTTGGCGTCATCACGCATATATGCATTGTTGATATCGCGGCTGCCGGCACAGTTTTCATAAGCGACCACCTGTCTCAAAACCGGTGCAGGATTGTCGCCGAGTACTTTTGTTGCATATTCAATCGCCTTGCCATCGTTGAGATAGTAAAGATTGAAACGTGCTGCGAATGCGTATGCTGCCTTTGCGTTGAAATGGTATTTCGGAACGGCAAGATAAGTGTCGTTGAGCAGTGGCAAAGCCTCCTCAATGTCCTTGTTGATGTTCTCATACAATTCTCTCAAAGTGCCTCTTTCCTCAACGGACACACCGGCCGTTTTAGGATAAGGCATACCGGGATACTCATCTGCTTTTTCCGGGTTCCATGCCATGCAGAATACATTTGCAAGGTTGTACATTCCGAATGCGCGGCATAGGAGAGCTTCAGCTTTAAGGGCGTCATTCTGTGCATTTGAACCCATTGTGGAAAGCGCATCCAGTGCCTGGTTTGCAGTGGCGATAGAAGTGTACATGGCATTATAGATTGACCTCGGATCGTCATTCGTGCCGACTTCTTCTACGTTTTCCCATCTGTAAAGACTTTCCTGAACCGCTGTGGCTGCATACTGCCTTCCGTTGCAGGTGACATTGTCTGCACTGTATTCAAGAATCAAATTCGGAAGGTGGGTAGGGTAGGCTGACACTAAGAAACTCTGAATCTTGTCAATGGTGTTCAGGTCGGCCCTGTCATCCGGCAGTTCATCAAGGAATTTGTTACATGAAACCAATGCAAAAATTCCTGCAAGGATTATATATAAATATTTTTTCATCTCTCTGTTCTTTTAATTGTTAGAAACCGAATCTTAATGTGAGAGTAAACTGGCGAGGAAGCGGAGTAGCCACACCTCCTGCATTGTAGAACTCAGGGTCCTGTCCGTATAGCGCTTTGTCGGCATAAAGGAGACAGATGTTGGTTGCCTGCAATTTGAGTGAAAGTGATCTCATTTTGATCTTGTTGATCCATTTTGCAGGGAAGTCGTAAGCCACGCTGACCTCTTTGAGACGGATGAAGTCACCTTTGGCAACCCTTGCTGTAGAACGGTTGTATGCGTTGTAGGCATAGCTCAATTTGTTGTCGTCCTGGAGCTGGCGCAGGTCTGCGATTGCAGGAATGTCAGTGTATTTCTCATCACCGGCTACTGTCCAGCGGTTCTTGAACTCCTTAGGCATGGCGCTGAGGTCAGAGTATGATGCGTAGAAAGCAGGGTCAAGTCTGACTACGTTGCCGAATGAGTAGGTCATGAACACATTGACATGGAAACCGTAGAATGAGAACACGTTGCCGAATGATCCTGTAATTGTCGGATCGGTCGGACCTTCATATTTGAGGTAGTCCAGAGTTCTTGACTGGAAGTTGATGTCACTTGTAGTCACCTCTCCGTTCTCATTGACGATGGTAGGGATACCGTTTTCGTTAAGTCCCTTGTAATCAATTGAGAACAATGAACGGTAAGGATAACCCTCCATGGTGAAGCCTGTGCCTGTGATCATGTCGATGATTCTGGTCTGTGACTCCAATGAAGTGACCTTGGTCTTCACGTGTGAGAAGATGAGGTCTGTGGTCCATGTGAAGTTCTTGGTCTTGATGTTCTTGGATGAGATTGAAAGTTCTTCTCCGCTTGAAGCCATTGATGCGACATTGGCGAACTCAAGGATTGTACCCATGGTACCGTTGGTGGTTCTCGGACCGATAAGGTCGAAGTTGTTACGTTTGTACCAGTCGAAAGTGACGTTCAGTCTGTTGTTGAAGAAACCGAGGTCGAGACCGATGTTGAGCTCATGTTTCTTCTCGTATGTCAAATTAGGATTGGCGAAATCATAGATTTCCAGACCTGACTCTTTATCAGAAGCGAACGGTCTCCAAGGGTTGTAGCTCTGGATAATTACTGAAGAGTTGGTCACAGCAGGCTTGTCGCCTGTAAGTGAGTAGGAAATCTTGAATGTGGCGTGGGAAAGATAGTCTTTGAAAAGATTATGGAAGCCCGGCTCCTCATGGATGTTCCATGCACCTGACAGGTTCCATGTAGGAAGCCAGCGTGCAGACCTTACCCTGCCGAGACGGTTGCTGCCTTCATAACGGAGCGTGCCGTTGAGAGTGTAGATGCGTTTGTATGAATAGGTTGCAGTTCCGAAGAATGCCACATCACGGTTGTATGAGTTGGTGAGGTTGTAGTAGACATCATTCTGCTCGCTTGCCTGTTTGAAGTAGTTGTAGTCGTAAGCTCCGAGGTACCCCATTTCATACTGCATTCCGACACCGTTGAAGTAGCTTCTGTTTCTGACGGTGTTGTTGATCTCGAGACCTGCGAACACGTTGAAGATATGGTTTTCATTGTACACGTCGTTGTATGCGGCGGTGGCACGGAAGTCCCAACTGTTCATCTTATACTTGGTCTCACGGTAGAAACCGCCGGAAGGAAGTACAGAGAAAGGCAGTGAGTTTGGAATGTCGGGGTCTGTGTAGAGCCAAGGGTTGTTGTCGCGGATAGTGGCGTCATCCATAGCTCTGAAAGACATTGCCATATTCGAGTTCTCACGGATCTGGTTGGCCTGAGTGGTTGTAGAATACTTGTAGGCACCGATAGCCGAGAGAGTCACTTTCTGTATAGGCTTGTATTTCAATTCACCCTGGAATTTCAAATCCACAACGTCAAGATCGATGAAGTTGTTGGCCAACTCGGTGTGGATGTTGAAAGGAGCGAAGTTGCGGGTATAAGCCACATCAGGATCAAGAGTTCTTGATGTGTTGAGGGCGTATGAATAAGGGTTGATGTCAAAATCACGGCTCACCTCACCCGTTACCTCATTCGGCTTACTGTTGCCGACTGTACCAGGCGCTCTCTGCTTACGGTATGAAGCGTTGCTGATGAGGTTGACAGACAGTGACTTGCTTATATTATAGAGCGCATTCACACTTGCTGTATAACGCTGAACCTTACTCTGCTCGGTCCAGCCCGGATCGTCCATTATCGAGAATGAGGCGTAGTACTGCGATTTGTCTGAACCTCCTGAAATGCTGAGAGAGTGGTTCATTGAAATACTGTTGCTGAAGAGTTCGTCGAACCAGTCGGTGTTTCTGAACTCAGCGTCACGCAGATATCTGTTGCGGGCCTCAGGAGTGTTCGCAAGGCCGAAAGCGCCGTTGGTCTCATTGTAGGTGTTCATCAACTGATACATCTTGCCGTAGACACCGCTGCTGGCTGCACGGAAAGTGCGTCCGAAAGAAATGAGACCGTTTTTCTCCATCTCTTTGTAGATACCCATCTGATCCTGGGAGTTCATGATGTTGAACTGGCTGTAGCTTGGCTTGAGGCGTGTTGTGAACTCACCGGTATAGTTGATTCTTGCAGTACCGATCTGGCCTCTCTTGGTGGTAACGACGATGACACCGGCCATTGCACGTGCACCATAGATAGAGGTTGCGGAACCGTCCTTGAGGATTTCAAAACTTTCGATGTCGTCTGAGTTGAGACCTGCGATTGCGGAAGAAATCAAAGTCGCCGCATCTCCTGATGACAAAGCGTCGGCATCAACTTCGGTAACGTCTTCCATGATGACCCCGTCGACAACCCACAGCGGTTTTGAACTGCCGTAGATGGAGGTCGCACCTCTGACGCGGATTTTAGGAGCTGTACCGAAAGTACCCGATACGTTCTGCACACTCACACCGGCCGCACGTCCTTCGAGTGAGCGTGAAATGTCGGCCATACCGTCGATTTTGGACTCTGACGCATTGACCCTTGCCACGGAACCGGTGAAGAGACGCTTGTCTGTCTGCATCATACCTGTTACGACAACTTCGTCAAGGACGTTATTGTCCGGATAAAGGCTGACATCAAGATGAGCCTGACCTTTAACGGGAACCTCCCTGTCTGCATAACCCATAAAAGTGAAGACCAGGGTAGCGTTTTTGTCAACCTTGATGCTGTATTTTCCGTCGTGGTCGGTAACCGCACCTGTCATTGTTCCTTTGACATAAAGTGATGCGAAAGGAATAGGTTCGCCATTACCGGCATCGGAAACAACGCCACTGACAGTCAATGTCTGACCCAAGGCCATAACTGATGTCAATAACGCCAGCACTGTGAAAAAAAGCTTGATTTTTTTCATAAGCCACTTAATTGATTAAACATAAATATTTGATACCTTTCGAGTGCTGCTTTTGGACGCTTTTTTCTG
>JBJEBQ010000056.1:0-193964 GCA_051870215.1 Candidatus Cryptobacteroides sp. | reverse complement strand
CCAAGGTTGTTCAGACTTTCAGCTACGTCTTTGTGTTCACTACCATATAGCTTTATGAATGATTCCAACGCCTGTTTGTGACAACTGAACGCATTGTCAAAATCTTTGAGATGGGCGTAGACCAAGCCCATGCCGTTTAGGCAGGTAGCGACGTGTGAGTGATTTTCTCCAAATATCTTGGTGCCTATTTCCAAGGCCTGCTTGATATAAGTCAAAGCTCTCCCATAATTTTCGAGTGCCAAATGTGTTTTACCAATATTATGTAAGCATAACACTACATTCGGATGTTCCTTGCCAAACAATTTAAAATCTATCTCATAGGCCCTATTGTAGAGATCAAGTGCGCTGTCATAATGGCCGAGATTGAAATGGATGTTGGCAATGTTATTCAAACAAGTCGCAACTTCACGGTGTTCATTACCATAGTTTTTTTCATATATTTTCAAAGCGTGGGTGAATAATTTTAGTGCTTTATCGTATTCTCCCTTTTTTAAATGGGCCAAGGCCATATTGTTAATAGAAACTGCCACATGTGGGTTTTCGACTCCAAGCTGTTTGCTTAATATTTTGTTCGCCTCTTTGGCGTACTGTAATGCCTCATCATAATTACCTTTTTCTGCTTCAGATAGACTGATGTTGTCCAAGGTTACTGCTGAACCAAAGTTTTCTTTTCCAAATTGTTCATCAAACATCTTTTGGGCTTTGTGATAGTTGGCTTCGGCTTCGGAATGGTTATTTAAACTGTTGTAAATTAGACCAATGCAATTGAAGTTTGCGATGTATTCAACGCTCTGTTCCCCAAATGTTTTTTTTGCTAAGTTTAGGGCCTCTTGATGGATTGAAAGTGCATCCTGATATAATGCGAATGTGGTTAAAAAGTATCCGAAAGAAAACAATAAATCATAATATTTTTCGGGGTCATATTCAATTTCCCTGGCCAAAGCAATCGCTTTTTCGTAGGAGGCTCGTGCCTGAGAGATGCGGTCTTCTGCTGCCAGACTCATATCGGCAGCTACGATTTCGGCTTTCAGCTTCAGCTCTTCAATGGATTTGACGACGGAATTCCTGGCCTCTACGGCAGCCGCTTTTGCAAAACGATACTGGGAAATGTTGTCGTCGGCATCATGCTCCGCCTCGGCCAGAATGACATTTGCTTCTGCAACGCGGCCCTCATTGAAGGCTGTGATGGCGCGTCCCATTCTCTCCGTAATGTGTTTTCCGCTCAGGCCTGCAATTTTTTGCGCCGTCTCAAACAGTTGTTCCCTGCTTTTTGCAAGTTCCTCTTTGAGTTCGTTGAGTTCATTGATGCTTTCCTGCAGTTCATTGATAAAGTCTTTATCGTCAGGATATTTTGCCTGGCGAATTCTCAATTTCTCAATCTTTTCTTCGAGCTTTCCTAAACGCTCCATAGCCGCCTGAAACTCTTTGTTATAAGCTATAAATGGCACCTTGTTCAGATTTACGATGCGTTTACCGCCAATTGTAACATACTCATCTTCAAGTTGCAATAGTTTATCGCCAAAGACTTTGCTTTGATAGATCGCAAACTGCATTACAAATTCGAGACGCATTGTGTCAACATTCGCGAATTTGCAGTAAAAATGGCCGTAATTGTTTGTGAAATTCTTTTTGAACTTGTGCATTTCCTCGGAAAGTTCTTCTTCTGGAGCATCCTTGAAAAAGACATAAAGCTTCTGGGGATTTTTGCCTGCTTTGAGATTTTCAAACGCTGTGTCAAGCTCGATTTGAGTATATTCCCCACATTTTGTCCAGTAAAGAACAAGGCACATTTCGCATTGGGACAGTTCTGTATTGTATTCTTCCTGTTTGTGCAGAATGCCCATGGAAGAGTCAAGGTGCTCCCATTTCACTAATTTCAATTGCAGCTTCCAGCTCTCAAAAATAGTGTTGAGTTCCAAAATAAGGTCAGAAAACTCGTTTCTTTCTATTCTTAGTTCCTCACTTGATGCCAAAAAAATCTTTATTTGTTTCATATTGATGATTATTATCTTTGATTAATATTAATCGATTTTCAAATATACGAAAATTTTTTTCCGTTTTCGGGTATTTTGCAATTTTAAAGGAAAAAGCTTAATTTTGTGGGTTGCAAAGAGGAAGAGTTTATGAGATACCCTATTGGAATACAGACTTTTGAGGATATTCGCAACGGCGGATATGTTTATGTTGACAAAACAAGGCGGATATTTGAACTTGCACACGGCAGCGGAAAGTATTATTTTCTGAGCCGTCCGCGCAGGTTCGGAAAGAGTCTGCTGATTTCGACTATGGATGCGTATTTCAGCGGACGCAGGGAGCTTTTTGACGGACTTGCCATAGCGGACTTGGAGAAAGAGTGGGTGGAATATCCTGTGTTGAGGATTGATTTCACGGGCACAGCATATACGGAGCTTAATGGTTTGAATTATAAATTGGAAAGTACTCTGTCAATGTATGAGACGCAGTATTCCTGTCCTAAAACGGTAGACGGTTATTCCACACGTTTTGAAAATCTTATAAGGAAAGTTTGCCGGAAAACAGGCAGGCAGGTGGTAGTTCTCATAGATGAATATGACAAGCCGATAGTCGACAATCTGGACAATCCTGAATTGATGGAGTCATTCAGAAGGGTAATGCAGGGCTTCTACAGCGTAATAAAGGCGTCCGACCAGTACATCCGTTTTGGTTTCCTTACAGGTGTGACCAAGTTGGGTAAGTTGAGCGTTTTCAGCGGATTGAACAATCTTCAGGACATTTCTATGGATGAGGATTTTGTTGATATATGTGGTATGACGGAGGATGAAATCCGCAACTGTTTCCATGAGGGCGTGGTGTCATTGGCAGAGAAGAACAATATGTCAGTGGAACTTTGTTACGAGCAGCTTGAACGCAGATATGACGGATATCATTTCTGTTATGACTCTGTAGGGGTCTATAATCCGTTCAGTTTGCTTAATGCGCTGAATAAAAGGAGGTTCGGTGATTATTGGTACGAGACCGGCACTCCTGATTTTCTTGTGAGATATCTAAAGGCAGGTAAATATAAATTGAATAATTTGTCCGATATGAGGGTCGGTGCATCAGTTCTGACCGGTGCCAATTACAGCAGTCCGGATCCGATTACACTTATGTACCAGGCCGGTTATCTGACGATTGCAGGATATGATGAGCGCTTCAGGAAATATATTCTTGACTATCCGAATGAAGAGGTCAGAACAGGTTTTTTAGAATCGTTGAGCCTTGTTTTTGCTCCAAAATTGGTGAATGGCGAGTTTGCTGCGGATTGCTTTGTTGAGGATATCTGCAATGGTGATATTGAGAGTTTTATGAACCGTTTCACCGCTTTCCTTGCTGACAACAGTTATCTTGTGCAAGGCGATTTAGAGCTTTATTTCCAGAACACTATGTCTATTATGCTGAAAATGATGGGCTTTTATGTGACGACCGAATATCATACCTCAAACGGCCGTATTGATATAGTGTTTGAAACGGATAAATATGTCTATATCATTGAGTTGAAACGCGATACAGACCCTCAGACTGCGCTGAGGCAGATTGAAGAAAAGGGCTATGACAAGCCATTCCTCGCCTCCGGCAAGGAAATCTTCAAGCTCGGCATTAACTTTTCGTCAGAAACCCGCACTGTCGACGGCTGGAAAATAGCCTAATAAAACCGCACCAAATTGTCGAACGACGGCGTCAGTCTGTCTTCATCGATGTCCGTGGATGCTTTCCGCAAGTTTGTCAGTCCAATGAAATAACATTATTTTTTTGTCGTTAGAAAAAAGATACTTATTTTTGCAGCCCCAAAAAGCAAGGTGACAATTTAACGAACAATGAGAAGACAACATAGACTTGCCTGCCTGTTGTTGGCATTTTTGCTGCCATCCGCCGGATTGTACGCCCAGGAGGTGCAGCTTCAGCAGGAGAAAACAGAGGCGAAACCTTTTATCAATCGCTGGGCATTCAAGACCAATATTCTTGAATGGTGTCTGACTGTACCGAATGTCGGTTTTGAGTTTGAGCTTTCATCTTCAGATTACAACAGATCCACTATAGGACTTTCTGCAAAGTACAACTGGAACACCTATCACAGGCATGTTCCCGTTTTTGTGTTTGATATGCTCGATGTCAGGCCGGAATACAGGTATTACTTCCGCAAGCTTGGCAAGGGAAATCAGGAAGACAGTAAGCTGCGCAACGTCAAATACATAGGAGCTTATGCGGATTATGCGCAATACTCATTTAAATTGAGGACCGGCATACAGGGACAGGCCGTGGGAGCAGGCGTATCTTTCGGATGGATGCTTCCGATGTGCCGCTTCCGGAAAGGGGCGTTGGATGTGGATTTGGGTTTTTCAGCAGGAATACAGGTGACGGAATATGACGCTTTCACCCGTGATGTGCCGAACAATTGCTATGTAAAGCTCTCCAATGGCTCAAGGGATTGGCATCTGACTGAATTTCCGGTGGTGTCCGAACTCAGGGTTGCTTTGGCATGGCGTTCGGAGTCTGTCAGGCACAAGTTCATCAAGACAGACCCGATGCTGAAGACAGTCAGTCTTGCCGAGTCGGATGTGGAAATGTATTTTGCAGGTATCAGGACTTCGTTTGACGATGGTCTTTCCGATGAAATGAGAAAATCGTACGCTTCGGATCCGTCCGCGTACAAAGCTGCTTTCGCGGAACACGTCGGGAATACGGCGGAAGCTGCCGATGCTCATGTCAGGGAGGCATATACTCTGAGCAGATCCGCCTATGCATCAGTGAAAAGGAAAATCAAATCCATGAAACGTGCCGCTGTCAGGGAATTTGACCGCAGCATGAAAGCGGAAGCGAGAAAGGCCGGAGCCTCCAAAGCCGGGGCAAAAAAAGAGCGGAGTACGAAAACCAAATCAAAAAACAAATGATATGCGTAATGTGTTGAAATTTTCTGAAAAAACGGTTTCCGCCCTTTGCTGTTCACTGTTCTGCGTATGGACGGCAGTTTCCTGCATAGGTGTGGATTTCGGATATACAAATGACGGGAGCGGGGCTCCGGACGGTTACGGCATGTCGGAAGTGGATATAGAGTTTGTCAATCAGGGGGACGGCGGCAACGTGGCTCCGGACGGAATGACTGTCATATTGGCCCGCACTGTGAACGAAATCCACTATATCTGGACTGTCGGCAATGACGGTATGATACATGGGACGGAAACACCTTCCAGACCTTTAATAAAGCATGGTGATTACTATGCAGCTGCATTTTATGCTGATGAAAGCGCATTCGTGTTCAAAGGGCTTGACGAGTTCCGTCGCGGCAGCAGTCCGATGTCGTCCGTATCGGCGGTTCTGCCTGCCGTAAGTGACGCGGAGCTGAAAACGGAATTCGGAGTTTCCGGCAGTGAGTTCGGTATAGAATACGCCGTTGTCGGCAATGCAGACCGTCTGTGGCATGCTGCAGGCCGTCTCTCGTCGAATTCTGACAATACACGGACTCCGGTGCTTTCATTCACTCCTGCCGATTTGAGCATTGACCTGGATTTCAAATTGACATTGCGGCTTGTTTCCGGTGCACAGGTGTCTTCTGTAACGGCGGCACTGGCTGGCGTTCCTTCCTCCGTCAGTCTTATGACAGGCAACGCTTCACAAAATGCTGTGGGAAAAAGTGTATTCAAAATGGATGCAGTCTCTGTATCGGGAGAGTCTGTCACGTTTGCAGGGAAGCTTAGGACTTTAGGTGCCTTTCCTTCTTCGTACGGCTCTTATCTTGCGGGTTCCGGCATTGTATGGCTTGCAATCGATGCATCTGCCGGATCTGCGCAGAAGCGTCTCTATGCAGGCGTGAATATAAGCAGCCAGATCAACGGCCAGGGAATTATGGAAAAGAACGGAGACGGCTACAGACTTGCGAAAAACCATGCCGTGTTCAATATGGGGACTCTGACGCTTGACGGCGGAAAACTGGTTTCAGGAGACAGCGCGGTTGATAAATGGAAATGATAAATGACGGAAATTTGAAGATGAGAAACAGTATATTCATATTGGTTTTTGCGAGTATTGTGCTGTCGGCATGTACGGACAAGTCGTTTGCCGGTCCTGACAGCACTCAGGACATCGGGGCTTCTGCAGTCATTCCGGTCAGAGTTGCGGTAGGTAATGCCCTTGTGAAGGGTGTTGGGGATGTTGACGGAATTGACGACCTGTACGGCAAGGATTTTTATGTCTATGCGTTCAGAAAGAGCAGAAAAGTCAGATATGACGTGACTGCTGCGACCGACAGGGCTTATTGTCTGCTTGATGCATCTACAGACGGGGAGACCGGGCAATGGACCGGAGGAAAAAAGGCAAGGTTTGCCGTCGGCCCTTATGCAAGCTGGCCTGGGAAGAGCGTAAACTGGTCCAACGGGGAAAACCATAAGGATGCGTATGACTTTTTCGCATATTTTATCGATGATGCGGAGCTGACAAAGATTGTAAGGTCGGATGATAAGATAGACATTGAATTCACGATTGACGGAAGCCAGGATATAATGACCTCCAAGGCGCATGTGCAGAATACAGGTTTCAGCGGGCAGGATGCACAATATGTTTCCGCATGGTCGTTCAGCCAGTTCACTGCATTCAGGAATATCGTCCCGACCTTTACATTCAACCATGGCCTGACGAGGCTTTGTATTGCCACGGGTACAGACGGAGCCGCAGAAATCGAAGAACTTTCCGTGCTGTCGAAGAAGAAAGCCGTGCTTACTCTTGTCCACAAGGATGAGACGCAGACCGGCATTTCATTTACAGACGGAAACGTCCTGACGATGAACAACGATGCAGCCTATAAATATGCGCTGAAAACGTTTGCAGACGCTCAGGACGGACGTCATCATGTCCTTGCTGCACCGGCGGACAAATACAGGATTTTTGTTACGGTAAATGAAAACGGCGCTTCAAAGGTGCTTTCAGCGGAATTCACTAATTCAGGCAAGGGGTTCGAAGCGGGCAGAAGCTATAATGCCGGCGTAACCGTGAAGAGGGACGGTTCCGGAAATTTGTATTTGGAAATGAAGTAGAAATGATGGACGGGAGAAGTAATAGTATAGTGTACAGGTCGGCGGTCATAATTGCCGGATGTATGATGTTGCTGGGATCTTACAGGGCAGCCGCCCAGCAGTTTATAATCAAGACCAACGCCCTGTCTTTTGCTGCCGGGACACCGTCTCTCGGCATTGAAGGTGTCATAGGCGAAAGGACAAGTGTCGAACTGTCGTTTATGGGACACTACAAGCCATACAGATATAATTCCAAACTGATTCTGTGTCAGCCGGAGCTTCGTTACTGGATAAGCGGACGTCCGCTTACAAGGGCGTTTGTCGGAGTGACTCTGGCGGCGGCAAGATACAGCACGGATTTCAAGCAGTATAATTATGACGGATATTCTCTTGTTGCCGGAGTGACGGGCGGATATGCCTTTTCTCTCGGAAAACGTTGGAATCTTGAACTTACGGCCGGGATGGGGATTGCTGGTTTTCTCCATGACCGCAGTGCTCTGCGGGACAACCGCTATGTTGACGGCGATGCCGACAGATATAATTCGTGGGGGTATAAGATAGTGCCCGTGAAATTGGGCGTAAATTTTTCTTACATAATAAGATAGCCAAATGAAACCGAATATGAGAGCTTTTTCCGGAATATCTTTTTTGTGCATGGTCGTCATTGCTTCTTTCCCCCAGTTTGCAGGAGCGCAGGAAAAGAAGACGGTTTCCGGTTACATAACCAACAGGAGCGACGGCGACAAGCCTTTGTCTGATGTTGTCATATTTGCATATAATACGGTTGCAGAGGCGCAGGACGCATATTATTCACTCATCGAGGCGAGAAAAAACAAAAGCTGGTTCAGTGCCGGTCTTGTTGTGGAGGCATACCCGGATTCCGGCGGATATTATGAGGTTCTTGTCCCGGAAACAGGTGCGCTGCTATTTTATACGGGTATAGCGGACCCTGTCCTGGAGAAAGTAAACTACAGGCTCGAAATAAATGTGGCCTTTTCTCTGAATATAATTCTTGAATCTTCGAAAGTTACAGCCGGTTCAGATGAGAAAATACAGCGTATGCCTCCGGTTCAGCGCGGCCCGAATACCGTATTCCCGGTAATGTACAATTTTCCTGCGCGGGATTTCGGAAAGACTGATGCAAGGCTGGTCAAGCAGTCGTATCTGGTTCACGAAGAAGGTGATTCCATGCGGACACACTGTCTTCCGCCGATTGTACATGACGGCAGACAGTACCACGGTACGCAGCTCAGGCGCATGAATTATGAAGGGAAGAATGATCCGTTATATATGATTGCCGGCAGGAATGTACCGTTGTCCGATACGCTCCGCCATATTGCATGGGTAGATACGATTCCGGCAGCTTTTTCCAAGGGAAAGAATTATCTGAAATGGAAACTCTGGGTTGAAGATTACAGGATGGTGGTGTTTGCCGATTCCGGACAGTTCCGTACGGACAGGATTTCGCGGCCTATGCAGTTTCTCGAATTTCCGGTAAAGAGCCATTATCTTGATCCTGAGAAATTCAGGAAGAATCCGAGGAGGGAAAGGCGTGACATGGCATCAAAGCTGTCATTGAAATTCCTTATCGGCCAGGCAAAACTTGATCCTTCGGATACTGCGGGGCTGAACAGTCTGGAAAGGCTCAAAAACGACATTGCCGGAGTGCTGGCGGATCCGGATGCGACACTGAAGGAGTTCCATATCGTTGGCGTCGCCTCTCCTGACGGAAATTACGAAAGGAATGTAAAACTCGCCGGCAGACGTCTGGATTTTGCTCTGGACCAGATACGCTCAGTGCTTCCGAAAAACATCAGGGACAGGGTATATATGACGACGAAGGCATCGGTGGCGTCATGGGAATCGGTCGCCGCGCTTCTTGAGAGGGATGCCATGCAGAAGGAAGCGGATGACATCAGAAGGATAATCGCAAAATATCCCGGCAACTTCAACAGTCAGATGTACAATATAAAACGTCTTCCGTATTACGGTGATGTCATTGTGCCGAGGCTGCCTGAACTGCGTTCGATAAGCTATTCGTATGTGACCGAAATTTACAGGGAACTGTCACGTAACGAAATTTACGAAATGTATGTCAACGACAGGAATAACGGTATCGAAAATGAATATGCCCTTTATGAGTACTGGAACCTTTTCAATATCGTAGAGGATGAGAACGAGTTGGAACGTCTTTATATTCAGGCTTATAAAGTGTCTGAAAAGACAGAAGCGAAACCGTGGGTGCTTCCTGCCAACCGGCTGGCTGCAATGAGCATTGAAAAAGGACAGGTCGATACTGCTATGATATCCCCGTTCATCGATACCCGTTTCCCGTGCAACTATATCATCAGGGATATGAACAGACGGACGGAAGAGATGGTGAATCCGGAGGAGGTCATAGCGAATATGGTGACCATGTGCCTTATGGACAAAGACTATGTCCGCGCGAATGATCTGGCGACGATGCTTCCGGAAAAATACAGGGATTTGAAAGCCGCTGCATGGTGTCTGTCAGGACATTATGACGACACTTCGGAAAAAGGACGTGAATATTTTGTGGCTATGAGAAATTTTTCTCCGCGCAACAAGGTCGTAATGAATCTTGCGAACGGAAATATGGTGCTTGCAAGGGCCGCGTTGAACGAACTTCCGCAGGATGACCCTGTGACCAGATATCTGTCCGTACAGATTATGTGCAACGGCATGTCCTCAGCGTCTTCGTCCATGGATCTGGAAACCTATGACAAGGTCCTGGCCGATCTTCTGTATTGTTTCAAGGCCGATTCCGAATTTATCGACATAGCGGAGCGTGACTATACAATATGCGAGGATTTGTACAAAGATGCAAAAAGGCAATATGACAACTCTTTACAGAATAATTAACAACTATGAACGTTAAGAAGATGAAACGTATTTTGATATCTATATTTGTTTTTCTTTCATGCTGCTCTTTGAACGGACTTTATGCTGCGCAGCCTGCTTCGGATTCCCTGTCTGTAAATGCTTCGGATTACAGCCTCATGAAGCGCTGGCGTCCGGAAGATACGGTGCCGTTTGAAAAAAAGGGCGGCAGTAATATGTTTATCGGCCTTGCCGGTTCCGGATACAGGAGCATGTATTACGGATACAGTATAGGTCCGCATGTGTCTTTCCAGATAGGAAAGTGGTTCGATCCGTATAATGCACTCAGGATTGCACCGGGGCTGGGCTATTATTTTCAGAACAGCAATGGAGTCGTGCTCAAACAGGTGGACGTCAAGGCTTCATATATGTTCAATCTGATGACTTACCTCGGAGGATACCGTCCGTCAAGATTCATTGAAATTTCGACCGTTGCCGGTCTGGGATATGCGTATACGTTTACATGGCGTGGCAGCAATGCCGGACATTCGATGTCTGCTCATCTCGGACTGAATTTCGATGCGCATGTCCTCAAAAACACCCATGTCTTTTTCGAACCTCTTGTGGAGATTGCCGTGAACAGCCTGGGAAAACCTGCAGGCAGTGTCAGACAGAGGCTTATGCCGTATCTCATAGGGACTGCCGGCATCACATACCGTTTTGGAAATGACAGCAGGGACTATGTGCCGGCCGGACACTGGTTCCTTCATCTGATGGGCGGTACGCAGTTCCAGACTTCGGATATCGTTGTCAACGAACTCAGCATGAAGGATGCTTTCGGAATGCATTTCGCCTTCGGTTTCGGCCGCACTTATTGGAACTGGTTCGCTTTCAGGCTCTCTGTGGCGTATTCCAGCCATAAATGGGACACGGCTTTGGGCGGTGAACCTCTTTACAGCAAATATGCTCTCGGTCGCGCCGAGGCTATGGTTGACTTAGTGTCGCTTATCGGACGCAGGGATGACAACCGTTTCTGTCTGTCAATTATGGCAGGCCCTGAAGCCGGCATAATGCACAAGGATCTGGTGGGACGCAAATTGACGCCGTTTGTCGGCATTACCGGAGCTGTCCAGGCAAAGACGCGCCTTTCAAAGCATGTCGCGATTTTCATAGAGCCGCGTATTTCCATGGTTCCTTATCCGGGGCTTACTCCTCAGAAGAATTCCTATTATGCCAATTACTACGACGGAGTATTCAACGTCAGTTTCGGTGTAGAATATAACATATAGGACTTGCGGAAACGTAACGTGAACATCAGCCCGGCCTTCAGCATCTGTGAATGCTTGAGCTTGCTTTCCTGCAAAAAAATCAGGCAACCTCACGGCTGCCTGACATTTCTTGCCGCTACTGCATAGACAGGGGCCGTTCCGTCCAGGTTCCTTGCCAGTTGCAGGCACAATCTTCTTCAGACACTCCGCTTTTTTTGCATGTTCCTTAAAAGAATTTCAAATTGTCAAACGACGGCGTCAATCTGCCTTCCTCGATAGCGTGGATGATTTCGACGACTTTATCGTTCATCGGGGTGGGGACTCCGACCTTTCGGCCGTATGCGCAGACAGAGCCGTTGATGGCATCGACTTCGGTCAGTTTGCCGTGCTCAAGGTCCTGCAGCATACTTGCTTTGAGCAGAGCGTGTTTCCTGATGGCAAGCGGAATAATCGCGAAAGAAAATGCCTTCTTCACGGCGTTGTGGTAGTCCAATAGCTTTACAATGTCCTTGCCCTGCACCGGCTCGATACGGATGCCGCCGGCTGCGCAGACGTCAATGCACTCCTTGATGATGGCCTGGATAATACGGCGCGAGCCCTTGTTCTTCGCAACTGCCCCGAAAGTATCGCCACATACTGCACTCATACCTGAAAATGAAGCGTTTATAAGCAGCTTGCTCCAGCGGGTGCCGATGAAATTCTCATCCACTTCGACCTTGCCCATCAGCTCAAGCAGCCGTTTTACTTCGTCGAAATGTCCGTTCCGGGTCTTGTTGAAACTGCCGAGCGAAAAACTGAGAGAATCCGGCGATGACGTCAGTTCGCACACGCCTGGTCCTGTCATTGTCGCACCCCATGCCACGGTGCATCCAAGTACACGCTCCGGTCCGACGATTTCGCTGATGAGCAATTCCGGCAGACCGTTCTGCAGCGTCACGATAACTCCGTCCTGCGCGAGAAAATCCCTCAGCCAGGTCACCACATTGCTATTGTCCTGCTGCTTCGTCATAAGGAAGATGATGTCGTAGACTCCGCTCATTCTGTCAATAGTGTAGGCCTTGACTTTCTGCACGAAATCAACGGTTCCTGTCACGTGCGCCCCGTTTGTCTGAAGCGCTTCGATATGCTTTATATTCCTGTTAATCAATTCAATGTCTCCGCCGTTCTTTGTAATGTACGCACCGAGTATCGTCCCAAGCGAACCGGCTCCATAAATTGCTGCTCTCATAATGTCTGTTTTTTATTGTCAAATATAGTCAATCTTTCCACAAATTCACGGTTCTGATGAAAAAAAACTATATTTGCAAATTAATTAAATAATTACGGTTATGAAGAAACTGATTTCCATTTTGGCCGGGCTTTTGCTTGTGAACTCATTCTCTTATGCGCAATCTGATAATTATGTCTGGGAGACCGATGAAGCGAATGGTATTATTTGTTACACTTATTCCCATTCCTTTTTTGGGGTTTTGTCTGACAGCTTTACTTATTACAAAGGCTACAATTCCTTTTCTTTTATATTGACCTCTCCGGCCAGGTTCAACAATAATTCCGTTAATGTCCAGGCATATTTTTATAGCGAAGGTGTCCTTGAGAAAACAAAGGCGATACGTTGTGAATCGGTCAAAAATTATAGTGACTATATAATGGGAGAGGATGAATCCGTCAGTGTCTGGCTCGAAAAGGTCGGAGACATTAAATTTCTGATTCCTAAAAAAGAGGGCGGCAATATCATGTTATATGTCAAACAAAGAAAATAATTAATTGAATATGGTGAAAATCAAGGAGTTGACATCGTTTGATGAAAGGCAGTTCGCTGAATTGAAAGTCCTGTTGTCCGAGGTGTCGGCACGCCTGGTGCTGAACCGGGAAAATCTGCAGGCGCTGCTTGATGCTCCGGACAGTCATCTGTATGTCCTCACTGAGGATGAAAGTATTGTCGGGACGGCGACGCTTTGTGTATTCCGTTCGTTGGAAGGCGTAAAAGCTATTGTGGAGGATGTTGCAGTGCTGTCTTCGTGCCGCGGCAGGCATTACGGCCGGATGCTGATGGAGCATCTGTTAGACGAAGCCTCCCGGATGGCTCCGATAGAACTGCAGCTGACCTCCGCCCCGAAACGCATCGCTGCCAACGCCCTATACCGCTCCCTCGGCTTCAACCCCGTCACCACCAACTGCTACCGCCTGCAGCTGGAAAAATAATGAGTTTTTTCTTCTATTCTCTGGAACATCTGCCAATTCATGTCCACATAGAGAATGGGGACGGCAGAGCAAAAATTAATGTTGAAACTTTGGAACTGGTGGAGAACCAGGGAATAAAACTGAAGGATATTAAAAAGGCATTGATGCTCACAGAGTTATATCAGGAGGAAATAATTTTAAAATGGCAACAATATCATGGAGAAGATAAATAAACTCTGGTTCAAAGCCAGGCGTATCTATATTGAAACAGATGACGGAAAGGTCTGCTCCAGGCCTTTGGAGGCATTCCCAACATTGCTTGAAGCCACTGAAGAACAACGGCTTGACTATAAAATCGGCAAATTCGGAGATGATGTCCGTTGGGCTTCCATTGATGAAGACATCCATATTTCGAGTTTTCTTGAAGACAACACCGAACCGAATCATGACAATGATATTGCAAGGATTTTCGCGATGTTCCCACAATTGAATGTCTCAGAAATTGCAAGGTCAATCGGAATAAATAAGAGTCTGCTTTCAAAGTATATCTATGGCATAAAGAAGCCGGGCGAAGCAAGAAAGCAGGAAATCATCTCTGCCCTGCATAATCTTGGACAGCAATTGATAGCTGTATAAATAATCTTCGATTTCCTGCCGATGCAAAATTCGTTTTTGTGTTGTTTATCTTGAATTGGGGGATGTATTTCGGCATAGTGTTGAATATAGGTTGTGCAAAGTTATACGTTACGTTGGTTCACTCATTTATGTGGCGATAATTGTATAACTTTGTGTCTCAAAAGTTTTGCTCATGATTTCGTTTAAGAAATATGGTTTGTCGTTCGTCGAAGAAACGATGGATAGAACAGATGATGTTTACATCGTTACTAAAGAATTTGTCGAAAAATTATTCTGTGGAGTTTCAAAACTTAGCACAAGGTATGATAATGATATTTTTTCGGAATTGCCATATATTTACACAGAGCGTAGATTGGACTGCGTAATTTTACCTGTTTTATCAAAAATTTGCAAGGGTTTAGTCCTGGATGAATATCCAGTACAAAGACAATGTTCGACAAACAAATTCTATGTTGATAACTCTGCCGGCCGTATAGATTATTGGTGCGTCTATGGTGGTTATAGTTTTGTTATTGAACTTAAACATAGTTTTGATTGTTTTACTACTGAACGGACAAGTGAGTCTAAAGTCATTAAGTCATGGTACAAAATGAACGAACAACTCGAGAGCATTAAGAAAAAAGTGCGATTTTTTGAGGAGAAAACGAAGGGTGTAATCTTATTGGGACTTCATTTTATTACGTCATATTCAGATAGAGTGCCAAATGAAATCTTAACTCGACAGTTTAAGAAGAAGATTCCTGAAATTATGGGGCGTTTGCCGAAAGATGTTAGTAAGCGATATCCCTCTTTGAAACCTGAAATAATCATCGGTTGGTCTATACCTGCTAAAATTGTCTTAAATGGAGAACTAACTTTTCCGGGATTATGGGCTATGGCAAAAATTAGTGATGCTATACAACATCATGGATCAAGAGTAGAATGATTATTGAGGGACGTTTCAAAATTAAGTTTTTAGTACACCCTATACTTTTTCTCAATGTTATTTCAATTCTTTTTTTACCGCTTCTATTTCCCTGTCAATGTTCTCATTGCTTCCGCAAATTCTTATATAATCTTGGTAGTAGTCAAGAGCACCGTTGAGATCTTTTTTCGTACCATAGCCGTTAGCCATGCAACGAGCAACAAACAATGTGCCTCCAGGATAACCTATCATATCAAGAGCACTGTTCATTCTATATGAAATACGAAAAAGCCGATTAGCCTCATCTTCATCAACCGGACAATCTATTCCTTCCAACATATTTTTGGCCATCGTATAGGGAGTCCATGGGCCAAAAGCTCTTATTACAATTTTCTCTATGGCTGATTCAATAAGTTCATCCTTCGTTTGGACATTAGTCAAATCCCGTACTTTTATTGATGTTTGGTCGCTATCTATTAGATCATCAATTGGGACATCTTGAGCTTGTGGAAACAATTCTTTGTAGTGCATCTTAGCATAATTATCCAAAAGGAGAATCAGCATTTTTGCTCCAATCGTTAATGAATACTGGATTTCTGAAACCACCCAATTACTCGATAAAGAATACTTACTTGCAAAAAATACAATAAAACCAAATTCTTTGGCCAGATTTATTGCATTGGTCATTTGGTCAGAAAACGATGTTCCAGATGCTATTAAATTTTCTTCATCGAGAAAACATCTTATATCGTATTTGCAGATATGTGAATATACGGCACTGACCAAGTCGGAATCCTGTCTGCTATATGAAAGGAAAATTCTAGTATTCTTAATCATTTTATCCAACTGCGCTTTAATCTCTTCATCGCTCTTTCTCAAATCTATAGTTTCATACGACCGTTGTTGAGATTTGATATACTTAACTTCTGACTGGACCCATTTTGATGATTGTGAATTTGCGCTGTCACAAATGATAAATCTTGTGCGGCAGTCAATTTCTCTCTTAATCAAGGCATTTATCTCATCATCATTGGATAAACATTTTAGATAGAACATAAGAGGGCGACAGGAACGCTCTTCAAGATAGTTCCTGATTTCTCTCACTTTCGCAAAGTCTTTATTTGAGTGTGAGAGGAATATCCATATTTCTTTATCCATTTTTGTTAAGCTTTTATTAAAATTGTTCACAATTTTTAGTGGATATGTTATCTGTGACAAATATACATAAATTGAGTAAAAAAGAAACTATTTGACGTGTAAATTTTTGATTGATAAGGAAAAATGCTATATATTTGTCCAACAATTAAATATTTGGAAAGATGAAAAAATTATTTTACTTTGCGGCTGCATTGCCGGTATTGCTTGCAGTTTTTTGTCTGTCTTCTTGTGATGTTCTCGGCGGTAAGAACTCGGGAAATGGAGATGATTCCGGAGAAGGAGACGAACCGGGTATTGTCGACGAAACTCCGGTTTTCGTTATCAACAACACCTTGGAAGGTGACTGGTTCATGTCGCGCAGATATCTGTTGACAACTAAAGAAAACGGAGAAACTGTCGAATCGGAAGTGAAGACTTTCTCATATTCTTCATTGACAACAGGTTGCGCGAGGTATATTTATAAGTTGGAAGGGAAAAACCGCTACAGCCTGACAATGTATTATTGGTTTGACGAACGACATGGAGAAGAATGTCATAGCTGGATTGAAATCCAAGCGGATTCTCCGAATTTTGAGTTTGTCGGCAAGAAAATGGTGGATTCCGATACCGGAAAGGAGGTCGGTTATACGATTGCTTCCTGTGATGAGGAAAATTTGGTCATCAGACAAAAAGGGTCTGAAGATACCGATGCCTATTATGAATATATAAGAACCCCTTCACTCTAAAAACAGAAAGTTCAGCCTCATTTCATATTAAAAACAGAGGAACGAGATAGTTAGCCTTGTGGCTCAGTTTGTAGTCATAATATTAGATTCCCCAATATCTTCTATAGTGACTACGAACTTTTTCTATCCTACCATTGCGAGTGCGCTTGTAGGCCCTCACTTTGATAAGCATTGGGTAAATCATTTTGGTAATTACCCTCACTTCAATGAAATGCGTTCTTTGTATCATTAATTTAAATTTTTATAGCGTAAAGAACGATTTGAAAGAAGTGTTGGGATAAGCCTCGGCGTTTACAGTATGCCGTCCCTCTGTTAGAATATAAAAGAAAAGACATCATTGGGGTGATGTCTAATCTTTTTGGTCGCTATAAAAACTTCCTAATGATACTCTGCAAAGGTACGAACAATTTTGTAAATTGCAAGAAAAAATAGGATTATCGATTTCCTTCGCGAAAAGCACAAAAAAAGAGACCTCGAAGGTCTCTTTTTTTGTGCGGGCGAAGGGAATCGAACCCATACGCCTCACGGCACCAGATCCTAAGTCTGGCTTGTCTACCAATTTCAACACGCCCGCGACTCCTTTCGTGAAAGGACTGCAAATATACGAAATTTATTTTGAGTTGCAAAATTTTATGCAACACCAGTTCTCCATGTTGTCATGTGAGACATAGCTCAGACCGTTTTCCGTAGCGGCGCCGACAAGCATAGGCATATCTTCGAGATAGAAGCCGCTGACAAAGAGCAGTCCCTCCGGCCTCAGACTCCTTGCATAGGTACGCATATCCTGGAGCAGGATGTTGCGGTTGATATTCGCCAAAATCACGTCGTAGGAATGATATTGCAGCAGGGAAGCGTCACCGCAGAGGATTTCCGTATTCTGAAGCACCCTGTTGCGGTGCACATTGTCGTAGGCAGATGCCGCTGCAATGGCGTCAATATCAATGCCCCTGACTTTCGCTGCCTTCATCTTTGCCGCCAAGACCGTCAGCACGGCCGTGCCGCAACCCATGTCCACCACCTGTTTGCCGCGCACCCACGCTTCGTTCTCCAACAGCGCCCTGCACATCATGTAAGTGGTCTGATGGTGACCTGTGCCGAAAGCCATATTCGGCTCAATCGTGATATTGAACCTCGTGCGCTTCAAATCCTTGTGATAGGGCGCCTTGATGGTGCATTTCCCGTCCACGACAATAGGCTGGAAATCGCTTTCCCATCTTGCGTTCCAGTTGACCGGAGGTACGAGAGCCGAGGTGTAGGACAGCCTGAAATCATAGCCGTCCATAGCTGAAACCAGCAGTTTCAATGCCCTTGAGTCATACAGTTCCTTTTGTATATAGCATTTCAACAGCCCTTCTTCCTCCATAAACGATTCGAAAGGCAGTTCGGCAAGCTCCGCCGTCACAATTTCAGCATTCTCACTGCTGTAAGGCTCGATTTTGATTGCGACCTCTATATATTCCTGGCTATTCATTATTGTCTTCAATTAGTTTTTCATTGACACTTAAGCTGTCCAGCACCACCTTGATGCTGTCATTCCTTACCAAAAGCGAATCAAGGCTTATACCGAGCGAATCCGCGCGGACTTTCAGACTGTCAAGCAGTTCCTCCTTCCTGTCCTTTGCCGTCAACGCGTCTTCTTCAGACTTCAGTCTGGCATGGTCTTCGGCAGAAAGCTCCTCCATCTCCTTCTCCGCAACATTTTCATACTTTATGGTTTCCTTGTGCTCGTCGATAAGCTTTGTATTGTCCTGCTGCATCACGGCGTCCACACCTTTCTCGAAAATGTTTCGGATTGACGCCACAAGATTGATTTTGCTCTCGTCAATCAGCGCGGAGAACACAGGCACATTGGCATTTTTGTATTTCGCCTTGCCGATTTTGAATTTCATGTGGTCGAAATCCTTGCCGTAGATATCCACGCCGACCCTGAAAGGAATAGGCGACTTAATGACTGACAAATGGTATCTGTAGGACATGTCAAGATTCTGTATTCCGCTGGCAGCCAAGGTGTAGCGGTCGATTTTGAGCGAGAATGGGAAAATCTCCACCTTGTTGTTGGCAATCATCGCTTCCACCGACATTTCCTTCACATGGCCCTCCTTCTTGTTCTTGAACATGAGCTTCTTCGCCAGGGTGCGGAAAAAATCGCTGTCCTTGATAGTCAGGTCGTTACCCTTGATGCGAAGCACTCCGTTGATGGAAGGCATGATGAAATTCATATTCGTGTCCAAAGCTGTGGTGGCCGCCATTTCGCAGTTGAGACGCCCCTCAAACGACTTGAGCATAGGCATGAGAGTGTCAATCTGCGGAAGCAGTCCGATGACCTTCTCCGCAGTGATCTCCTTCATGTTGAGGTTGAAGCCCGCTTTCAGATCCTTCTTGGTCTTTGAAGCATAAAATCCGTCAAATTCAAGGTCCCCGACATTGGAAATGGCCGTAGTGTTTGTAAGCTGGGCGCACCTTTCCTTGACGATAATCTTCGAGGTCATCTCCGTGATTTCCAGTTCCGAATATGTGATGTTACGGGCGTGCAGATTGAGCCGGGCATTGATGTTGCCGGGCAGTACGATGATGGTCTCCACGTTCTGGCTGTCATCCAATTCCGCCACATCCGTAGTGACCTGTTTGAGGAATTCCGCATTTGATGCCTCCTGTACGCCGTCCGTTGAACTCGGTGGGGTGAAATTGCTTCCGGCAACATAGGCCTTCAGCAGTTCGTTTGCATTGACGCGGTCCGAAAAAATGTCCAGATTCATATTGATGATGCCCCGTCCGAGCAGAGCCCTGCGGAGTCCCGAGACTTCACCCTTGGCACCGATTTCCGATTTTCCGGAGCGGAACTTCACGCTGTCAACAGCCACCTTGTCATTGTCGAAATTCACTTTGAAGCCTCTGATGATGTTGAGCAGAGGAAAATAAGGAGTCATCAGCACGCCGGTACGCACGTCAATGCCGCCGTTTAGATTCCATTCCCTGAAATATTTGGCAAGCGACTTATCCAGCCTGATGTCGATGTCATTCTTGCGGAAGTCCTTCTCGCTCATCCAGTCCGGTATGGTCATGTTCCGGGCACTCCTGTGGGCCATTGCCACTCGGAAAAGTGAATCCCGGGGCGTGGTCGGATAGACCTGTGCAAGCGAATCGAGCATGGCTTTGCGTTGTACGGACCTCTTGTCCTTGTTGGACACAGCCCTGATGTTGAAGGATGCATCCGTCAGAATGGCGCGGTTGGTCCTGTCATTCAGATAGATATGCTTGTTCTTGCTGCCTACGGTGATGAGCGGCATTTTTTTGTTCTCGCGTGAAGGGAAGACTCCCACCATATTCGCAGTCTGATCCAATTTGACTTCTTCGTTGTCCGAATCCCTGACTTTCAATTCCTTGGCTGAAATCACGAGCGAGATAGGAAAGACCATCGAAGTGTCCGTCGCATTTTTCTGCAGAGTGGAATTCCGGGCGGTGAGGACGATGTCTTTGCCGTTTGCAGTGAGGGCGTCGGCATAGACGAGTCCTAAGGTGTCGATGTTTCCGCTGAGTGCCAACATTCTGAACGTTTTCTTCGGGTCGCGTCTCATCTTGCTGACTTCCGGTGCAAGTCGCATCGAAAGTTTGCCGATATGGGCATCAATGCCGGCCGGGGGATAATTGATTTTCAGCTTGTTGACATTAAGCTTTCCTTCCATGGCCGAATTTCCGAACTGGTAGGGATTCATCTGCGACATCCTGATTCTGCCCTTCAGTGTTGCGTCCATTTGGCCCTTAGCGAACAGATTGAGGCTGTCTGGAACAAAGCGCGACAACTCGTCAATCGAAGCCCTGAGTGAAGCGTCAAGTTTGACCGAAGGATCATTCGCAGAGAGATTGTCGATATTGCCCTTCGCCTGGAAATCAAGACCTTGCATTTTGAGCTTCGCGTCTTCCAAATCCACTTTCAGCGTGCCGTCGCTCTTCATGTCCGCCTCTGCTTTGAGCTTCAGTCTGATGCTTTCATCAAAATCCGAATGGCTTATCTGTGATTCGGGCAGGTCGATGACAGCGATGAGGTCGGGATATCGTCCGTAGGCAGGCGCATACACTCCTGCGACATCCAAAAGCATGGAGACCACGGCATCGGTTTTGATTTTGCCCGCTTCGGCAATGAAATTTTTGGCGTAATTCTGCAGCAAAGGCTCCATCAGGCAGTCGTCGATGCCTATATGTCCGCCCAATTCGATACTGTCCTTATGGATGAGCGCATTGGCGTATCCGCTCAGTCCGATGACTCCCAAATCCGCTTTGAGACTGTCAAGACTGATATTCGGAATGCTGTCCTTTTCTATGCTGACAGCCGCCCTGAGGTCAATCGGCAAGCGCATTCTTCCGTTCTGCTTTAGTCCGACCCAGCTGTTTGCCTTGGCTCTGAGCGTCGTCTGCTGCTTGCGCGTGCGTATCTGCAGCGTGTCCATGGCGAACGCCAAAGTGTCTCGTCCCACGCGTCCTGCAACGAACATGCTGTCCAGATGCAGTCCTAATCTTGTGCGGTAGAGATTGTCCGGAGTGATTCGGCCCCTGAAATTGAGATGTTTCAGGGAGACATTCGCGAAAACTGCATTCCTGCTGTCGGTGTAGACTATCCTCGGCTTGCCCTCTACCGCTAAGTTGCCTATGGAAATCGCCGGCAGACCGCTTTCCGTGGCGCTTGTGTCAGCGTCTTCAGGAGTTTCTTCACCGAAATTGAACACATTCCAATTGGCTTGCCCGTCGCCGTAGTTGTGGGCGAAAATGCGCGGCGAATCGAGGGTTATATACGGAAGTTTTATCTTGGAATTGAGTAAATACCAAGGATTTATGGAAGCTGAAAATGTCTTGAAATAGGCGAGTGTATCCACGCTTTCCCCTCTTCCGGCCTGCAGCAGATGGCCTTGTATGCCGCTCTTTGAAAGAGAATCGTAACGCTCTGTAGGATAGGTAATTGCAAAATCTTCCAAATGGAGGCAGACTGCCGGAAATCGTTTGAACAGATTGACAGACGCTTTGCCGAAATTCACGTCCGCCTCAATATATTTGTCCGCAACTTTATTTACGATTTTGGTCAGCACCGCCGATGAAAGCACGAGCTGGAGCACAAGCAGAAGTCCCGCAAGTGTCCCGACTATGCCCAAAAGCACTTTTATCCAGGTCTTTTTTATTTTTTCCATTTTAAGAAAATTCAAAATATACATTTTACAAATTTACATATAAATCCTGATATTCAGTAATTCTTTTCAAATTACTTGGACCGGCATAATAAAGAAAAAACGAATTTTCCCGAAAGTGTAAAAAAGATGAAAATTCTGTCTGAAAATTTTGATGCGGGTTACTTGTTTCATATTGTTAAAACAACTAAATTTGCATTGCTTTTGGTAGACCAATTTTACTCAAAAGAATACCTTGTAACACTAAGCTGTCACTATATCCTGCAAATAAAAAAGGCGATGAAAAGAATTGTTTTCAGCATTTTTTCATTAATCATGATTTCAGCCTGCACTAAAGTGTCGCCGTCAATATGCATTGAACAGACGGCGGACTTTCCCGACGGGCAGGCTAAGATGATACGCATGGACAACGGAAGGGGAATGTGCGTGAAAGTCAGCAATTATGGCGCAAGCCTGTGCTATGTTTCTGTCCCTGACAAAGATGGAATTGCCGGGCCCGTAGTTTTGGGGCTTGACAGCCTCAGCCACTATCTTGGCAGAAATCCCAAATTGGGTGCCACGGTGGGCCGTTATGCCAACCGCATAAAAGACGGCAGAGTCATTATCGATGCCGACACGGTCTACGTGGAAAGAAACAATTTCGGAAACAGCATCCACGGCGGAGTCAAAGGCTTTCACACCAGGCTTTTCAATATTGACAGCTGCTATGTGAACAAAGACACGGCTGCCGTTGTTTTCTCCTATGTCAGCGCCGACGGAGAATGCGGCTTTCCCGGGGAACTCAGGCTGAAGCTTGCATACAAACTGACCGCGTACAATGAGCTTTGCCTCGAATACGAAGCGACCACGGACAAAGCCACGGTCCTCAACCTTACTAACCACGCTTATTTCAACCTCGGAGGCTGTGCAAGCGATATTCTCGACCATCAATTCAGAATTTGCGCCTTGCAGATCACGCCGTGCGATGAACTGGGTATACCGACAGGCGGATTTATGAATGTGGCCGGCACAAAATACGATTTCCGCGAAGCAGGGACCATCAGACGGACAGCGGAAGCCGAAGCCGAAGGAAAAGGCTATGACATCAATTTCGTGCTGGACAAACCGGAAGGATTGGGACTTGCCGCGGAAGTTACGGACCCGGCATCAGGACGCCGTCTCAGGGCCTACACCACAGAACCGGGTATGCAGTTCTATACTCCGCATTCGGATATGAGCTATCTTCCGGGAAGGAATTACGGCAGATTCTGGGCTTTCTGCCTTGAAATGCAACATTTTCCGGACTCCCCGAACCACGACAATTTCCCGTCCACGCTGCTGCGGCCGGGACAGACATACAGACAGACGACCATATACAGATTCGACATCATTCAACACTAATCACGAGGTAAAGGAATGACTCATAGTCAATGCATTCATTAGCTACGTCCAGAGAACCGTCGAAGCTCAAGGCCGGATTCATCGGCAGTAAATATGACGCCAATTCCGTCGGAGTCAAAGTAACGGTCAACGGCAGGACCCGGAAACTCAAGGCTGACATCAGGCGGAAAGCGGACTGACAAAAAACAGGCGAAAAGTAACATATTTGTTGTATTAATAGTATATTAATATTAAATTTGCACCGGTATGTCAGCCGCAGGAGGTTAAAAACTGCCGCGAATGAAATAAAATATCGGACTATGGACAATTTTGTTTTTGACCATTATGTGTCAGGAAAAGATTTTGTAGGGCGCAGGAATGAATGCGCTGCTTTGGGCAACCTTTTGGACAAAAGGGAGAATGTCGCCATATATGAAGCCCCTAAGACGGGCAAACGTTCTCTGATACGTAAAGTGCTGTCCAACATGAGGGTAAATGAGAAGAAACAGTTCTGCGTGGCGGATCTGGATCTGTTCAATGTCCGTAAAACCGAAGATTTTCTGATAAAATTCGGTTCGGCCGTCATCAGACCGATAATGTCGACGGCGGAAGAATACAGCGGGGCAGTGGAGAAATATCTTGCCGGCACCCATTTCGTGTTCGACAGGGAGCGTTTCGCCAATTCCGATGAGGTGCTTTCGCTTGGATGGAGCTATGACGAGAATGACATCACCACGCTGTTTTCCATGCCGGGGATGATTGCCCGTGACCGTCAGCAGCCTTATTATGTGGTCATCAGCAATTTTCAGAATATTTTGGAAGACAATGATTATGAGCTTGTCCTGAAGGCAATGGAGAAGGTTTTCGCAGCGGATGACAAATCGGAGCCGAATGGTGCTGCCTATATTCTTTCCGGCTCGAAAGTGAATGCGATGAAATTCATATTCGAGGAGAAAAAATATTTTTTCCGCCAGATTGAGCACCTGCCGCTTGAGCCGATTGACCAGAGAGACTATGTCGAATATATCGTGAAGACCTTCCAGCCGACGGGGAAAGTGATTGAAAGGGACATGATTATTTCCAGTTGTGCGCTATTTCAGGGCCAGATGTGGTACATCAACCATTATATGTATCTGGCCGACACGCTTTCGCGCGGTTATATTAATGAAGCGCTGTTGCTGCAGGCACTGCGCATGCTGATTGCGGTGAACGAACCGCGTTTCATACGTATGGTGGACGATCTGACGGGCTTCCAGCTGAGTATGGTGAAGGCTGTGCTTGACGGAGTGAAGAAGTTCAGTTCCGTTGATGTTGTGGAAAAATACGGTCTCAATTCATCTGCGAATGTGCTCCGTCTGAAAGAGGCTCTGAAGAAGAAGGAAATCATTTCTTTCGATGAAAACGGGGAGGCGTATTTCCTTGACCATCTGTTTGAATACTGGCTTTTGCAAGTTTATTTTGCAAATTGAATTTTTATGTCTATCTTTGCCCTCCCAAAATAAAAGGAGGTGATTTAGATATGATTATAGTTCCTGTAAAAGAAGGCGAAAACATCGAAAGGGCTCTCAAAAAATTCAAAAGAAAATTTGAGAAGACAGGTGCTGTGCGCGAGCTCCGTGCCAGAAAGGCTTTCGTAAAACCGTCTGTCAAGAGAAGAACCGAGATTCAGAAGGCAATCTATGTTCAGCATTTGCAGCTCCAGGACGAGCAGTAGTGCGATTTTAGAGTAATCTTTTAGGGATTACGCATATTTTATTTATGTAGAGAATGTCAAGCCATGACAAAGAGCTGCAATGAGGGGCAGCCGCTTGCTTTCTAAAACTTTAATTATTAAGTTTTTTATGTACGCAATTGTAGACATTGCAGGCCAGCAGTTCAAAGTAGAGGCTGGCAAGACAATCTTCGTTAACCGCCTTGCGGCTGAAAAAGGCGCTTCAGTAGAGTTCGACAAAGTGCTTTTGATTGACGAGGAGGGTAAGGTAAAGGTCGGTGCTCCATACGTTGAAGGGGCAAAAGTAACGGCAACTGTCCTTGACGACACTTGCAAGGCAGACAAAGTTCTTGTTTTCAAGAAAAAACGTCGCAAAGGTTACCAGAAACTCAACGGTCACCGTCAGTATTTAACAAAACTTCAGATCAATACGATCGCTTAATCATTGAGGAGGAATAATTATGGCACATAAAAAAGGCGTCGGTAGTTCCAAGAACGGTCGTGAGTCACACAGCAAGCGACTCGGTATCAAGAAATTCGGTGATCAGGTTGTAAAGGCAGGCAATATTCTTGTCCGTCAGAGAGGTACAGTCCACAATCCTGGTCTGAATGTAGGAATGGGTAAAGACCACACTCTTTACGCACTCGTAGACGGTAAAGTGAGCTTCCGCAAGAAAGCTGACAATAAATCTTATGTCTCGGTAGTCCCTTTTGAGAACTAAGACTCGGGGGAACGACGTAGACTGTCGTATAAGGACTATGCGCCCGGGTGGTGACATAGTCCTTTTTTTTGTTTGAAAATATTTAAAAACCAATATATTATGTTGACCATGAAATTGCTCCGCGAGCAGCCGGAGTTTGTCATCAAAAAACTTGCAGTCAAGAATTTTGACGCAAAAGAAATTGTAGAGAAGATCAATGCCCTGGACGCTTCAAGAAGGGCACTTCAGACAGAATTGGATGCCTGCCTCAGCGAGCAGAAAAAGAAAGCCGCCCTTATCGGCGGTCTGATGAAGCAGGGTAAAAAAGATGAGGCGGAGGCTGCAAAGGCTGAAGTTGCCGCTTTGAAAACCAAATCCGCCGAACTTGAAGCCAAATCAGAAGAAAACAACAACGAACTTCAGTCTCTCATTGTACTCCTTCCGAATATTCCTTGCGACCAGGTTCCTGAGGGAAAAGGCGCAGAAGACAATGTCGTTGTCAAAATGGGCAACGAGATACCGGAGCTCGGGCCTGACGCACTTCCTCATTGGGAGCTTGCAAAGAAATTCGACATCATCGACTTCGATCTCGGCGTGAAGCTTACAGGAGCAGGTTTCCCTGTCTACAAAGGCAAAGGAGCAAGACTTCAGCGTGCCCTCATCAATTTCTTTCTTGACAGGAACACGGCAGACGGCTACCTTGAGGTCGAGCCTCCTGTAATGGTGAATGCCGCTTCAGGTTTCGGTACAGGCCAGCTGCCTGATAAAGAAGGTCAGATGTATCATGCAAATCTTGATGATTTCTATATGGTTCCTACAGCAGAGGTTCCTGTGACAAATATTTACAGGGATATGATACTCGGCAACAACGATTTCCCTGTCAAGATGACAGCCTACACTCCATGTTTCCGCAGGGAGGCAGGCTCGTACGGCAAGGACGTGAGAGGACTCAACAGACTTCATCAGTTTGACAAAGTCGAAATCGTCCGTCTTGAAAAACCTGAGAATTCATACGCCGCTCTGGACGATATGATCGCTCACGTTGAGGGACTTGTGAATGAACTCGGACTTCCTTACAGAATCCTTCGTCTTTGCGGCGGTGACATGAGCTTTACCTCTGCCATCACATATGACTTCGAGGTTTATTCTGCAGCCCAGGGACGCTGGCTGGAGATTTCTTCAGTGTCAAACTTCGAGAGCTACCAGGCCAACCGTCTGAAACTCCGTTACAAGGATGCAGAGGGCAAAATCAATCTTGCGCATACTCTGAACGGCAGTTCCCTTGCTCTTCCGCGTGTGGTTGCAGCCCTTTTGGAGAACAACTACCATGACGGCAAGATCTGGATTCCTGAGGCTCTCCGCCCATACACCGGTTTCGATTATATCGACTGATGGTGTGTAGTGTGTCAAACACCCGACCGGAGCGGAGCGCAGTGTCGGCCATCCCCCTAATAGGGGGTGTGGTGGTTGAGACTTATATACCAATTATCGTCATATGAAAGAATATTGTATTAACAGGACGCCTCAGCGTCGTGCCACTCACGTCAGCAAGATTTTGTCACAAAATCGCCGCAGTGATGGCACCCGACCGGAGCGAAGTGTAGCGTCGGCCATCCCCCTAATAGGGGGTCAGGGGGTTAAGACTTATATACCAATTATCGTCATATGAAAAATATGACGATAATTGGTATTGATCCCGGAACCAACATCCTTGGTTACGGGATTATCCGTGTAGATAGGCATGGCCCTCATTACGCGGATATGGGAGTATTCGATTTGCGGAAAATCAAGGACCCATACGAGAAATTGGCAAACATTTTCGGTGGTATATCGGAATTGATTGACGAGTGGAAGCCGGACCAGCTGGCAGTGGAGGCCCCATTCTACGGCAACCACAATGCCCAGGTAATCCTCAAGCTTGGCAGGGCCCAGGGCGCGGCTCTGACTCCTGCGGTCATACGTGGCATTCCGGTCGCCGAATATGCCCCACGTAAGGCCAAAGAAGCAATTTGCGGCAATGGTGCGGCATCCAAAGAGCAGGTGTGCGATATGATCCAGCGCACGCTCGAAGTGACTTTGGAGACAAAGCATCTCGATGCGACCGATGCCCTTGCCATCGCGCTTTGCCATTACTACCAGATCAGCAGTCCGCTTGCAGGGGTGACTTCCAAGACGGATTGGAAAAAATTCATTGCGGAACATCCGGAGAGAATCAAGTAATTCTCAAAAAATTATTTTTTCAGCCCTTTAAACTTTGTGGGTTTAGTAGTGTCTAAGTAATCCGGAAAATGGTCGGTTGTCCCGGATTAAGAAACGTTGTGATATTTTAAGCATTATGAATTCGAGAAGAATATTTTTATTTTTTATCGCTTTAACTTGTTCATTATCAGCTCTTGCGCAGAGCAAAATCAGTATGACCCTTGTGGATGCGAAAACGTCTGAACCCGTTTCGTTCGCCACTGTCTCCCTGTCCAGGGATAATTCCAAGGCAACGCCAAAATACGTCCTTTCGGATGCGGACGGTAAGGCCGTGCTGGAGAAGGTGACGAAAGGGAAATATACCCTCAAAGCTGAAATGATGGGCTACAAGCCATATATTCAGGTGCTTGAAGTAAGCAAAAGCCTTGATTTGGGCCAACTCAAAATGGAAGAGGACGCCGAGGTGCTGGATGCTGCGAGCGTTTCAGCTGTCGGTAATCCGATTATTGTGAAGAAAGACACCGTTGAATACAATGCTTCTTCTTTCAAGACTTCCGACAACGACATGCTTGAGGAACTGCTGAAGAAACTGCCCGGGGTTGAGGTGGGAACAGACGGAAGCATCACTGCAAACGGCGAGACCATCAAAAAAATCACAATTGACGGCAAGACATTCTTCCTGGATGACCCTTCGCTTGCATCGAAGAATATTCCTGCAAAGATAGTGGAGAAGGTAAAGGTGGTCGAGAAAAAGTCTGACCAGGCCATGTTTACGGGCATCAGCGACGGTGAGGAAGAGACCATCATTGACTTGTCGCTGCGTCCGGGCATGATGCAGGGCTGGTTCGGAAACGTGATGGCAGGTGGAGGTCACGATGTGCCCCAGGCCAAGGACGAAATCCCTAACGACTGGCGTTATCAGGGTGCTGCCATGGTGGGCCGTTTCACCGACAAAAGCCAGATCAGCCTGATTCTGAACGGCAACAATACCAACAACCGTGGGTTCAATGATATGTCCGGTACGATGATGGGCAATATGCGTGGCCGTGGTATGGGCCGTGGCACAGGCGGCTGGGGTGGCAACGGCATCACGACATCATGGATGGGCGGTCTTAACGGGGCATTTACCCTGCTTGACGGCAATATGGATTTAGGTGCGAACTACCTCTACAACGGCAGCAACAAATATATTGAAGAATCCAGCCGCAAGCTGACTTACAGGGATGACGGAAGTACACTCGATTATTCAAGCGAGGGTACGAACAGCACTTTGAGCCAGGGACACCGTTTCGGTGTACGCTTAGAGCACAAATTTTCGGAAAGCACTTCGATTCTTTTCGAGCCTCAGGTGAATTTCGGCAACGGAAATTTCACGGAATATTCAAAATTCACTACCGGCAACATTGCTGCGGACGGCACGGAAACAACTGTAAATGACGGTTTCAATGAAAATACAGGCAAGAACAGAAACTGGACGACTTCCGGTTTCCTGCTTTTCCGTCAGCGTATCCTTAAGCCTGGCAGAACGTTTTCAGTGAATGTGAATTACAATTTCAGCGGCAACAGACTCGATGGCTTCAACCAGTCGCTGTCCCGGACCGGAGATGATGGCGCAATGAAAGATGACATTGTAAACCAGCGTTATGATCAGACTTCGAATACCTGGTCAGTGTCGGCCCGCGCTGTCTATACCGAACCTCTCGGCAAGGGCTTTTTCCTCGAACTCAACTACCGTTACGGCTGGAACAAATCGGTTTCGGACAAATTGACCTACAACAGTGCTTCCGATTTGATGTCTGATGATGCCAAACATTTGATATACAATGCGGAAGGAGAAACAAAGGACGAAAATTATACCAA
This sequence comes from Candidatus Cryptobacteroides sp., assembly GCA_051870215.1. Classification (GTDB taxonomy): domain Bacteria; phylum Bacteroidota; class Bacteroidia; order Bacteroidales; family UBA932; genus Cryptobacteroides. The sequence continues at coordinate 164,225 of JBJEBQ010000056.1, read as the reverse complement.
TTCCATATCAAATACCTACCAGAATCATTCTGCCGGTCTGAGACTGGTATATCAGAAGGAAAAATTCAATGCCCAGATCGGTGCTTCGGTCAATCCGACAATCACCGACAATCTGACCAACGGCAAGAGCTACAAGAGTACGGTCATTAATTGGGCTCCTAATGCGATGCTGCGTTACGACATCAACGACAACACTGAATTGAGGCTCTTCTATTTCGGCCGATCAAGGCAGCCGTCCACTTCGCAGCTCATGCCTGTCGCCGACAATTCCGACCCTCTGAACCTTTCGTTCGGTAACCCCTATCTTGAACCTTATTTCGATCATAGCATCAGGGGACATTTCGGCTACACCAACAAAAAGAATTTCACCTCCATTTTCGTGCGTTACGGTGGAGGCTTCAACGACAATGCCATCATCAATGCGAAATGGTATGACGACAAAGGCGTGCAGTTTACTATGCCGCTCAACGGTCCGACGTCAGGCAATGCGGACGTGAGGCTTATGTTGAATGCGCCTATAGCCAAGAGCAAGTTTTCCATCATGAATATGACTTATTTCCGCTACAACAAGTCGGTCTCATATGTCGGCAAAACTGTGACTCCTTCCTCAATTACAGATGATTATTACGATGCGGAGAGCGGGGCGTTTGACTACGAGGGCTTCAATCAGGATTTCTTCGGTACTGCGGGCACTCCGGCGACTAAGAAGCTTTTGGATTATTTCGATTTGTCCAATACCGACGGGCTCAGCTTTTCGGAGAGAATACGTTTTACTTTCAGAAATGACCTTGTCGAACTTACCCTCGGTGCGCGTACAAGGATGAACAAATCGTGGTATTCAATCAACAAATACAATCAGAAGGCCACTTGGAGCAACCAGGCTGACGCTTCGATGAACTGGACCATTCCTTGGGGCATACATCTTATTGCGGACTACCGCTACAATTGGTACAACGGCTACACCACAGCCCAGCCTGACGAGCATGTTCTCAACATCGAACTGTCAAAACTTCTTTTCAAGGATCAGTTCACACTTGCAGTCAAGGCCTACGACGTGCTCAATCAGTCGAAGAACCTTTCAGTGACCGACGATTCCAACTACCATCAGGAGACCAGGAACAACACTCTCGGCCGCTATATCGTCCTCTCCCTGACCTACCGTTTCGGTAATTTCGGCGGCAACCGCGGCGGTATGCGTGGCGGTCCCGGCGGTCATGGTCCCGGTGGTCCGCGCGGACCAAGACCATAATTCCAAATCAAAAAATAAAAGCACTGCTACCATAAAAAGTAACAGTGCTTAGTGTTTATATAAACTTCGTCAAAACAGTTAAGATGCAAGGCTTTGCGACTGAGGTGCGACAGGAGCTTACTTTTGTAAGTGACTGAGCCCGAGGTCGCAGTAACGCAGCAGATTGACTGTTTTCACGGAGTTTAATTGTACATCTCTTTCAACGAGCCTGTCGTCTTTTCGATTTGCGGAGTATCAAGCAGCGCATCAAGAATGCGTTTCTGGCCGTCCATCACGTTGAATTTGATGAAAGGCTCCTGCATATACCATGTCTCACCCATGCTGCTGGCAATTTCGTGTCCGTTGCCGTCGAAACGCCAGATGTTGTAGTTGCAACCGAATTTTTCAAGACGCTTTGCAATAGGTTTCGCGCCGAAAAAGCCGAGATTCGCGAAGACTGTCTGGGTGTAGTTCACGATTTTGTCGGCTGTGCCGTGGAGCAGGAGAATAGGGCAGGGCTGCTTCTCGGTGAATTTGATTTTGCCTTTGCGTGAGAAAATCGCTCCGGAGAAAGACATCACACCCACATAGTTGAAATCCTCCGGAAGGACCTGCGCCCATGATGTGCCGTTGCAGATTTCGTATTCAGCCTGCAGTGCCGTGATGGCGCCCGCTGATGAGCCGCTGACTATCATATTGTTGGCGTCGATGCCGAGTTCCTCGCCGTTTTCAAGCAGGAAGTTGGTGGCACTGAAGAGGTCTTCCACTGCAATGTGTATGGCTTTGTCTATTGCGTTCGCCTGAGCGATTCCCACTCCGTGTACGCCTTTCAGTCCGAGCCTGTAGTCTATTGAAACCACGTTGTGGCCCTCGTCATTGAGCTGCTTGAACCATTTCATATAGTACGGCTTGTCTCTCTGGCCGTCAATAAAGCCTCCTCCGAAGATGAACAGCACTGTAGGTTTTGCTTTGCCGTTGTAGGTGGTCTCGCTGTCCTTGGCCGCCTTGTAGACGTCCAGGAAGAGGTCGCAGGTGTCGCGTTTCACAAACATGTAAGTCCCGTCAGGGAAATAGGTTCTTTCCTGTGAAAATGCGGAAATGCCGAATGATAAAATCGCAATTGCGACAAGTATTGTCTTTTTCATATTCTGTATATTTAGTTTGATTTCGAAATAAGTTTTTCGTCAGGAATAAGCCGCCTGATGGCCTTGACATTGCCGAAAAAGCGGAATGCTATGACTCTCAGCACAGTGTAGGAAGGAATGGCCGCAATCATTGCGAGAGGGCCTCCGATGAATCCGACAAGCAGAATGACGATGAATATTTCAAGCGGATTCGATTTTATGCTTGTAGAGTAGATAAGCGGCTGATACAGAATGTTGTCAACAAGCTGGGTCACGCAGAAAACCGCAATCAGTATGATGACGAAGGCAAGGAAGTTGACATTCAGACCCATTGGGACGACGCTGCAGTATTTAAGTATCAGACCCATAATCGTGCCTATAATGCCTCCGATCAGCGGGCCGATGTAAGGTATGATGTTCAGAATTCCGGTGATGAAGCCTATGCCGAGAGCATAGTTGAAATTGAGCCTTGCCACAAGCCAGAGCAGCAGAAAATTCAGCAGGGCGACTCCTGCAATCTCCAAGACCAGGCCTCCGAAATAGCGTGTCAGCAGGTACTGGATGTCGTCAATCGCTTTTGTCGCCTCTTTTTCCAGTCTGTCCGGAACGAGGGCCGCTACAATCTTGGCGAAAAGTCTGTCGTCTTTGATGAAGAAGAAACCTATGAAAAGAATGGCGAAAAGTCCCACCCCGAAGCTTGAAATGGCTGAAGCTGCGGAGCCTAAGACAGAAGAGAAAGTGGTGAAATCAAAGATTTTCTGCACTTCTTTCAGCAGGAAGGTCTCCAGGCGGAAATCTTTGCCGAGTTGCGGAAAGTTGCCCGCAAGAAAACTGTTGAGGTCGGCGAGAGGTTCGGAAATCTGTTTGCCCAGGCTCTCGACATTCGCTACTGAAATGTTTGAGGCAATACCTGTGATGGTCGGCACCGCTAATTTTATGATTAAGCCCAATAGGCTGATAATCAATATCATGGTAATAACCGCCAATAGCCATTGCGGAGCGGTTTTACCCTTGATTCTGATTTTGTTCAGCAGTTTCATTATAGGACGCGCAATCAGCGAGAGCACTATTGCTCCTATGATGTAGCCGAGTACGCTACGGAAAAACCAGCAGATAATGCCGATGATTGCAATGGAGCCTCCGATGATGATGTACCGGGCGAGTCTCTCCGTGTTTTTGATGTTTTCCTCCATAATGAGCGAAATTTATTATATCTGTGTTGCAGGTTGGCACACATGCGCGCTACCTTTGCAGTACAAAATTAAAAAAAATATAGCATTATGAACACACAAACTTGCATTTCAGCCCTCAGTTCCCTGATTTCTTCAAAGGACTCATATAACACTTTGGTCGAACTTATCGGTGATATGGACCTTGAATTTATCGATGCGGTTATAGCGTAGTTCTGCTGAAGACTATCTGACTTCAAGGCTCTCCTTGTCGGCAGCCGGGACTATGGTGATTTTCCTGGTTTTCGCACCATTGTCTGCAGCATTCAGCATTCTGTCGCTCAGGATGAACTCCGCTACAGGATTCTCCACATATTTGCGGATGGCCCTTTTCAGCGGTCTTGCACCATAACTGCTGTCCCAACCGGCTTCAGCGAGGAATTTCTTGGCTGACGGAGTGATGTTGAGACTGTATCCCGCCTCTTTGACGCGCTGTTTCAACTCCTTCAGCTCGATGTCGATGATTTTGACGAGACTTTCTCTGTCGAGCCTGTTGAAATATATCTGTTCGTCAATCCTGCCGATGAACTCAGGTGGAAAAATCTTCTTTACGGCTTTTTCTATCACATTCCTGCGTTGGGCCTCAAGGTTTTTCGCAGATGAATTGAATCCCAAGCCTTTGCCGTATTCGTCCAGCTCGCGGCTTCCCACGTTGGAGGTCATAATGAGTATGGTGTTCTTGAAACTGACAAAGCGGCCGTTGCTGTCGGTGAGCCTGCCTTCGTCGAGTATCTGCAGCAGAATGTTGAAAATGTCCGGATGTGCCTTCTCGATTTCGTCCAACAGCACTACGCAATAAGGTTTGCGGCGTACCTTTTCGCTCAGAATGCCGCCTTCGTCATAGCCGACATAGCCAGGAGCCGCGCCTATGAGCTTGGAAACGCTGATTTTTTCCATATATTCGCTCATGTCAATGCGCACGATATTGTCCTGTGAATCAAAAAGATAGTCTGCCAGATGCTTTGCCAATGCCGTCTTGCCCACTCCGGTCGGGCCCAAGAAGAGGAAAGTGCCTATAGGCTTGTTCGGGTCCTTTATGCCTGCACGGTTGCGCCTTATCGCTGCGGACACAAGTTCCACGGCTTCGTCCTGACCGATGATTTTCTCTTTGAGCCTGCCGCTCATTTTCAGCAGTTTGCTGCCCTCATTCTCAGCTACTTTGCCTGCAGGTATATGAGTGATTTTGGACACTACATTAGCGATGTCCTCCACTCCAACCACGGATTTCTTCTTTGTGTGCTTCATTTTCGCCATAGAACCGGCCTCGTCCATCACGTCAATCGCCTTGTCCGGCAGACATCTGTCAGTGATGAATCTGTCTGACATGGTCACGCAGGCCCTCAGAGCTTCATCAGTGTAGCTGACCTCGTGAAATGCCTCATAATTGTCCCGCAGACGGAATAGTATCTTCACCGCATTCTCCACACTCACCGGTTCAACCACCACCTTCTGGAAGCGCCTGTCCAAAGCCCCGTCCTTCTCCACGATTTTGGTGAACTCATCCATGGTCGTGGCCGCTATGCACTGCATTTCGCCGCGCGCCAAGGCCGGTTTCAGCATATTCGCCGCGTCCATACTGCCCGAGCTGCTTCCCGCTCCTATGACTGTATGGAACTCATCTATAAATACTATCACGTCAGGATTTTCCGACAGTGCCTTCACTATGGCCTTCAGCCTCTCCTCAAATTCTCCCCTGAATTTCGTCCCGGCTACAACCGCGCCTAAGTCTAAAGAGATTATTCTCTTGTTTTTCAGACTATTAGGCACAGAACCTTCGTGTATTTTCATTGCAATGCCCTCGACAATCGCCGTCTTGCCCACGCCCGGGTCTCCGAGCAATATCGGATTGTTCTTTTTCCTTCTGCCCAATATCTGTATTATCCTCAGAATCTCGTCATTTCTGCCTTCCAACGGGTCCAGAAGCCCGTTCGCGGCCGCTGCAGTCAGGTCGTGTCCGAATTCCTTCAGCACATCCACAGGCTCTTTTTTCTCCTCGGTACCTTCCATGCGCATATTCGTCACATAGGCCTCAAAAATGCGTTTTCCGTCATCCTTCACCTCGGCCGTATCAGCGTCCATCAGTCCTGACTCGTCGAGAAATTTATGTACCCTGTTGTAGTCGATGTCATTCTCATTCAGGTATTTTCTGCCGTAACTGTCTATTTTGCAGAGGCTTAGAAGCAAATGCTGCGTAGATGTCTCCTTGCAGTTCGCAATCTGCGACTCGATGATGGCGAAAGTGATGGCCTGTTTTCCCGAAGGTGAAAAACCTATTTTATTTATTTCATCGTATGGAATCTGCTCGTTGGTAAATATATGGTCATCAATGAATTGCTTCATTTCAATCAAATCCGCTTCAAGACTTCTCAGCACATCCGCTGCGGCATTTTCCCCGTGACGTATAATGCTCAGAAACATATGGTCCGGTCCGATGAAATAGCTTCCGGTCCTTTGCGCTTCGTCTCTCGCCCCGTTGACAATTACATTAAGTTCGTTTGATATGATGGCTCTCATGCTCTTTCTTGGATAAATTTTCACAAAAATACGATTTTTTTTGTAACTTTGCAGAATATGTGCAGAGTTTGCACTTTTGTGAAAATTTAAAGATAATATGGAAGAAAACGAAGTAATAACAGGCGGTAGAATCGAGCAGGTCAACATTGATGAGCAGATGCGCAGTTCGTACATCGACTATTCAATGTCTGTGATTGTGTCCCGTGCGCTTCCGGATGTCCGTGATGGAATGAAGCCGGTGCACAGGAGAGTGCTTTTCGGAATGGAGGGACTTGGCTTGAGTTATACCGGCCAGACAAAGAAATCAGCCAGAATCGTAGGTGAGGTTCTCGGTAAATACCACCCGCATGGGGACTCCAGCGTATATGAAGCGATGGTCAGAATGGCTCAGGACTGGAGTCTGCGCTATCCGCTCGTGTACGGCCAGGGTAACTACGGTTCTATGGACGGCGACAAGGCTGCGGCAATGCGTTACACCGAGGCCAAGCTTATGCGTATTACCGATGAGGTGCTCGGCGACCTTGACAAGGACACTGTCGATATGATGAACAACTTCGACGACTCTCTCCAGGAGCCGACGGTGTTGCCGACGAAAATTCCTCTGCTGCTGCTCAACGGTGCTTCAGGTATCGCTGTCGGTATGGCCACGAATATGGCTCCGCACAACCTTAGCGAGTGCTGCGACGCCATCTGCGCCTACATCGACAACCCTGACATCACTATAGAGGAACTTATGCAGTACATCAAAGGCCCGGATTTCCCTACAGGAGGTATTATCCAGGGCCGCCAGGGCATCAAAGAGGCCTTCGAGACAGGTAGGGGCCGTGTCGTCATCCGTTCGAAGACGGAAATTGAGGTAAGCGACACAGGCCGCGAGACCATCGTGGTGACTGAAATCCCTTATATGGTCAACAAGAGGGAAATGATAGAAAAAATCGCCGAACTTGTTGAAACAAAGAAAATTGACGGTATCTCATACATAAACGACGAGACCACGATGAAGGGTGTCAGGGTTGTCATCAGACTGAAAAAGGATGCCAACTCCAATGTCGTTCTCAATATGCTCTACAAATATTCACCGCTCCAGTCATCATTCTCAATCAACAATGTGGCTTTGGTGAACGGCCGTCCGAGGACTCTGAACCTCAAGGATCTGATCAAATATTTCGTGGAGCACAGACATGATGTCATCATCAGACGTACCAAATTCGATCTGGACAAGGCTCAGAAAAGGGCTCATATCCTCGAAGGTCTGCTCAAGGCTCTTGATGTCATCGATGAAATCATCAACATAATCAGGGCATCCAAGACCGTTGATAACGCCAAATCCGAGCTGGAAGAAAGATTCGGTTTCAGCGACGTGCAGGCAACGGCTATCGTGGAAATGCGACTCCGCCAGCTCACCGGCCTGGAGCGCGAGAAACTTCAGAGCGAATTCGACGAACTGATGAAATTCATCAGATACTGTCAGGATGTGCTTTCTGACGTCAATCTCCAGATGGGTATCATCAAGGACGAGACCATGGAGATGAAGGAGAAATACGGAGACGCACGCCGTACCGAGATTGCACTTGCTTCAGATGAATTCAATCCTGAGGACTTCTATGCCGATGAGGATGTGGTGATTACCATTTCACACCTCGGCTACATCAAGAGGACTTCGCTCACCGAGTACAAGACCCAGAACAGGGGAGGCGTCGGCATGAAGGGCAGCGCAACCCGCGACGAGGACTTCATTGAGCATATTTATGTGGCCAATATGCACAGCACTATGCTGCTGTTCACCCAGAACGGAAAATGCTACTGGCTTAAGGTTTACGAAATTCCTGAGGGCTCACGTGCTTCCAAGGGACGCGCCATCCAGAATGTCATCAGCATCGAGCCTGACGACAAGATCAAGGCATACGTCAATGTGAAGAACCTTAAGGACGAAGAGTACATCAACAACAATTATATTGTGCTCGCCACAAAGCAGGGTGTCATCAAGAAGACTTCGCTTGAGGCGTATTCGCGTCCACGTACCAACGGTGTGATTGCGCTCACGGTGCGTGAGGGGGACGAACTTCTCGAGGCAGCACTTACGAGCGGCCACGATGAAATCTTCCTTGCAGGACGCAAGGGACGCTGCTGCCGTTTTGACGAGACTGAGGCACGTCCGCTCGGCAGGACCGCTTCCGGAGTGCGCGGCATCAATATTGATGAAGATGACGAAGTTGTCGGCATGGTAATCTACGATCCTAAGGACGAAAATGCTGCAGCGCATACAATCCTGGTAGTCAGTGAGAACGGCTACGGCAAACGCACGGACTTCGATGAGTACCGCAAGACCAGCCGCGGAAGCAAGGGTGTCAAGACTCTGAACATCACGGAGAAGACAGGCGCTTTGGTTGCCATAAAGAATGTGACTGACGACAACGACCTCATGATCATCAACCGTTCGGGTCTGACCATCAGAATGTCAGCTGAGGGTATCAGCACAACAGGCCGTGCCACCCAGGGCGTGAGACTGATCAACATCAAGGACGGAGACGCCATTGCGGCGGTATCCGTAGTTAACGGAAGTGAGGAGAACGAAGCTGAGGCTGCTGAAACTGCAGAGAACGCCGGGACTCCGACAGAAGAGACAAACATTTAAAACTAATTTATAATATGAAACGTATCCTATTGGTATTGGCACTTATCGCAACTTTCCAGTTTGCAGGTGCACAGGGCGCAAAATCGGCAGCTGAGGTTAAGGAAGCCATAGCAAAAGCTGAGGAAGCCACTCAAAATCCTAAGAAGGCAGCTAATCCTGCCACTTGGATTACACTTGCTTCCAAATATATGGAGGCATACGAAGCTCCGTCCGGCAATCTTATGCGCGGTACTTCAAAGCAGAATCTTGCATTGATGTTCAAGGAGAAACCTGTTTCGACTGAGACTGTCACCGTTGCAGGTGCCACTTATACAAAAGAGGTTTACAAAAACAAAGAACTTTATTTCAACGCAAACGGTCTGCTTGAAATCATCAAAGTCACAAAACCTTACGTGTCAAACGCTCTTGATAAGGCAGCAAAGGCATATTACAAGGCCAATGAGGTGGATGCAAAAGGCAAAAAGACCAAAAATGTAGTTGAAGGCCTCAAGAGGATTGCCTCCTATTACATGGAAGACGGTATGCTTGCCTATACTTTCGGAGACTATGCGGAGGCAAGCAAATGCTTCGAAAATGCAGCCGAAACTCTTGAAAAAGAGCCTGTTGCCGCTCCGGATGCAGAGGCCTACTACAATGCAGGTTTCACTGCCGGTCTTGTAAAGGACGACGAAAGGGCCATCAAATTGTTTGATAAATGTCTGGCTCTCGGTTACAATGGCGAGGAAGGCGCGGTATATGCAAAGCTTGCGGAAGCTTACACCAACCTTGATCAGAAGGATAAAGCCGCTGAGTGTCTCGAGGAAGGCTTTAAACTCTTCCCTCAGAGCCAGAGCATCCTTATCGGCCTCATCAACTACTACCTCAATGAGGGCAAGGACACAGGCAGATTGTTTGAACTTATCAATGCAGCAAAGGCCAACGAGCCTAACAATGCTTCTCTCTACTATGTTGAGGGTAACATCAACAAGGAACTCGGCAAGATTGACGACGCTGCGGCTGCCTACGCAAAATGTGCTGAGGTTGATCCTTCATATGAGTTCGGTTACATCGGTATCGGCGCAATGTACTATGACATTGCAAGCGAGCTCAGCCAGAAGGCTTCAGAGGAACTTGATGACAGAAAATATGAGGCTATGCTTCTTGAGGTTGAAAACAATCTTATGAAGGCTATCGAACCTTTCGAGAAGGTCTTCGAAATCTCCAAGAACAATGACATCAAGATGACCATGGCGGAGTATCTCAAGAATATCTACTACCGTCTTTCAGCCAAGGACGAGAAGTATGAGGCTGCCTACAACAAGTACAATGACATAATGAAGAACGGTCTTTAACAGATTTTACCTATAGACAGAAATGCCAAAGGCGTCAGAGGGAGCGTTCCGCTTCGCTACACTAAGCGCTTCGCTTAGTCCCTCTTCCTGCCTTTGGCATTTCTGTTTGCTTTTCATAGCCGCTGTTCTGTCATCCCGGGCGTTTCCCATTCTGTCATCCCATGCGTAGTCTTGTCACCCTGAGCGACTGCCCCTCCTTGTCATCCTGAGCGACCGAAGGGAGTCGAAGGATCTTGGCTGCTTATTGCAAGTGTTCATAGGATTTGTCAATATATCAACTATTTTGGTTAATCTCACTATATACGATTTTTCAAAAAATCGACTTTTTTACAGCAAACTATTTGTTTGAATCACGCTTCTGCATTTGTGGGGACGCGATTTTAGAACTTAAGTGATTACTTTTTGTTTACGCGGATAAGTCTTCCGAACTTTGCAATACATGGAAACCTCATGGAAATGAAGTGTCACCATGACGTTTTGGCCCGTGCGGTAAGGTGTAAAAATAAGTTGATATGGAAGAAAGAAACGACATTGTAATTTATAAGTCTGAAGACGGGCTTGTAATGATGGAAGCGTTAGTGGATCCTTCAAACGAAACGATATGGGCTAATCAGAAAGCAATTGCTGCACTATTTGGTGTTTCTATCCCTAACATTTCATATCATCTCAAAAAAATCTTTCAAAGCGGTGAGTTGAATCAGGATACGGTAATTAAAGAAATTTTAATTACCGCGCAGAGTGGCGTCAGAGGCCTTTCTGAAGAAAAAATACTGTACTATAATCTGGATGCTATCATTTCTGTCGGCTATAGAATCAATTCCATTCGGGCGACAAAATTCCGAATATGGTCAACATCAATTATTAAACAGTATATGCTGAAAGGGTATGCAATCAATCGTGATATCGTATCAGAACAAAAATATGGAGAACTCAAAAAAGCCGTTGGCTTGTTGGAAAATGTGTTCTGCAAAGATTTATTTCTAAGTTCCGGCCAAGCAAGTGATCTGTTTGCTGTGATTAGAGATTACACATATGCACTTGACACATTGGATGCCTACGATTACCAAGACCTTAAAATCACTGATACAACAGTTTCTGAACGCTTTCACGCCACTTATGAGAATGCTATAGAGGCTATCAAGAGCGTGAAAGAAAAATTCGGGAACAGCGACTTGTTGGGTGTTGAGAAAGATAATTCATTCCATAGCAGTATAGGTCAAATATATCAAACCTGGGATGGAAAAGACCTTTATCCGAGTATTGAAGAAAAAGCTGCAATGCTACTTTATCTTGTTGTGAAAAACCACTCATTTGTAGATGGTAACAAACGTATTGCTGCCACACTCTTTCTCTGGTTTATGCAGAATAATGGAATTCTTTATAGAGCAGATGGGACTAAACGTATTTCGGATGCTTCTCTTGTCGCACTTACTCTAATGATTGCGGAAAGTCGCACAGACGAAATGGATATAATGGTCAGAGTTGTAGTCCGACTAATTAACCGTAAGGTTTGAAAAAGAATTGATTCCTAAGACTTTGAATTTTTGCTATATATTCTGAAGAATATGGGCAATTTACTGATAAAGGAGGTAGAGAATATGTTTTGAGATGAAATACTAAGGGAATTTGTAGATGAGGCGACTTTTGAGAAGCTGGCCCAGGACTAGAAGATCATGTATCTGATGTCGATTCTTGACGAACAGGCAAAAGCGGTTTCTCAGGAAAGGAAAATTGATGCGGCAAGTATTAAGGCGCGTGAGAAAGGACGAGAGTATTGGGATTGCCAAGGGAATGAAGGCAAAGGGCCTTCCTGATTCAATGATTGTGGAAATCACAGGACTGACAGCTGATGTTGTCGCAGGCTTGTGATTCAATATCGTGATGTGCACCATACGCAAAAGGACTGAAGTTTTCGCGGTTTCAGTCCTTTTTTCGTATACTTCAGTGCTGGAAAGACCCTCCCCACCGAACTATTTCCATCGATATTCTCAATTTAATTTATCTGAGAATCAGCTATATTTGACAAATTATTTTTACCTTTGCAGACAGAGTCCGGCCGGTCCCAATCAAGTGCTTTATTCTTGATTGAAGGGTTGGGTGGGCGTACATAATACAAGACGTTACTTGACGTTTATCTTCTGTGTTCAAACTTCGCAACTTTGATAATTATTCGGAAGAGACGGCAACGGGAACGTCCATTTCGGTGATGACGATTTGGTCACTGTGCTTTTAGCGTGGAGTCTATTCATATCATCCCTGACGTGGGCTGGCTGCGTTGCTTATTCTGAATAATAGGCAGCGAAGGCCTGAACACGGAATAAGCAGAAGTAAGACTCCCACGTCTTTTTTGTATCCGTTCGGATTTGGGCAGTCGCCGGGCAAGACACCGCATATCAATGAAAAGAGTTATTATTTCTGTTCTTCTATCTTTGTGCTGTACGTTTACGGCATTTGCTCAGCAATATAATAAGTATTCGGAATCCTATAATTATCGAAAAGCGATGGAGGCTTTGAACGCTCAAGATGAAGATACAGCTAAAGAGTCTTTGAAGAAGGAAATTTCCGAACATCATGACAATGGCTATGCATATCTTTTCCTTGCGGCGATTTATCTTTCCAATGACGAATATGGCTTGGCTCTGACAAATGTAGATCTGTCTATCAAGTATCTTCCGAAGAAAGATAAGGAATATCGTTCTTTTGCTTATTATAAACGTGCCGGAGTTCATAGAGCAATGGATAATGATGATTTGGCAATTGCGGATTATACAACGTCAATTGCATTGGATCCCAATGATACGGACACATATTCAGAAAGGGCCCAAATATATTATGAGCAGAAAAGATATGACCTTGCAGATCAGGATTATGCTCAAATACAGAAAATTGAGCCGAACGGCGTCATGGCATATATGGGCATGGGTAGAAATGCTATCGCCAGGGAACAATATGACAAGGCAATAGAGTTATTTGACTATGTCATAGCACTTTATCCGGATTATTCTTCAGGATATTCTTTTAGGGCTGAAGCATACTACAAACGGGAAAGATATTCTGAAGCGGCAAGTGATGTGGTGAAGGCCTTGTCAATTGATGGTGACAACAAGGCATTCTATCTCATGAGTCAGTTGGCTTCTTCCTCTTTTGTCCATATCAACCTCAAATTGAAAGCTCAGGCTGTCCTTGAGTCAAATTCATACTATTGGCCGTATTGTTTGGGTATCATTAACGAGGATACAAATAAATTTGCGGAAGCTGTTGAATATTACCAAAAGTCTGCAAAGCTTGATATGGATGATGTGATAATGAAGCGTATTTCAAATTGCTATGAGGAAATGGGGGAATGGGATTTGGCACTGGAGTATATAGAAAAAGCAATTAATCTTGATTCTGAAGATCGTAGCTACGTTCTGTCAAAGGCTGATATTCTGTTTGATGCAGGAAGAATTGAAGATGCAATTTCAGTCTTGGATGATTTCATATCCAAAACACCGGATTATTTTTACGGCTATTATAGAAGAGGATGGTTCAAGGACAATCTCAAAGATGTGGATGGTGCCATTGATGATTACACAGTGTGTATAGATCTTGAACCGGATTATGCTTATGCTCTGATGTCCCGAGGAAAGAATTATATGGACAAGAAAGAAACGGAACTTGCAAGAAAAGATTTTGAGGCTGTCCTTCAGAAAGATACAATTCCTGAAATGGGATCATCGAGACACTATGCGCTATTCTACCTTGGTAGAGTTGATGATGCCAAAGAATGGATGAATGAAATAATTAGCGCTGAGCCGGAGGAGGCTGGACATTACTATGATGCTGCATGTCTATACTCATTAATGGGTGAACTCGACAAATCTGTGGATTTCCTTGGGACGGCTTTTGAAAAAGGATATAATCGTTATCATCATGTAATGACTGATAGCGATCTCGACAATATCCGTGGACTTGAATCATATAAGCAGTTGATGGAAGACTTTGCTCCGTCAAATGTGGATATGGAGAAAGGTGATCTTTCTGAAGCAAATACAAATTATATTGAGAAGGTTGTTGAAGTGCCGTTTACCCGTTCCGGAGGAGTGACCAAGGTAAAGTGCGCAATCAATGGACTTCCGCTTCATTTTGTATTTGATACAGGAGCCGCTGATGTGACAATCTCAAGGGTTGAAGCCACTTTTATGTTTAAAAATGATTACCTTACGGCAGCAGATGTAATTGGGAAATCCAGATATATGGATGCCAACGGTGACATCTCAGTCGGTACAGTAATCAATCTGAAGAATGTAACATTCGGAGGCCTCGAGCTTGAAAACGTCCGCGCTTCCGTAGTGGACAGCAACAGCGCCCCACTCCTCCTCGGCCAATCCGTCCTCTCCCGCCTTGGCAAAGTTGAGATTGATTATGAGAAGAGTGTGTTGAGGATTGTTATGAAAGAAAAAAGATTATTGTGAACCAAAAGAAAAGTAGAATTAATAATCGATTTTTATGTTGTTAAATTATGAAAATTACGAATATAATAACGTTTGATAAAGATGCAGACCGATTGTGTTATAATGATGGAAACCATCAACTTATATTTGAGTCATATGATGACAGTGGATGGAAGAATTCATGTTGGATAGAAATTCCTGGTAGTAATTTTGCTTTCAAGATTAAGTCAAAATTCGGACATGCAACGACCAAATGTTTAGAATGTATTATGAAATATAACGGACAATGGTTGGTTCAGTCTGAAAATTGGTGTGAAACAAATAAAAGTCTAATAGTTTGGGAAGTGCAGCCAACTCCTTATTATTGGGAAGATATGCTTAAACACATTTGTGATGTTTATAATAAACGAAACGCATGGAATAGTGATAACATAGTTATTGCTGCACGTACGCTCAATATGTATCTTGCAGCTCCAGAATCATTGAAGACACAGAAACATTATTGGTCGAATAAAATTATCAATATTTCTCTTCAAAGCAAGAATATTCATTTAATAGATAAATGTAATGAACTAATGACGATGATAAGGGCGTTAAATTTAGAAGGTTATGAAATACTAAAGCAGATGATTGAAGAAATTTGTTGCAAAGCATTATGTGTAATGTTTGACACCTATAATAGTGTAGTTAATACGTCTACGTGTACATCAGATTTGAAATGTCTATATTTGAAGAAAATTACAAAAGGGTTTGACACAATATATAATTTTTTGCGAGATACTAATCGATTGCATCTTCTGTTTTTAAACAAACATTTAACTGCAATACGGAATACAGACAGATTGTTATCAGAAGGTCTATAAGTGTATTGGTCGAGTTGTACGATGGTAGATACAATAACCCGTTAAAATATTAGATGAAATGGATATAAGGAAATTAATTTTATTTTTTGCTGCCCTTGTTTGTACACAATACGTTTATTCCCAAGAGAATAAGCTTGATGAGCTAAACTTAATTCTAAAAACAGATTTAACAATGTCTTTAAAAGGTCAATGGTATGATGTCAAGTCTTTTGAGGTGACGAAATTGAGTGGCGCGTTTTTCCGTGCGAGTATTAAATTGATTGATCTTGATGCAGAGATGGGTGAGAAGGAATATAGTATAGATAATGCGTCACGATTCTATATCCAGGATGGAGATTGGGTGGAGAAAGATGGCGAATATCAGCAGTGCGGAAATATAAAACAAATCCATTTCTTTAATCTAAAAGGATATAGTAACGGATTTTCGTTCTATCTCTATAATAAAAATGGGGGCATTGATCGCAATGAAAGTTTAAGCGGATTTTCGATTCTGTTTTCAGAAGAAGATGCAGCGAAGAAGTTTATTTTGCTAGCTCATGAACTTCAAGGAAATAAAATGTACGATAATACCCCGTGGCTTCGAACAATTAGAGAAACTGCTATGTTTCAGAATCAAACGTCAAGAGATATTTTCGAATCAGTCTCCAAAGATTTTAAACAATATGATATTAAAAGCGAACAGGTACACAAAGATGAAGAGTGGCTGCGAACAGCAAATATTATTTTCAAATTTAAGTATCCAAATATTATTATAACATACAGGGATGAACACAATCCTACTTTTTATGTTGAGGATCCGAAGTTTAAAATAGGCACATTTGTAATAACTATTCCAATTAATGGTGCTCGGTTTGAAGAAAAACATGAAAAATATAATTCTGAACAGCTTTATATGAATTTTTATTCTCCAGAAGGGATTGAAGTTTCATATAATGGAAAAAAAGATATTGTGGAAGAGTATAATTTTTACGCCTCTAATCAGGTGTGTAAAAAAATATTATCAAAACTCCGAGCATTTAAGAAAAAGGTAATGGTGGAAAATTTTAAAGGACAGTATGGGTATAATTCACAACAGAAAAAGAGTACACCGTCGCAAACTCAACAATCAAATAAAATAGCGGGAGGTAAATATGTGCAATAAAACTTTCATATGGATTTTTGTATCCTTTTGTTGCATAGCGTGCAATAATTCACATAAAGCAACATCTTTTGAAAATGTTAAGAAAGCGGATGTAACCTATAAAATTGATTCGAACATCCTGACTGTAAAATCGCTTGATACTTTGTCACATAGCGTTTATATCTCTACGTTGGAAGCAGACTCAACAGGGATAATTATAAGTAGTAATTCATTCGGTAAATATAGTTTTTGGGGTCCCAAGGAATTTAAAATTGACATCGATAGTGTCGTGCGTTATTGTTATGACGAAAACATTATTGAATTGGCATATCGATTAACCGATAGTGATACATTGCCAGTATCAATAGAAATTGACGGCAATATTCATATTGACTATGAATATTGCTGTCGGCCCAAACAAAGGTCTGAAGGTGTATATGCAAAATTAGTTAGCGGTAGGGCCGAGAGCTTAGTCAAGGAGGAGAGTGTTGTCCCTGAAATCAAAACTATACGAGAATGGTTATACGATCATAACAAGTTTTTGGGCGAAAGTGATATTCAGAAAATGCACAAGATCTACAAAGATTTATTATACAAGTATACGAACAATTACATTCCTGAAAATGCATCGGCTATACCGATAATTAAAGATTTCTCTGGGCTTAAATATAGGATTAACACAAATGTAGTCGCTGATTATTACTATTTATTTGCGGCAACAGGCAGTAAAGAAATAGAGGATTTTATTCGAGATGTCATAACGGATAATTATCATGGTGCAATAAAGGACAGCCATAAAACATTTGATTGTTATAGAACAAATGGGGCGGATGGTATTTTAATTATTAGTTTAATCGGTATTAATAATAATGCGCAACGGAATTTGCAGGTTGTTCCAGTTGGAGTGGTTTGTCTTGATAATAATCCTCCTCGAATAACAACAGAAGGTGAGAGCGAAACCGAGGAAGAACGGATGAAATCTGTATTCGGGACGTCCTCATCATCTAGAATCTATGATAAGAATGATTATAAGAAAAAGGCTGAATTGTATTCAAAACACAACTCCTATGGCAGTTATTTTGCTCAAAATATTAGGAGTGATGTTAAGACTTTTAATTCCCGCCAATTTAGTTTTAACATAGTCGGAGTTCCTGAAATAAAAACCATAGAAAAAATAACTGTACGAGGTGAAGATTTTAGAGGACAACGGGCTGAATTTACTTTAACATATGGTAAAAATGTCAAATCTATAACATTCTCTTATAAAGGTGTTAATCAAAAGATTGATTTATCAAAAAGAGAAAGTCCGTATAATTTTAGCTGCTATTTGCCTCTCAATTTGGGAAAAAATTACATAAAAATATTTGCTGAAGATAAATTGGGGAATTCTCATTTTGTTGTTGATGAGTCTACGACAAACTTATCTTTTTCTGAAAGATTGGAAATGATGCCTTCTTCATTTTACGTTGAAATGGTTAGGTCACAAGAACCTGAAACGGAGATTAATGTAAATATAGATAATAATGTGGATGTTAATGTGTGGTAGTGTTTGCCTATAGAGATGTGGAAATTATAGGGCTGAGTGTATTATGAAATTGCAAGACAAAAAATTTTATTTATACCTGGGCCTGACAGTGCTGTTGCTGCTGTGCCTTTTGCACCTGCCGTATTCTTTTTATACTTTGGTGCGCTTTGTTGCTATGGTTGCGTTTGCTTATCTTGCTTATTTGGCGGCACAAGCGGAACAGGTGGATAGGGCTGTCGTATTTGCGGCTCTTGCGTTGTTGTTCCAGCCGTTTTTCCGTATTCCTTTGGGACGTTTGGTCTGGAATGTTGTTGACGTGGCGGTAAGCGGATATTTGATTTATTTGTCTGTCAAGACATACCGTAAGTAAATGGAGAATGATGAAAAGAAAATATAAAGCTATGGGATGGGATGAGCTTGATGACGAGTCTATGGTGGGGATGGTGGTCGCTGCGCTTATTGTTAATGCTGTGGCGGTTTTGCTGATATTTGTTATCGGTTTTTATAAGGAAATTCTTTTGGAGATTTTAATCAGTAAACTGCTCTTGCCTTTAAAGTTTGTCATTGCTATTATATTCGCTGGCGTTTTATTGGCTGTAAGAAAGATTTTTCATATAAAGCCACGTCGGCTTAGAAGATAAAATCAGCGGCATTATGAAGAACGGTCTTTAATAGATAGATTCTTCTCTATAGACAGAAATGCCAAAGGCGTCAGAGAGGCCGTTCCGCTTCGCTGCACTAAGCGCTTCGCTTAGTCCCTCTTCCTGCCTTTGGCTTTTCTGTTCCCTTTACATTCCCGCTATTCAATTCCCTGTCCTCCCAAGCGTAGCCGAGGGATCTTGTACATATTATGGATGTGCAAACTATTTAACATTTACGGAATATGTACAGGATCCCTCCACGCGGCACTTCGTGCCTTGGTCGGGATGACAGAGAGGAAAAACGGTGCCGGAAATGGGATAATTTGGGCACCAAATGCTTTGAAACAGCAAAACGGTGCCTGAAACCAGGCGATTTTGGCACAAAATTGCCCGAATTAGCCTTAAGACTCCTGTGGAGTGCCGGGACTTTTTTCGAGTTTTTCGAAAGCCTTGACGATTTTGCTGACAAGGGGATGGCGGACGATATCGGCGTTTTTGAATGATATTGTCGCTATTCCCTTGATGTTTTTCAGCAGTTCTATGCCGCGGAGCAGGCCCGAGTCGCGCTTGTCGGGAAGGTCTATCTGGGTGGCGTCTCCCGTAACGATGAATTTGGCGTTGTTGCCTATACGGGTGAGGAACATCTTGAGCTGGGTGAGATTGGTGTTCTGCGCTTCGTCAAGGATGACGCAGGCTTTGTCGAGAGTCCTTCCGCGCATATACGCCAAAGGGGCAATCTGTATGGTGCCGTCCGCCATAAGTTCCTGCAGTTTTTTCGGAGGAATCATATCCTGAAGCGCATCGTAGAGTGGCTGCAGGTACGGGTCGAGTTTGTCCTTGAGGTCTCCAGGGAGAAAACCGAGGCGTTCACCGGCCTCAACCGCGGGACGTGTGAGTATGATGCGTTTGATTTCCCTGTTCTTGAGTGCTCGCACAGCCAAAGCTATTGCAATGTATGTCTTGCCTGTGCCGGCGGGGCCTACGGCAAAAATCAGGTCGTTTTCGAAATATGCCTTGACCATGTCTTTCTGGGTGCGGTTGCGCGCCTGAATCGGCCTGCCGTCGACACCGTGTACGATGGCCGCTTCGCCGCTGAGCACATATTTCTCCACATTGCTCTGACCGTCAAAGAGATCTTCCACATCGTATGGTGTGACGTGGACTTTGTGCCTGCGGCGCTCTATCAGCAGATTCAGCTTGGCTTCGAAGCCTTCGACATCCGCTTTGGAACCCTTGAGGATAATCTCATTGCCTCGCGCAATTACTTGCAGATTTGGAAAGTAGGTGCACAAGGCCTCCAGATTTCTATTGGCGGCTCCATAAATTTCCACAGGGTCTATTTCACTCAGAGTAATGGTTTTGTTTGTCATATTCCGGATTTGATTTTATTGTTCTGTCGTATGTTCTTTTCATTTTGTCGTAGTCGTGGCGGTTTTTCCACAATTCCGCTCTGCCGAGCACTTCCGCGACGGGTAGCACTGTGTAGTTGTCGTTGAAGCCTCCCGGCCGTGAGCACCAGGTCAGCATCATTGAAGGTTCTGAAACCGAAACGCGTCCGTCTGCCCGGCGTATTATTTCCAGTCCGGCTATCATACCGAGCTGAGTGTTCTCCGCACTCATGTTGGAAATGAAATTGCCCATGGAATAAACTACCGGCCTGCCGTCTATGGTCTCGTAGTCCTGCACGACATGGGGATGGCAGCCGATGACGGCGTCCACTCCTTTGGAAACCAGCCATTCTGCCATTTCCCGTTGGGCGGAATTGTGCTTCAACCTGTATTCTTCACCCCAATGGGGAAGTGCTATGACGACATCCGTCCCGGTACGGCGGGCCTGCCGGATGGCCGCTTCGATGCCTGCGCGGTCGCTCATCAGATTGACGCGGACTCTGTCTGCGCGGGTGTTGGTGCCGTAGCTGAAGTTGATGAAAGCGATTTTTATCCCCTTGTGCGCCGTCAGAAGAGGCTCTACAACGGGAGCCGGCCTGCCGAAAGCACTGCTGTCAGAGGCGATTCCAGTGAAAGGTATGCCCATGTCCCTGTACAACTGCATTGTGCGCTCCGCTCCTGCCGAACCTTTGTCGAAAATATGGTTGTTGGCGCAGCAGAAGACGTCAAAACCCGTGTCTGCAACGGCGTAGGCATATTCGTCGGGTGCGGAAAAGCAGGGATAGCCGCTGTAGGGGCTGCCTGCAAAAGTGCATTCCATATTGGCAACGGCAAGGTCGGCCGCAACGATGTGATTCTTGATGTACGCGAAACAGTCTTCGAGCCTTTCTCGCCCGGCTTTTCCGTTGAATGTCCCTCCGGCTGCGCTCTCTTTCAGACCTGCGGCCGCAAGCTGGGCGGAGTGCATCATCATGTCCCCGACAAAGCAGAGCGTAAGCGTATCCTGCGTGTAAAGCGGACGTATGTCTGCCATTTCTTCGAGCCACTGCCTCGGGAACCTGATTTCCGGCTTGGCCGTATCACTTGCGTCAAGTCTCTGTCCCACGGCAATGACCGGGAACAAAAGGGCCGACAATATGATTATGAGGGGTCTGGTCGTCAAATCAGCTTATCAAATAATACCACGTTTTCGGCGTTCATCCTGATTTTCAGCCAGTCGGTGCATCGGGTCTTTTCGTCATCGGTCATAGGCTTTGACGATTTTGTAATGACAAGCAGGCACGGAACGGCCGTCAGAGAGTCCACACTCACGTTCGCGCCTTTCGAGATGTAGACTTCCTGCACATTCGGGAATGAATTTACAAGTTCCCTGGTAATCTGGACGTATGGAATGTCTTCGCCTTTCAATGTGCTGATTTCTTTCTGCAGGGCTTCGATTTCAGCCTGTCTGCGTCCGAGTTCGGCATCCGTACGCTCGTAGATTCCTTTCACAAGCTCCATTTCGTTGCCGTCTTTTTTCTCGAAAGTATGTTCGTTGATTATCAGCTGCTCCGGCTTCAGACCGAATTCTTTGGCGGATTCGATTAGATTGTTTTTGCCTGCTGCCGAGAGTGGCTCGCCGGTAAGGAAAATTTCTATTTTTGAGCCGTCCTTATGGCTGATTTTATAGTCATAGACATAGCATTTTCCGAGGGTCTTGTTGTTCTCGAGGAAGGAAATGGCCCTGTCCTCGAAATTGTATTGCTTGACCATATTCACTGCAGACCAGATACTTGGGACTATGCAGATTATGACTATGACGGTGATTATTGTCCTGGTACGTTTGCCCACAGTGGCATCGCTGTACTCCTTCTGGTGGAATTTCAAATATTTGACCGTGATGTAGGTGGCAAGCGTGATGAACAGGCAGTTGATGAAGAAAAGATACAATGCTCCTGCAAAATATGTCAGATTGCCGGAAGCCAGTCCGAAACCTGCCGTACAGAGGGGTGGCATGAGGGCTGTCGCGATGGCTACTCCCGAGAACACCGTGCCCTTTTCTTTGCGGCACTGCTCGAGTATGCCCGCGAAACCGCCGAAGAGGGCTATGAGAACGTCATAGATGGTAGGATTTGTTCTGGCGAGCAGCTCCGTCGGGTTGGTAAGGTTGAGGGGCGTGATGAGAAAGTAGATGAAGGAGGTCAACAGACTGATTATCATCATCACAAGCAGATTTTTGGCTGACTGTTTCAGCAGCTCCGTGTCGGTGATGCCCAGGCCGAGTCCGATGCCGAAAATAGGGCCCATAAGCGGGGAAATCAGCATGGCACCGATGATTACCGGTATCGAATTGACGTTCAGACCCACGGAAGCGATGATGATTGCCACCGCAAGAATCCATGTATTCGGCCCGCGGAAATAGATATTGCTCCTGATTGACCTGTCCGCAGCGTCCGTGTCAATGTATTCCGACAGATTGACGATATGCCTTATCTGGCCGGTTATTTTATTCGAAGTTTTCATGTTTTTCTTTTTACGCCCTACAAATTTAGCAAAATTTTGTCGTGAGAAACAAAGATATTGCTTAAATTTGCACGAATGCGGAGTATTGCTTCGCAGAAAGTGAATTTTTATAGATTATTGAGATGAAAAAATTTTTATTGATGGCGGTGCCGGTACTGCTCATGACGGTGACTTCGTGTGATTTTGTGCGTAAAATCGTCGGAAAACCGACGAGTGCGGAGATTGAGGCGAAAAAGCAGGAACTTATAAGGCAGGAGGCTGAGCGCAGGGCTGCGGTTGAACAGGCGCGCAAGGATTCGATTGCTTTGGCTGAAGTGATGATGGAGGAAAACAAACTCCGGGCTATGGGTATAGACAGTGTCGCTGACGGAGTGAAACTCGACAGAAAGTATTATGTAATCGTGGGCTCATTCAAGAAGCAGGTGTTTGCAGATGAGATGGTTGCGATGACAAAAAAAGCTGGATACGAGCCTATAGCCATCGCTATGTCAAACGGTTTCACCATGATTTCTGCCTACGCTACGGACAGTCTCTGGGAGGGCCGCAGAAAGATGGCTGAGATCGAGCATGAAGATTTCTGCCCGATGGATGTCTGGATTATGGTTGCAAATGAATAGATTGGTTATATGCATATTGGCTGCGTTGCTGTCGGCCTTCAATCTGTCGGCCCAGTACAGGGATGTGCAGATTGAGGATCTGTATGACAGTGAGACAGTGGCGGCGTTCAAATCCCATGTACGCTATCTGTCGTCAGCTCTGCTTGAAGGTCGTGCTCCAGGCAGTGAGGGCGAGGTTCTGGCTGCAAAATATATGGAAGAGAAGTTCCTGGAATACGGTCTGGAGCTGATGTCTCCGCAAGGGGGAGCGCTTTTTGGGGTGAAGACTGAGGGGGCGGACACGCTGACTTCACGCAATGTGGTGGCTTTCGTGCCTGGTTATGACAAGAAATTGAAAAACAAATTCATTGTCGTTGGTGCGCGTATGGACAATATAGGCACAGTGGACGTCACTGTGAACGGTGAGAGCGTGAGGCGGATATATTACGGCGCAAACGGAAACGCTTCCGGTCTGGCCATGCTGCTGGAGCTTGCGCGTATGGTGCAGACCAATGCCGTGCTGTTCCGCAGGACTGTGGTTTTTGCCGCTTTCGGAGCATCGGTTTCGACTTTTGCGGGTTCGTGGTATTTCCTCAACCGCAGTTTCGAGGCGGATGCGAAGAATATTGACGTAATGGTCAATCTGGACATTTTAGGCAAAGGCGACAATGGCTTTTATGCTTATACGGCTTCCAACGGCGACCTCAATACGGTTCTGAGGACGATGACGGGAACCTTGCAGCCGGTGCAGCCGACTCTTACTTCGCAGGAGCCTTATCCTTCGGATTACCGCACATTCTATGCATCTGAAATTCCGTCAGTTACCTTTACGACCGGACGTTATCGCGAACATAATTCAGAGACTGACACCCAGTCGGTCATCGAATATGAATCGATGGAAAATGAGTTGGAATTCATATACAATTTCACTCTGAATATTGCCAACAACGAGCAGGCCCCTCTGTTCAGAAATGACGCTGCGACTGCGAAGGCTCCTGAAAAGGAAGGGGTTGTGTCGTATCATGACGCCGATGTGAAGCCGATGTTCCTGAACAGCCAGGATCCTACGGTCTTCCTTACGAAATGGGTGTATCACTATCTGAAATATCCTGAAATAGCCATTGCCAACGGTGTGCAGGGCAGGGTGATGGTGCAGTTTACCGTCGAGGTGAATGGAAAGGTAAGTGATGTGAAGGTTATAAGGGGCGTTTCGGACGAACTTGATGCGGAGGCCGTGAAGGTGGTTGCCGCTTCGCCTAAATGGAAGCCAGGCAGAGTGAACGGAAAGAAAGTGGCTGTGTCAATGACCATTCCGGTGGAATTCAAATTGGAGAAAAAAGGAAAAGCAAGTATAGGATTTAAAAGACATTCATATTAAATAATCATGGAGTACAACTTTAAGGAAATTGAGAAGAAATGGCAGGCTTATTGGGCTGCCAATCATACATTTAAGGCTGAGATAGACGAAAGCCGCCCCAAGTATTACGTACTGGATATGTTCCCGTATCCTTCAGGAGCGGGACTTCATGTGGGCCATCCGCTCGGCTACATTGCGAGTGACATCTACAGCCGCTACAAAAGACTCTGCGGCTTCAATGTGCTTCATCCTATGGGTTATGACGCTTTCGGTCTGCCTGCCGAGCAGTATGCCATCCAGACCGGCCAGCACCCGGAGAAGACGACTAATGACAATGTCGCACGTTACCGCAGCCAGCTTGACCGTATAGGCTTTTCATACGATTGGGACCGCGAAATCCGTACCTGCGACCCTGAGTATTTCAAATGGACTCAGTGGGCTTTCCTCAAAATGTTCGAATGCTGGTATGACAGTGATGCCGACAAGGCCCGTCCGATCAGCGAACTGAAGGAAGCCTTCTCAAAAGGCGGGAGTGCTGCCGTGAATGCGGCCTGCAGCGGGCACGATGCATTTACTGCGGAGCAGTGGAACGCAATGGACGAAAAGGCGCAGAACGAGGTGCTGATGAACTATCGTATTGCATATCAGGGAGAAACATCAGTGAACTGGTGTGAGGGCCTCGGAACCGTGCTTGCAAATGACGAAGTGAAGGACGGCTATTCAGTGCGCGGCGGTTTTCCTGTGGAGCAGAAGAAGATGACCCAGTGGCAGCTTCGCGTTTCGGCATACGCCAACCGTCTGCTTGAGGATTTGGAGGAGCTGGACTGGACTGATTCACTGAAGGATATGCAGCGCAATTGGATAGGAAAATCCCAGGGCGCGGAGATGGTTTTCAAGGTTTTCAACGGCGGGCAGGAATATGATGTGACGATTTTCACCACCCGCGCGGATACTGTCTTCGGCGTGACTTTCATGGTGCTTGCTCCTGAAAGCGAGTGGGTGGAGAGACTGACTTCGCCTGAGCAGCGGGAGGCCGTGGAGGAATATTTGGCATACGCGAAGAAGAAGACCGAGAGGGAACGCATGGCCCAGACCAAGAGCGTTACAGGCGTATTTTCAGGTTCATACGCTGTAAATCCTCTTACCGGTGACAAAGTGCCTGTATGGATTTCAGAATACGTGCTTTCGGGCTACGGCACAGGTGCGATTATGGCTGTGCCTGCCCACGACAGCAGAGATTATGCCTTTGCAAAGAAATTCAATCTTCCTATAATTCCTCTGATTGAGGGCTGCGACGTCAGCGAGAGCAGTTTTGACGCCAAGGACGGGATTATGTGCAATTCAGGCTTCCTAAACGGCAAGACGGTGAAAGAGGCCATTCCGGCAGCGATTGACTATGTTGAGGCTCACGGCATCGGTCGCAGAAAAGTGAATTTCCGTCTACGTGATGCCATTTTCTCCCGTCAGAGATATTGGGGCGAGCCTTTCCCTATTTATTACAAGGACGGCGAGCCGACCCCTATGCCTATGTCAGAGCTTCCGCTCAAATTGCCGAAAATCAGTTCATACCTTCCTAACGCCAACGGTGAGCCGCCACTTGCAAATGCGGAGAACTGGACGTATGAGGGTTGTCCGATTGAGAAAAGCACAATGCCGGGCTTTGCAGGCAGCAGCGCATACTATCTGCGCTATATGGATCCTCACAACAATGAGGCCCTGGTCAGCGAAACCGCGGACAATTATTGGAGGAATGTTGATCTCTATATCGGTGGTACAGAGCATGCTACGGGACATTTGATTTATTCCCGTTTCTGGAACAAATTCCTTTTCGACCTCGGTTATGTATGCGAGAAAGAGCCGTTCAGGAAACTTATCAACCAGGGCATGATTCAGGGCCGCTCGAATTTCGTCTACCGTATTGTCGGCACCAACACTTTCGTTTCACTCGGTCTCAAGGACCGGTATGAGACCACTGAAATCCATGTGGATGTGAATATAGTCCATAATGACAGGCTTGATACCGAGGCTTTCAAGAACTGGATGCCTGACTATCACAATGCGGAATTCATTCTTGAGGACGGAGAATACATCTGCGGCTGGGCCATCGAAAAAATGTCGAAATCAATGTTCAATGTGGTCAATCCTGATGCAGTATGCGATACCTACGGAGCCGATACATTGAGACTTTACGAGATGTTCCTCGGCCCTCTTGAGCAGGCCAAGCCTTGGGATACCAACGGAATCGACGGAGTGAACCGCTTCCTCAAGAGGGTGTGGAGACTGTTCTACGACAAAGATAATTTCCTTGTCACTGACGAGGCTCCGGCCAAGGAGGAACTCAAGACTCTGCACAAGCTTATATGCAAGGTACAGACTGACATCGAGGCCTTCTCATACAACACGGCGGTCAGCGCGTTTATGATTGCTGTGAACGAACTTTACGAGCACAAATGCAGCAAACGCGCCATTCTCGAGCCGCTTGTCATTCTGCTTTCTCCTTTTACACCTCACATCTGTGAGGAACTTTGGGAGGCTCTCGGACACAAGGAAAGCATCACCTACGCTGCCTTCCCTGAGTATATAGAGGCTTATACCATTGAAAACGAGTGCACTTACGCCGTTTCATTCAACGGCAAGACCCGTTTTACGGTGAATCTGCCTTTGGATATGGACAAGGCAGCCGTTGAGGCCCACGTGAGGGGACTGGAGCAGACAGGGAAATATGTGGCCGGAGGCAATATCGTTAAAGTCATCGTCGTGCCGGGCAAGATTGTAAATATTGTCGTCAAGTAATATGGCAGAAAAGCTTACATTCAAAAAAATCGGCGGTGTTGTTTGGGATTATATCCAGCTGACGGTCGGAACCCTGCTCTATTGCGTAGGCTGGACTTCTTTCCTCATTCCAAACGGAATCACGAGCGGAGGACTTACCGGTCTGTGTACGACCATTCAGTTCGGTCTCGGCATTCCGGTCGGCATTTCTTTCCCGATATTGAACACATGCCTCCTGATTTTAGGCTTTCTCTTTTTGGGTAAGGCCTTCGGTTTCAGGACCATATATGTGATTGCGTTGTCTTCGGTGCTCTTCAAGGTGCTGCCGGGTTTCCCTGTTTTGGAGGTCCTTATGGAAGAAAAACTGCTTGTCTGCCTTTTGGGTGCGGGACTGGAGGCTGTCGGAATAGGCATTACTCTGAACAAGGGCGGCAGTACAGGCGGAACGGACATCATTGCCATGTTAGTGAACAAATATTGGCCTGTGTCTCCGGGAAGGGTGTATCTCATCTGCGACATTTTCATTGTCAGCCTGATTTTCCTCCTGCCTGACAAAGGTATCGTGGATATAATCTATGCCGTTGTCGTAATGGTGACTTTCTCTTTGTCTGTGGACTATGTACTGATGGGAACCAAGTCATCCGTGCAGATTTTGGTGTTTTCTTCAAAATACGGGGAAATCGCCGACCACATGATACATGATATGAACCGTGGCGTAACTGCTCTTGACTCAGTCGGTTGGTACACTCAGAAAGAGGGAAAGGTACTGCTCATTGTCGCACGCAAACAGGAGATGAACAATGTCATCCGTGCAATCAAGGAAATCGACAAATCCGCATTCATTTCAGTTTCGACGGCCAAGTCGGTCTATGGCGAGGGCTTTGAGGAGGTGAAAACCGGTATAAAAAAACGCAAAGATAAAAATGACAAGTAAAATTCTGCAGACTTCTGCCTGGACGGTTCTTAAAGAATACGCTCTTATAACCGTGGGCATTATGTGCTACACTCTCGGCTGGACACTTTTTCTTATACCGAACAATTTGGTGGGCGGTGGTGTGTCCGGTATTTCCGCCATAGTCTATTATGCCACCGGTATAAAAATGGGTTATACCTATTTCGTCCTGAATGTCGTTTTGTTTTTGATTGCGCTTAAAATACTTGGTGGCGGTTTTGGCGGCAAGACAGTCTGGGCCATTGTTTTAGCTTCTTTTCTTTTGAACATCTGGCCCGACATTATCCCTTCAAGTCTCATCAAGGATATAGCCATTGACAACGGAAAACTGATTTGTACGTTGCTCGGAGCGGTTATGTCAGGGGTGGGCATCGGCCTGTCCATTTCTCAAGGCGGCAGCACGGGCGGAACGGACATCGTTGCCCTGATCTGGTGCAAGTTCCACAATGCTTCTCCGGGTCGTGTCATTCTGATTATCGATATCGTGATTATTCTTGCCTCATTGTGCTTCCCTTCATATACTGACGTCGAACGCACCCAACTTGTGCCTTTCTATGAGAAAATCGCAATTGCGGTGTACGGTCTCGTGCTGGTTTCGGTCAGCGGCTATGCTGTGGACCTGTATCTTTCGGGTACTAAACAGTCGGTCCAGGCGTTCATTTTCACGAAGAAATATCAGGAAGTGGCCGATGCCATCGCTTTCGACATGAAGCGCGGAGTGACTCTGATTCCTTCAAAAGGTTGGTTTACAAAGGAGGACAGCAACATTGTCATGGTGATTATCCGCAAGACTGACCTCAATCTGCTGCTGCGTTATGTCAAACAGATTGATAATGAGGCGTTCCTCTCCGTCGGCTCTGTTATGGGCGTCTACGGCAAAGGCTTCGACACCATCAAATTGAAAACTCCTCCTGCTAAGAAGTAAGCCTTTCACTTGTCCTCCCTAATGGGGAGGATAATTTGAGAGTCGGCCGGTAGGCTGTGTCTGGAAAGGTTCCGTAGGAACTTTGTTCCTACTTCATCCCTCCCAAAGCAGAGCTTTGGGCCCCTCCCTCTAACAAGCCGAGGGTGGCTGGCCTTTCCAGACACAGCCTACCGCCGTTCATCTATTCATCTGTCACTTTGGGCAACTTTTGACTGTCATTCCGACCAGCTTTTTATTGTCATCCTGAGCGTGGTCTTTCGATGTCATCCTGACCAGCTTTTTATTGTCATCCTGAGCGAGCGAAGCGAGTCGAAGGATCTTGTACATTCAGCCAATATGTACAGGATGTTTCGACTTCAGCACTGCGTGCCTCCGCTCAACATGACAAACGGATTGTCATACAGGCTTCTCCACGCGGCCGGCGTCTTCCCCGGCAATGACAGCGAACAGCTCTTTAGTACGCACGGCTTCGGCGACGTCGTGGACGCGGAGGATGGTGGCGCCGTTTTGCAGCGCGGCGTAATGCAATACTTGTGTGGCCGGCAGAGAGTCTTCAGGAGTGATGTCAAACAGTCTGTAAATCATACTTTTGCGCGATACACCGACCAAGATTTCCGGATGGAATTCAGCACAGACGGCGTGTCCGGTCCCGTCATTGCGGCAGCTTTCTCCCGGCACCTCGGCGGCAACGTGTTGCACTGCAAAATTTTCTTTACTGAAGCAGGACAGACCTGCAAGCAGCTGATAGTTCTGCCCAATGGTCTTGGCGAAGCCGAATCCAGGGTCCAGTATCCAGTCTTTTATGCCGTAGCGGGCAGCCTTCGCTGCAAATTCGTGGAAATATCTGACGACTTCCTCCACTACATCATCGTACTGACACAGACTCTGCATCGTCTTAGGCGTACCCCTTTTGTGCATTGCTATGTAGCGCAGACCAAGCCGTCCGACTGTCGGCAGCATATCAGGGTCGTCTTCTCCGGCCGAAATGTCGTTCACGATGAACTTCTCACGCGCAGCTTTTCCGAAAAGCGCCGCAGTCTTCTCCACCACCGATGCCCAATAAGTGTCCACAGACACTACTGTCTCAGGAAAACGCTCTCTCACAGCCTTCAATATAGGTTCTAAGCGGCGCCATTCCTCTTCCTCGCCAACAGGTTCAGAACCAGGTCTTGTTGAACATGCACCTATATCAATAATATCAGCGCCTTCATCCAGCATTTTACCTATACGTTCCAGTGCCTTTGCCGTCATTGTCTCAAGTTCAGTATCGTCTCCGGTCTTTTCTGTTGCATTGTCCGAAACGTCCGCTGCCGCGTGTGCGAGACAACGGCTTGCGGCATAGTAGGAATTATCCGTCAGATTCACTATGCCCATTATTTTTATTTCATTTCTTTTCATTTTCATCCGTCTTTGATACAAAGTTAGAAACTTTAATCATTTCTTGGACTAAATTTGGCAAAACAGATTTTATCCCTTAATTTTGGAGATATTTTGAAAACAGGAGAACTATGCTTTTTGTAATAGAAGGTTTGGACGGAGCCGGCAAATCCACCCAGGTACACAGACTTAAAGAATATCTCGAGAGCTTGGAAGCACCGCTCGAATACATACATTTTCCGCGCTATGACGCGCCCATCTACGGAGACCTCATCGGCAGGTTTCTCAAAGGCGATTTCGGCAGCATCGAAAGCGTTCACCCGCAGCTTGTTGCGCTGCTTTTTGCTGAAGACAGACACGGGGCGGGCCCGGAAATGAAAACAATCCTGCGCTCGGGAGGCAACGTGCTGCTTGACAGGTATGTATATTCCAACATTGCCTATCAGTGCGCAAAACTGGCTGATCCCAACGAAGCGGAGGAGCTGAGGGAGTGGATAATCAACACTGAATTCGGCAGTTTCGGACTTCCGCGTCCTGAACTCAACATTTTCCTTGATGTGCCGCTTTCTTTCGTGGAGAAAATGCTCTCCAAAAACCGCAAAGGCGACGACCGAAGCTATCTGCAGGGCGCACAAGACATACACGAGGCCAGCATCGCATTTCAGAGCCGCGTGAGGGATATGTATCTCAGACAGTGCAAGGCGGACTCCAATTTTATTCGCATAGACTGCAGCGACTCCAATGGCGAAATGCTGCCTGCAGATGAGATTTTCGCCAAAATCAAGGCCGTGGTAGACAACAAAATCGGAAAATAATGAAATATTACCTCACACGCCTAAGGCGGTTCTGCGGCTTCCTGGTCGGCATTGTATTCTTCATTTCCGGTATACTCAAAATTCTCGACCCGGTCGGGGCAATGTTAGTGATGAAGGAATACTACAGTTTTTTGCATATTGGCTTCATGGAGCCTACGGCAAAGTTTTTCGCAATGCTTTTTGCGCTTGCCGAATGCATGATCGGAGCCGGACTTGTGACAGGTGTATGGCGCAAGTTCTTCGCTGTCGTGGCAATGTGCTTCCAGGGCTTCTTCACCCTGCTGACCCTTGCTCTTGTCATCTGGAATCCTGTGATGGACTGCGGCTGCTTCGGTGAGGCTATACATCTTTCTCATCTTCAGACTTTTATAAAGAACATTATACTCTGCGTTCTCCTTGCGGCAGGCTATATTCCGATGAGACAGCTCGGAGTTCCGAAAGCAAGAAAATATGTCTCTTTCGCCATCGTGACACTGTCGACAGTGCTTTTCATGGTTTATTCCCTGCTGTATATTCCTATGGTCGATTTCACTGAGTATAAGGCCGGAACTACCCTCAATGCGGAAGAACATGGCTATGAGGCGGTTTTCATCTACGAAAAGAACGGCAGAAAGCAGGAATTTGACATCGGCGAACTTCCTGACAGCAGCTGGACCTACGTCGGGACTGAGGTGAAGAACGGCACCGAGGACTTCAATGCGGTGCTCTCGATTTCGGACAAAGACGGGAATTATTGTGATTCAATAGTGAACACCGGAAATCTGCTCGTGATTTCGATTTACGATGCCGCAGTCATACATGGCAGGAAAGCCGAAAAAATCCGCAGATTCACAGCCAATGCTAAAGCTGCCGGAATGACTCCGTTGATTGTTGCAACTCTCGGATCGCAACTCCCGGAAGATCCTGGCGCTGAGGTTTATTATTCTGATTACAAGACACTTATCTCTCTCAACCGCTCCAACGGCGGCCTCACGAGGATTGACAATGGCTACATCATACGCAAATGGGCCTTCAGACAACTTCCGGATGTTGAAAAACTTGCGGCCATCAGGGAGTCAAATCCGACTGAAGCCCTCGTCAACCGCTCCACCAAAAGTGAACTGGCCTTCCAAGGGCTTCTGCTGTATATGTTTGCCGTGCTACTTCTTCTGTAGGATGAAGGCGCGGAAATCAGTTTCGAAGGCGGAGAGGCCGCCGGGGTAGGCCGAGTCGAGCATCATTGACGGAGTCTCTTCGCGGGAGCGGCCTGCAATGGCTTTGAAGCAGTCCGGGAAGACTTCCTTTTCAGTCAGGAAAGTCACTATCGCGTGAGCCATGCGGTAGGCCGACATGTCGTCCGAATGCTCCATCTGCATGAATTCCTTGTATCCGTAATCCACAAATTCAGCCAGTCTGATTTCCCCGAGCATGTATTTAGTCTTGAGCCTGCCCTTGTCGTAATCCGGAAATTCATGCTTCACGACGCCTTTGCGGCTGACACTGCAATTCTCGAAATATTCGGACAGCCCTTCATTAAGCCATGTCGGGGTCAATGTTTTGCGCGGGAAAGTCTGATGGAACAGGCTGTGGTTTATTTCATGCGCAATCAGCGATACCATCCGGTCCCGTTCACCGTCAAAGCCGAAAATCGCCACGACATTTTTCGGCGGTATGAAAACTCCTGCTGTTTCCAGGCCTGATTCAGACACCCATTTATGTCTTCCGACAATCTTTCCTATAGTATCATAGCCGGTCTTTCTGTCTTTGAATGCCCAGATGCGTATGCTGAAGTCTTCCGCGAGACCCAAGGGACGGTAGAATTCAATTTCATGATTCACCAGAGGTTCGAGCTTTTCAAGCCATTTCTTTGGAATCTGGTCTCCGCGGAATTGTGCGTGAGGAATCTGCCCGGAAGCAGGCAGAATAAGAAACAAAGCCAAAAAACTGAATATGATTTTTTTCATTCTATCAAAGATTTTCATGTTCGGTTTCATGATTATTTTTTCTTCTTTTTGAGATATTTTTTCTTTGCGGACTTGCTCATGTCCAAAGTAGCGACTTCATCGCTCATTACTGCTTCATATTCCTTGTTTTCTTCCGGCTGCACAAGTCCTTCCGAGGTGCTGAAATACGGGATGAAATGTGCGTAAGGCCAGCCTTTGGCCACGTCTCCTTCAAAGCGGTTCTTGTCCAGGAAAAACCAGCTGATGTCGACTCCGCCGTAATCCGCCAGACCGACCGGCTGTCCGACTTCTATGTTTTCGCCGGGATATATAAATACATCTGACAGAGTGATATACAGCGACATAGTGTTGTCTTTGTGGACAATCAACAAGGCGTTGTCATCGCTGCAGACGCAGGCCGTACCTCCTCTGACGGCGTAGACGGTGTCGTAGGCCTCCATGTCGAAATTCATTGTCTTCTGACGGTGGCGCCTGTCCTGCTCCCATTTTACCTTTGCGCCGGGCTTTACCGGAAGCGCGTATGGTGTCATGATATCAAAATCCTTGATGAACTGGCCTCTCCAATATCTGTAGCTGCTTGTCGTTTTCCATGGATTTTCCTGTCCGGTTTTTACCGTGAAAAGCGTGTTCTTTCCGGGACGGATCAGATAGCTGCCGTCATTTTCCCGCGAGAGGACGTATGGACAATAATCCGAATTGTAATAATTCATTGATTTTGTCCCGTCGGCATTATTATATTCCATTTTGCCTTCCACATTTTGGGACAGTTTTCCATAGACCAGTTCATACAGTCTCGGCATCGATTGTGCTCCTGTTTCCTCTGCGTTCATACACAGCATGATTACAAAAGCAAGCAGGATTTTCTGTGGTTTTATGTTTTTCATAGTAAAAAACTGATTTATCATGACTTTAGATTTGCAAATATAAGCTTTTTTTTCCGGAATTAATTTTTGGGCGTGTAATTCGAAAATTATGTTAGAAATCTACAATTATTTTTATTAAATTTGTAGTTCAAGTAAAAACCACATAAAGGACTTGTATGGAGATTCCGGAATTTTATGAACTGATAGATGTCCAAAGGGGTATAAAGGAAGTGTTGGAACAGGGCTGTTCCGACGCGTTGTGGGTACGTGCGGAGATCAAGTCGCTTAAGGTGGACAGCAGGAGCGGGCATTGCTATATGACGCTGATACAGAAGGAGGGGGCAAGGGTGATTGCGTCTATGAATGCCAATATCTGGCGGAACAGGTTCGAGATGTTGTCAATGTATTTCTATTCGCAGACCAGGAGCGAACTGAAGGCAGATATGTCCGTATTGGTGAAGGGTAGGGTGAATTACCACGAGCAATACGGGCTTTCTTTTAATGTCTTGGACATAAATCCCGAATATACTGTCGGGGCGAGTGCATTGGCGAGGCAGCAGACCATCGAGGCGCTGACCAAGGGCGGGTATATGGAAATGCAGAAGGCTTTGGTCCTGCCGAGGGTGCCGTACAGTTTTGCTGTGATTTCATCAGACGAGGCTGCCGGCTTCGGTGATTTCCGCAGGCATATAAATGAAAATCCATACGGCTTTGCGATGGATTTCGACTTGTATCAGTCGCCCATGCAGGGACTGAGCTGTCCTGGGGGCATCGTGGAGGCGCTGTCAAGGATAGGGGAGAGCGGGAAGGCATACGATGCGGTGCTGATTATGCGAGGCGGCGGCAGCGAGCTGGATTTGGCGTGCTTTGATGACTATAAAATGGCTTTGGCTATAGCGGAGTTTCCGATTCCGGTGCTGACGGCTGTGGGACATGACAGGGACTATCATGTGTGCGATATGGTGGCTTACAGGCATTTGAAGACGCCGACGGCGCTTGCGGATTTTCTGCTTGATATCTACGGGGATGAGGATGCGCTGATTTCGGAACTGGCACACAGGGTGGCTCTCGGGGCAGTGGGCAAACTGGCGGCTTTCGGGCGTGCTGTGGATATGGCCGAGGCGAAGGTAAAGAATGCCGTGGGCAGGAAGCTGCTGTCCTACGATTATGAAACGGACAGGATGGAAAGCCGGGTGAGGACTGCGGTTGTGGCCAAGCTCAGCCGTCATGACAATGCCGTGGAGACTATGCTGAGGCGTATTGTGGGAGCGATGTCGATGAAGACGCTGAGGGCGGAGTCGGCTTTGGACAGAATGGAAATGCGCATCACCCAGGCGAATCCCGACAATCTGCTGTCGAAGGGCTATGTGCTGGTGACAGACGGCGACGGGATGCTGATGAAGAGTGCGGCTCAGGTGAAACCCGGCGATGATATGTCGCTGCGTTTCCTGGACGGCGTCATTACGACAAAGGTAAAAGAAGTAATAATGAAATAAGAGCAGTATGGCAAAGACTTTTGATTACGGAAAGGCAATGGAGGAACTGGAGCAGATTGCCAAAAGGGTGGAAGACCCGAATACGGGCCTGGAGAACATCGACAAGGATGTCGCCAGGTCAAAGGAACTGATCAGGCAGTGCCGTGATTACCTGCGCGGCGTGCGTGAAAAAGTGGAAAGTGTTTCAGAAAACCAATAGGCTTATGGCTAAGAAAATTAAAATGCTCTACGACGAGGACAAATGGCTGCTGCCTTTCAAGGACGCCATTGACGAGCGGCATAAAAACATCCTCAAATGCAAGGAGAGACTTTCATATCATGGCTCTCTGAAGCTCAATGTCAACAACCATCTATATTACGGACTTCAACGTACAGTTAAAAATGAGTGGGTATTCCGTGAGTGGGCTCCGAATGCCACCAAAATCTTCCTGCTCGGAGATTTCAACAACTGGAAACGCAGCGACGCATACGCCCTTCACCCTGTGGGGCAGGGTAACTGGGAAATCGTTGTTCCTGAGATGTTCATGCACCACGGTGATCTTTACAAACTGTACATCGAATGGCCCGGAGGGGGCGGGGAGCGGATTCCCGCATACGCCACGAGACTGGTGCAGGATCCTGTGACCAAGGCCTTCTGCGCACAGGTGTGGGAGCCGGAAGAACCGTACGAATGGAAGCACCGTGGTCCTGGTAAACGTCCTCATCCGATGATTTACGAATGCCATATAGGCATGGCTACGGAAAAGGAGAAAGTCGGTACATTCGAGGAATTCCGCACTGATGTGCTGCCTAAAATTGCAGACCTCGGTTATGACACCCTGCAGATTATGGCCCTGCAGGAGCATCCGTATTACGGTTCCTTCGGCTATCAGGTCGCCAATTTCTACGCCCTGAGTTCGCGTTTCGGTACTCCTGAAGAGTTCAAGCATTTGGTGGATGACGCACATGGAAAAGGCATAGCCGTAGTGATGGATATCGTTCATTCCCACTCGGTTGACAACGAAGCCGAAGGACTCGGACGTTTCGACGGACGCGAAGATCTCTATTTCTATTCGGGCCCTCAGGGACATCATCCGGCTTGGGGTTCGCGCTGCTTTGACTACGGCAAGGACGAGACCAAATATTTCCTTCTTTCCAACTGCAAATTCTGGATGGATGAATATGGCATTGACGGTTTCCGCTTCGACGGCGTGACCAGCATGCTTTATTGGAATCACGGCCTGGGTGTGGATTTCGTCGGCTATGACAATTATTTCAACCGTGGCGTGGATGAGAACGCGGTGACCTATCTTGCACTTGCAAATATGCTTATCCACGAAATCAATCCTAACGCCTTCACCATCGCCGAGGACGTCAGCGGTATGGCCGGTCTGGCTGCGCCTTTCGAGGCGGGCGGCATCGGTTTTGACTTCCGCATGAGCATGGGCGTGGCCGACAACTGGATCAAATGGATCAAGGATGTGCCTGAAGACAAATGGAGCGTCGGGGAGATCTGGTGGCAGCTCACCAACAAACGCGCAGACGAGAAGACCATCAGCTATGCCGAGTGCCACGACCAGGCAATGGTGGGCGACAAGACCATCATTTTCCGCCTTATGGACGCTCTGATGTACACCTCGATGAACAAGGGCTCGCAGTCGCTTGAAGTTGACAGGGGCATTGCCCTGCACAAAATGATAAGGCTTGTGACCATGGCCACGGCAGGAGACGGCTACCTCAATTTCATGGGCAACGAGTTCGGACATCCTGAATGGATTGACTTTCCGCGCCAGGGCAACAACTGGTCGTACAAATACGCCCGCAGGCAGTGGTCGCTCGCGGAACCTGATTATTTGAGATATAAATATTTACGCAATTTTGACAAGGCAATGGTGGCTTTACAGCGCTCGGAGCGCATTTTCAAGAAAAAACCGGAGCTTTGGGTGCAGGACGAGGAGAAAAAAATTCTTGTTTTTAGAAGAAATGATTGTATCTTTGCATTCAATTTTAACACAACGGCTTCTTTTGCCGACTACGGAGTGTCCGCACCGGCCGGGGAGTACACAGTAATATTGGATACGGATGAAACAGAATTTGACGGCTTTTCCAGAATAAAAAAAGGAGAGGCTCATTTTACCGTGAATGCCAAGTGTCCTAACGGAAGACCTGAATTTGACAGCACCTTGTATCTTTATCTGCCGAGCCGCTGTGCTATAGTGTTGAAAAAGAAATAATTTTAATAAAAAATCATATATGGCTTTTCTTAAATTCAACAAGTCGGAACTTGTAAACCTGTCATATTCTCTCAAAAGGGAGATTATTGTGGCAAACAAGACCGGAGCCTACTGTAACATGTCCATAATTGCTTGTAACACAAGACGCTATCATGGACTTTTCGCTGTGCCGGTAGAGAACTTCGGTGGAGGAAAGTACATGCTTTTGTCATCTTTGGACGAGAGCCTGTATCTTGACGGAAAGCAATTTAACTTGGGTATCCACTGTTATGGCGATACCTATGAACCGCGAGGTCACAAGTACATTATTGACTTCAGTGCCGATCCGATCCCTGTGATCACCTACAAAGTCGGAGGCATTATTTTCACCAAGAGCATTCTGATGGTACCTGACAGCAATGAGCTGCTCATCAAATACGAGCTCGTCGAGGCACCTTCAAAGGTCAGACTCAGTTTGAAACCTTTCCTTGCATTCCGCAGCGTACACGGCCTTACTTCCCAGAATCCTGAGGCGGACACCACATACGAGGACATTCCTTCTGGCGTTTCATTCTGCCTCTACAAAGGCTTCCCTCGTCTGAACCTTCAGCTTTCAGGCAAAACTTCATTCAAATACCAGCCTTACTGGTACAACGGCATCACCTACTCGGATGAGGCCCGCCGCGGTTTTGACTGCAAAGAGGATCTTCTCGTACCCGGTCTGTTCTCAACTGAACTCAAGGCGGGAGAGAGCATCGTGTTCTCTGCTTCGACCGAGCTTGCCGCTCCGGCTGCACTCAAGAGAAAATACACAAGCTGCGCCAACAAATTGAACAGGATAGAGTCCTATAAAGACGTGCTTCTCCACGATGCCGACCTTTTCAAATGCGTCAGCGGTGACAAGGAACGCATCAATGCCGGTTTCAGCTGGCTTGAAACAGGCCTTCTGAGGGAAACCATCGCTTCACTTCCGGGCCTGACCCTCTACGCAAACGGTGACTGCGCTGAATTCGAAAAAATCCTCGACACCCTCATCGCAGACGAGCAGGAGAGGCTTTTCCACAGGACCACTCAGGTTGAATCACCGCTCCAGCTGACTGATACCATCCAGCAGTATGTGCATTTCAGCGGTAAGGAAAAACATATCTGGAACAAATACGGAGAGACCCTCAAGGGCATCATCGAAAGCTATGCTCCGGGCCGGAGAAAGGAAGTCACAATGCATCCTAACGGTCTCCTTTGGGCCCAGATGGACGGCGTCGCACTTTCCTGGATGAACGCCTACGTCAACGGACAGCCTGTGACCGAGCGTCCTGGCTATCAGGTCGAGACCAACGCATTCTGGTACAACGCGCTCTGCTTCGCCATCGACATGGAGACCAAATATGCAGGCGCGAAGAGCGAATTCGTGAAGAAATGGGCTCCTGTAAGGGATCTCGTTCTGAAGAATTTCCAGCCTACATTCTACAATGCTGAAATAGGCTGTCTCTACGACTACGTGAACAACCCGTACGAGCACGATATGGCAGTGAGACCAAACCAGATCTACGCCATCAGCCTTGATTACTGCGCCGTTGAGGACGAATTGAAGCCGGGCATCGTGAAATCAATCAACGACGAACTTGTGACACGCAGAGGTATACGTACCCTTTCTCCTCGCAACATCAACTACAAAGGCGTGTACGAGGGCTCGCAGACGGACAGGGACCTCGCCTACCATCAGGGTTGCGCCTTCCCTATGCTGCTTGCACCTTACATCGACGTATGCTTCAAGATGAACGGCCCTGCCTTCTACAAGAAGGCCGAGTACCTTATCGAGGGCATCTACGAAGATATGTATAAACACGGTGTCGGCGCATTCTCGGAACTTTACGACGGTGACCCTCCTCACGAGCCTCACGGAGCGATTTCCTGTGCATGCAGTACTGCGGCACTTTTGCAGATAGATTATTTAATGAATCAATATAAGGAGGAGAGATAATGAAAGTTTTGATGTTCGGTTGGGAATTTCCGCCTCATATTGCCGGTGGTTTGGGTACTGCCTGCTATGGTATGACCAAAGGTCTGGCCTACAACAATGTGGACGTGCTTTTCGTAATGCCGTCGGCATCGGGTGACGAGGACCAGTCCGCCGTAAAAATCATCAATGCGAGCGACGTTGCCGTAGACACGGTGTCGGCTACCGTGGACGAGTTCCTCGGCAAGGTTCAGTTCGTGCATATCGGTACCAACATGGTGCCTTACGTGGATCCTGTAGACTTCACTACGATGGTCGAGGAGGAACGTAAAAAACAGATCAAGGGTTTCCGCGTACAGTACGGCCAGAAATACAAATTCTCCGGAAAATACGGTGCCAACCTTATGGAAGAGGTTGCGCGTTACGCAATGGTCGGCGCAACCATAGCACTTCAGCACAAAGATGAGTTTGATGTGATTCATGCTCATGACTGGCTGACTTATCTTGCCGGCATCGCTGCCAAACAGCTCACCGGCAAGCCTCTCGTGGTACACATGCACGCCACTTCGTATGACAGGGCGAGCGATGACCATATCGACACAAGGGTACTCGACCTTGAGACCAAGGGTATGATGGCGGCTGACAAAGTGATTGCAGTGAGTGAGCTTACACGCAACATCTGTATCAACCGTTACGGCATCAGCCCTGACAAGGTGGTTGCAGTGCACAACGCAGTTGACTTCAGCGGCAGGGACAATCTCGAGGTTGAACGCAATGTCAAGGACAAGGTCGTTACCTTCCTCGGACGTGTCACCTACCAGAAGGGACCTGAATATTTCATCGAGGCTGCTGCGAAAGTCCTCAAGAGATGCAAGAATGTACGCTTCGTGATGGCGGGCAGCGGAGACATGCTCAACAGATGTATCCGCCACGTCGCACGTTTGGGAATTTCGGACCGCTTCCACTTCACCGGTTTCCTCAGGGGCAAGGAGGTGCAGAAGATGTTCGCTCTCTCGGATGTGTACGTAATGCCTTCCATTTCAGAGCCTTTCGGTATTTCTCCGCTTGAGGCCATGCAGACCAATGTACCGTCAATCATCTCCAAGCAGTCAGGCTGTGCCGAGATTCTCAGCTATGCCCTGAAAGTCGATTTCTGGGATGTTGACGCCATGGCCGATGCCATCTACGGTCTTCTCAACTACCCTGCAATCTCACATCTGGCTGCAAGGTGCGGTTATGACGAGGTGAACAACCTCAAATGGAACAATGCAGCTGCCAAGATAAAAGCTGTGTACGAGTCAGTCATTAATAAATAGAAATTAAAAGATTAAAAATATGAAAAAAAGTATTTGTCTGTACTTTCAAGTGCATCAGCCGACGAGATTGAGACTCTACCGTTTCTTCGACATCGGAAAGGATTCTCACTACTATGATGATTTTGCAAAC
This sequence comes from Candidatus Cryptobacteroides sp., assembly GCA_051870215.1. Lineage (GTDB taxonomy): Bacteria > Bacteroidota > Bacteroidia > Bacteroidales > UBA932 > Cryptobacteroides. The sequence goes on along the minus strand of JBJEBQ010000056.1, from coordinate 123,001 downwards.
AGAACCATCCTCCGCCGTGTGGCTACAAAGTGCTATCTTCCTACCAACCAGCTTCTGCTTGAGCTGATCAAAGCCAACAAGGGAGCATTCAAGGTGACATTCTCGATTTCAGGTTCGGTATTGGAGCAGTTCGACCGCTATGCACCTGAGGTTCTCGACAGTTTCCGCGCTCTTGCCCAGACCGGTGACGTGGAATTCCTTTCAGAGACCTACTACCACTCTTTGGCTTCTCTCGCTTCCGAGACTGAGTTCAAACACCAGGTCAACAAACACAAAGCAGCCATCGAGCATTATTTCGGTGTGACCCCTAAGGCTTTCCGCAACACCGAGCTGATCTATTCGGACGCCATCGGTGAGATGGTCAGCGAGATGGGCTTCAAGGCAATGCTTACTGAGGGTGCAAAACACGTTCTCGGCTGGAAGAGTCCTAACTACCTCTACAGCTGCGCAAACGCTGCTTCATTGAAGCTCCTGCTCAAGAACTCTTCGCTCAGTGACGACATCGCTTTCCGCTTCTCAGACAAATCTTGGGCTGACTATCCTCTTACAGGCGAGAAATACCTTGCCTGGATCAAAGCTTCGGCCCAGAACGACGAGATCGTGAACCTCTTCATGGACTACGAGACCTTCGGCGAGCATCAGAAAGCGCAGAGCGGCATCTTCGATTTCCTCAGATACTTCCCTGAGCTTGTCATCAAAGACGGTGAATTCGAATTCGTAACTCCTTCACAGGCAGCCAAGAAGCACAAAGCAGTGGCTCCTATCGACGTTCCGGATCCTATTTCATGGGCAGACGAGGAAAGAGACATCACAGCATGGCTCGGCAACGAACTCCAGGACGAGGCCTTCAACAAACTTTACGGTCTGACGGAGAAACTCTCAATCATCAACGATGAGGCCATGTGGTCGGACTTCGGTCACCTTCAGGAGAGCGACCATCTCTACTATATGTGCACCAAATTCTTCTCAGACGGTGCCGTACACAAATATTTCAATCCGTACGACACTCCATATGAGGCATTCATCAACTATATGAACGTGTTGAGCGACTTTACACTCCGTGTAAACGACAGACTCGCTTCAGGTGATTATGCGGTTCCTGCAGAGGCGCCTGCAAAGAAAGCCGTACCTGCGAAGAAGACTGCAACAAAGAAGGCCGCCCCTGCAAAGAAAACTGCGGCAAAAAAGGCTGAAACTGCTGTAAAGGAAACTGTTGCAAAGAAGAAGACTACTGTCAAAAAGACAGCAAAAAAATAAATAAAACTGCCTTCAGATTAACTCCGGAGGCATTTTATATTGAATCTCAGACGGCGGTCAAGTTACTTGGCTGCCGCCTGCTTAGCTAAGTATAATTGTAAAAAAATGGCAAACGAATTAATCAAACCGGATTATTTATTTGAGGTGAGCTGGGAAGTCTGCAATAAAGTCGGCGGCATATATACCGTGATTGCAACCAAATCACTTTATTTGAAGTCTCAGCTCAAAAGACACCACATTCTTGTCGGTCCGGATGTTTGGATGAGCACGAAGAGTAACCCGGATTTCATTGAAGATCCGTTACTCTACCGTTCATGGAAACAGCAGGCTGCCAATGAGGGTATCAAGGTCAGGATAGGACGTTGGAACGTTCCCGGCAAACCGACTGCGATCTTAGTGGATTTCAAGCAGTACCTGATGCAGCAGAATGACATTCTGACCCAGTGTTGGAATGATTTCGGTGTGGATTCCATCACAGGAAACTGGGATTACAGGGAGTCAGCACTCTTCGGCTACGCAGCAGGCAGGGTGATCGAGAGTTTCTATACTTATAATCTGTCGACTTCAGACAAGGTCGTCGCCCAGTTCCATGAGTGGCAGACCGGAGCAGGCTTGCTCTATGTGAAGAAGTCCGGACTTCCGATCGCTACGGTATTCACCACCCATGCTACTATCGTAGGACGTTGTCTCGCGGGCAACAATCTGCCTCTGTATGACGCCATAGGCGTTTATGACGGTGACCAGAAGGCTCAGGAGTTCAATGTTGTGGCACGCCACTCTCTTGAAAAGAAATCTGCCCAGTATGCTGATATCTTCACTACTGTCAGTGAAATCACCGCTGTGGAATGCGGGCAGTTCCTCGGGCGGGAAGTCGACGTGGTCACTCCTAATGGCTTCGAGAACAGCATCACTCCTACCGATGAAGAGTACGACGGCAAGAGAAAACTTGCACGCGGGAAACTCATTGAAGTCGCTGCTGCAATGTCAGGCGAGGAAGTACCGCAGGATGCAATAATGGTAGGTATCGGCGGACGTTACGAGTACAAGAACAAGGGTATCGACGTATTCATCGACGCTTTGGAGAGACTCAACCATTCAGGTGCGGAAGGCAGGCCGGTGCACGCTTTCATCATGATTCCTGCAGGCCACAACGGCCCGGACAGAGAATTGCAGGCAAAGCTTCATGGTGCTGATTCACACTATGTCACACGTACGTCGCATTATCTCCAGAATGTCGAGTATGACCGTATCTGCAACCGCCTCAACGAGGTCGGGCTCAACAACAGCATATCCGACAGAGTGAAGGTATATTTCATTCCTTCGTATCTCAACGGCGACGACGGCATTTTCAATATGAAGTATTATGACCTCCTCGTCGGACTCGACCTTGCGCTCTTCCCGTCTTATTATGAGCCATGGGGGTACACTCCGCTTGAGGCCGTTGCATTCCGTGTGCCTACCCTTACGACTTCTCTTGCCGGCTTCGGACTCTGGATCCGCACACACTACGGCAAACAGCACCCCGGCATCACTGTCGTGACCAGGAACGACTCCAACTACAACAGCGTGGTTGAGGAAGTCGTGGGCAGAATCAAAGAAATCGCGCTTCTTTCAAAAGAAGAAAGAAAAGTCTACATGGACAATGCCAAAGACGTGTCAGAAATCGCTCTTTGGTCAAACAATATAGTATATTACCAGGAAGCCTATTCCAAGGCTTTGGAGAAAGTTGTCGCCGAGAAAGGCGCTTTCCCGCAAATTAAAAACGAAAAACCGATGCAATATCAGAAATTAGATGTAAATCAGCCGAACTGGAACAGCATGTTCGTGAGCCGTGAGCTCCCTGACAGTCTCAAAGACCTCGAAGTCCTTTCAAAGAACCTCTGGTGGTGCTGGAACGAATCTGCCAAAGAGCTGTTCAAGTCTATCGACCCAGAAATGTGGAAGGCATTGGGCTACAACCCTATTGCCCTCCTCGACAAAGTCAGTCTCAAGAGATTCAAGAAATTGGCTACAGACAACGAATTCTTGGGCAGACTCAGGAATGTAATGGATGAATTCCACAGTTACATGGCTCTCAAAGCCGAGAGAAAGAGCCCTTCAGTCGCATACTTCTGTATGGAGTATGGTCTTGACACTTCACTGAAGATTTATTCAGGCGGTCTCGGCATTCTTGCCGGTGACTACCTCAAGGAGACTTCCGACATGAACGTCAATCTCGTGGCTGTAGGTCTGCTCTACAGATACGGATACTTCACGCAGGTGCTTTCTGCCCAGGGTGACCAGGTGGCCCAGTACGATGCCCAGGACTTCATGAAGATTCCTGCAACTCCTGTACGTGACGCTGATGGCAACTGGCTTACAGTAAGCGTTGCTTTCCCGGGGCGTAAGCTCAGTGCAAGACTCTGGAAAGTTGAAGTCGGCCGTACCGACCTCTATCTGATGGATACTGACTATGAGGACAATATTCCAGAGGACAGAAGCATTACCCACAGCCTCTACGGCGGCGACTGGGAAAACCGCCTGAAACAGGAACTCCTTCTCGGTGTCGGCGGTATCAGGGCTCTCCGCAAATTGGGGCTCAACCCTGAGGTTTACCACTGCAACGAAGGCCATGCCGCATTTACAGGTCTCGAGAGGCTCAGAGAGTATGTGCAGAACGACAATCTTGAGTATAACGAGGCTCTTGAAGTCGTAAGGTCGTCATCACTCTTCACTACCCATACTCCTGTCCCTGCAGGACATGACGCATTTGACGAGGGTATGTTGAGAAAATACATCAGCCACTATCCGGGACGTCTGAAAATCGACTGGGAGACCATGATGGCTCTTGGCAAGAACAATCCTGCAAATGTTGCGGAGAAATTCTCATTGAGTAATCTCGCTGCCAATATTTCACAGGAAATCAACGGTGTGTCATGGCTTCACGGCGAGGTCAGCCGCGACATTTTCGCTCCTATGTATCCGGGCTATCTGCCTGAGGAACTTCATGTAAGCTATGTCACCAACGGCGTCCACTATCCTACCTGGGCGGCTGCCGAGTGGAAGACTGTTCACGAGAAAGTCTTCGGCGAGCAGTTTAAGACCCACCACTATGACAAGACTTGCTTCGAAGGTATCTACAGTGTGGCTGACAGCGAAATCTGGTCTGTACGTACGGCTCTCCGCAAGAAACTCATCAAAGAAGTCAAGGAGAGACTCTCGGACCCTGCAGCTACCAACCATTATTCTCCACGCCAGATTGTGACCATCAAGGAAACTCTCCGCGACGACGTGCTCACTATCGGCTTCGCGAGACGTTTCGCAACATACAAGCGTGCCCACCTTCTCTTCAAGGATCTTGACAGACTTGCGGAAATCGTGAACAATCCCGAGCGTCCTGTACAGTTCCTCTTTGCCGGCAAGGCCCATCCTGCCGACAAGGCCGGACAGGATCTCATCAAGATGATTGTGGACATTTCAAAACAGGAGAGATTCATCGGTAAGATCGTCTTCATCCCTAACTATGATATTACCCTTGCAAAATACCTTGTACAGGGCGTCGACATCTGGATGAACAACCCTACACGTCCTCTTGAGGCATCAGGTACATCAGGCGAGAAAGCCGCCATGAACGGCGTTATGCACTTCTCTGTGCTTGACGGCTGGTGGGTCGAAGGCTACAGGGAAGGTGCAGGCTGGTATCTCCCTATGGAAAGAACCTACACTGACCAGGGCTTCCAGGACGAGCTTGATGCAGCTACCATCTACGGTCTCATAGAGAGCGACATCGCTCCTCTGTTCTACAATGTGGACCCTAAGACCAGGCTTTCTGCAGAGTGGATCAGCTATGTGAAGAACTGTATCGCACAGGTTGCATGCAACTTCACTACCAACCGTATGCTCACTGACTACATCAACCAGTACTATGACCCGCAGTCTAAGAGAGTGGCAAGCCTCGTTGCCGACAATTACAAAGTAGCACGCGAGATTGCCGCATGGAAGAAGCATATGCGCAGGGAATGGGAGAACATCGGCATGGTGTCAGTATCCAAATTTGACAGAACTGACTCCGTGTCAATCGGCAAGCCTTTCACTGCAGAGATTGTCCTCAATATCGGTGACGTGCAGCCTGAGGAAATCGGCGTAGAGCTGCTCTTCGCGATTTCAGACAAGAAGGGCAAGCTCCACATCAAGGAGAAGACAGAATTCACTCCTGTAGAGCTTACCGACGGCGTATGTAAGTACACTGCCGAGATTGTCCCTGAGGTGACCGGTATGTATCAGGTGGCAGCAAGAATCTACGCGAAGAACCCGCTGCTGCCTCACAGACAGGACTTCGAGCTTGTAAGGTGGATCTAATATGATAGTCGCTACAGGATTCTTTGACGGGGTACACCTCGGACACAGAAGCGTGATAAAAGCCCTTGTGGATGCGGCTCAGGCTATGTCGGAGCAGTCCATGGTTGTCACTTTCTGGCCTCATCCGAGAAATGTTCTCCAGCAGGATGCGAGCAGTCTGAGACTTTTGACCACGCTTTCCGAGAAGACGGAGATGCTCAAGGCATTGGGTGTGGACAGGGTGGAACTGCTGCGTTTCACTAAGGAATTCAGTCAGTTGACAACTGAACAATATCTGAGGGATGTGCTTGTGGCTCAATATGGAGCCACAGCCATACTCTTGGGATATGACAACAGGATGGGCTGTGATGTCTCATCCTCAGAGGAAGTGGCAGCTGTTGCGGCCGGCTTGGGACTGGAGGTGTTTCGTGCGCCTGCGGTCAGCGAGTCTTCCGGCAACATCAGTTCCACAAAAATAAGGGCTGAACTCGAGGCCGGCAGGGTGGAGAAGGCCGCGGAAATGCTTGGCTACGAATATTCGCTTGAAGGCGTGGTAGTGTCAGGCATGAGGCTCGGAAGAGTTCTCGGCTGTCCCACTGCGAATATGCAGCTGTATGAGCCTTTGAAATTGGTGCCCGGCAACGGAGTCTATTTTGTGAAGGTGCATACTTTGGACCGCGACCTGTACGGAATGTGCAATATCGGTGTCCGTCCGACGGTGGGAGAAGGCAATGCCATGACGATTGAGACCAATATTTTCGATTTCAACGAGGATATCTACGGTCTGGATTTGAAAATCACCTTTGTCGCCAAGATAAGGGATGAAATCAAATTCGACAATTTGGCTGAGCTGAAGGCCCGTCTTGCTCTGGACCGGGAAATATGCCGCCGTCTTATACGATAGACGAAGGTATGGCCTGTTGAAAAAAAACAGGGGAATTTCCGGTTTTTTTGCAAATTATTGACTAAATTTGAATACTTAAAAATTTTTATATTATGGCAGTTCATTATATGACACAGGAAGGTCTGGACAAGTTGAAAAAAGACCTTGCTGATGCTTTGGCCCAGCGTCCGGTGATTTCGGCGCAGATAGCTGAGGCGAGAGATAAGGGTGACCTTTCGGAAAATGCCGAATATGAGTCAGCCCGTGAGGCCCAGGGACTTTTGGAACTGAATATCGCGAAACTCAAGGATTTGGTTGCGAATGCCCGTGTGATTGACGAGAAATCTATAGGCACTGACGTGGTTCAGATGCTTAATAAGGTCAAAGTCAGGAATTTGAACAACAAGGCTGTGATGGAATTCACGCTTGTCAGCGAGAATGAGGCGGATTTCGCTTCAGGCAAACTTGCTGCGCAGACACCTATAGGTCAGGCTCTGATGGGCCATAAAGTGGGTGATGTCGTTGAAGCCAAGGTTCCTGCAGGTGTCATAAAATTCGAGATTTTAGACATAACACTCTAAGCCTATGGCAACGATTTTCACTAAGATTGCAAAAGGGGAGATTCCTTCCTGGAAGGTGGCGGAAAATGACGATTTCTATGCCTTCCTGGATATAGCTCCTCTTGCGGAAGGTCATACCCTCGTCATTCCCAAAAATGTCGAGGATGACTATATTTTCCATTTGGATGATGCTACTTACGCTGGGCTTTGCGCTTTTGCGAAGAAGGTCGCTACTGCATTAAAGGCTGCCGTGCCGTGCAAGAGGGTTGGCGTGGCTGTGTTAGGTATGGAAGTCCCTCACACCCACATTCATCTTGTCCCCCTGAATTCTGAGGCTGACCTCGATTTCAGGAAGGAAAAACTATCGCTTTCTCAGGAAAGAATGGCTGAGATTGCGGCAAGCATTTACAATGAATATGTCAAACTTCAGTAAATTTCTTTTGGCGGCCGTAGCTGTTATGGGCTTGGCAGCCTGCTCCGACGGGGCGAAAATCAAGGGCGTCGTGGAGACTGCACCTTCTTCGGAAGTGATAGTCAAACTCTTGGATATCAATACTTTCACTGTGCTTGATACTGTGGCTACCAATGCCCGTGGAGAGTTTTCCTACAAGGTGGATGTGGCCAAAGCCCAGCCTGAGTTCGTTTATCTTTTCTACAAGGATACCAAAATCGCTTCTCTTCTGTTGCAGAGAGGGGACAAGGTCAGCGTAAAGGCTGATACTCTCGGCAATTACACTGTGGACGGTTCCGAGGAGAGTCTGAAACTTGCTGAGGTTGAGAAAAAGACTGCTGAGATTACCGCTAAAATGAACGAGGTGGCAGGCAGGCTTGTGTCTGCGACAAATTCTCAGGAGGAGGTTCAGCGTCTTAGCAAGGAATTGTCCAGGATGTACATCGAGTATTACCGTCAGAGTGTCAAATATGTGGTTGAGAACAGTCATTCACTGACTGTGGTGCCGGTTCTTTTCCAGATGCTGGATGAGAATGTGCCGGTCTTCTCTCAGATGACTGACGGCTATCATTTTGCTACCGCTGCGGATTCTTTGGCTACGCTTTATCCTGATTCGCGTTATGTGAAGGCTCTTCGTGCCGAGGCTGACAAGAGGATGAACCGCATGGGGCTGGCGTCGCGGCTGAGGGATGCCCAGGCTGTGAATTTCCCTGAGATCGAACTGCCTGATATCAAGGGAAACAAGGTGAAGCTCAGCGAAGTGGATGCAAAGGTCATTCTGCTTCATTTCTGGGACAGCTCAAATGCAGAGCAGAAAATGCTCAATCAGGATGTGTTGGCTCCTGTCTACAAGGAGTTCCACAACAGGGGTTTTGAAATTTTCCAGGTGGCCCTCAATCCTGACAAGACGGATTGGGCCCAGGTCGTGAAGAAGCAGGACCGGCAGTGGATCAGTGTCTGCGACGTGCGTGGTGCAGCTTCTCCGCTCGTCACCCTCTATGGTATTTCAGCCCTGCCGACTTCATACATCATCGGTAACGGCACGCTTACTTCGGCTTCCGTCTCTGACGCCGCTTCCCTCCGCAAGCTGCTTGACAGTATGCTGTAATGTATAATTAAAGTTTTAACGGAGCAAACCGGACTTTTAACGAGTCTGCCCCAAAGCCTTATTTTGAAGAATTCACCCCTGCTACAGCTATTTGTAACAGGGGTTTTCATTATGTTTATGGCACTTTTGGGCCAGTCCCGTTTTTACATATACAGAAAAGCCAAAGACATCAGAGAGGCCGTTCCGCTTCGCTGCACTAAGCGCTTCGCTTAGCCTCTCTTCACGCCTTTGGCTTTTCTGTCCCCTTTACATTCCCGCTATTCAATTCCCTGTCATCTTGCCTTTCAGACTGCATTTTCTCCGAGCACCCTCTTGTCCTCCCGAGCCCCCCTCTCTGTCATCCCGCCCACCCCTGTCATCCCAAGCGAAGCGCGTGGAGGGAGCTTGTACATTTAGGTAAGTGCTTGAATATAATGCATATTCGTAATATGTACAAGATTTCTCGACTCGCTTTGCTCGCTCGAAATGACAGAAATGTGCTTGCTTGAAATGACAGAAATGTGGTTGGTCAGGAAGACTGGAAGGTGGCAATCTCGGGAATGAAAAAGCCGTTTTTCGTGCCCGAAAGCCTCAAAACAGCAATCTCGGGAACAAAACAGCCCGTATTTATGCCCGAGATTAAAGAAATCGATTGTACAAGCAACCAGGCACTTTGCAAAAAGAGACCAAGCGAAGCGCGCGGAGGGATCTTGTACATCCCGGTATAATGTCATCGGTAAAATGCCAGAATTTCACTACCTTTGCAAATCAAAACCATAATACCGTGAAAATGAAACTATTTTCCAAAATATCCCTGTCGCTGCTGTGCGCCATTGGCGTACTCGTCGTCTGCGCCTGCAGCGGAAACAATGAAGTCCGTGAAACCCTGCAGCGTGCGGAGTCCCTGATGGAAGAACGTCCCGACTCATCGCTGCAAATAATCAAAGACATTGACACCCTTTCACTTAAATCCCCGAAAGACATCGCTCTCTACTCCCTTCTGCGGACCCAGGCGGAGGACAAGAACTACAAAGACACCACTGATACCCGCATCATCACCAGAGCCGTGGACTATTATGCCGGGAGTAAGGACGAATATCATAAAATGCTGTCCTACTACTATCGGGCCCGCATCGAGCAGAATGCCGAGGACTACTCCAAGGCGATAGTCGACTTGATGAAAGCTGAAACGGCCGGTCTGAAATTGGAAGATTGGTTTCATCTTGGCTTGATATACCGTGCTTTTTCTGATATATACAATAGTGTTTACAGTAATGTGGAAAGCCTTAAATATGCGGAAAAATCATACGCTTGTTTTGTGAAGTCGGGCAAGGAATATTATGCCAATTGGGCATTGGCTTATATGTGGCGCTCATTTAATAATGGAGGAGATTACGAAACGGCTCTGGAGTATTCAAACCGAATTATTGATGTGGCAGGTGCTGATAAGGATACGGCGTTGCTTGTCAATGGCTTAAGATATTCCGGAATATCGAATTTAGGCGGTAAACACTATCCGGAGGCAGTGAATACCTATATTGGATTGATGCGTGAATTTCCTGATTTTCTGGAAGTTTCAGATTACAGAAACCTTGGAATAGCATACGTTGGTATTGACCAGATTGATAGTGCTGTTGTATATAAAAACTATGTTGAACTTCATGATAGTACAGATAACTGGCTGTCTTACGAAGTGAACAAGGCTCTTGGAAATATTGAAGGGGCTTTGTATGCTATGGAAAAAGAACACGAGTATCAGCATAATATATTGATGAAAGTAATTAAGGCTAAGGTTACGGATGCAGTGTTGGCGTTTAGTGAATCTGAAAAGGAACAACAGCATAAGCAATTAGTATACGAGAAAAGAAGTAAAATAATATTCATAATCGCTCTTTTCGTTATTATCATATTGCTGTCTATAATTCTTTGGCAGCGGCATTTGGCGCATAAAAAAGATATCCTTGCAAAAATGGCGATGTTGTCCCAGCTTCAGTCTTCTTTGAATGATACAAAGCTTTTGAATTCAAATCTGCAATCGGTCGTGAGTGATACAAAAATGCAGAATGAGAATCTAAGAGCCGCAATCGGTGAGTTGTATGGACGAAGTTTAAAAGCTTTAGATGAACTTTGCGATAAATATTACTCTGGTAGTGAAGACAAGGCTATTGTACAACAGGTTAAAGAATTAATCAAGGTATTTAGTGATGATGAAAAAACTGTAGGGCAATTGGAGTTTTTTGTGAATAAGTATAAGAATAACATCGTTCAAAAGTTCCGTAGTGAATTTCCTGATTTTCGGGATGCTGACTATAAACTATTCCTATATCTTGCGGCAGGCCTCTCAATGCGTGCGATATGTATTTTTGTCAATACAGAGTTGGGGCCTCTTTATAGTCGAAAAAAACGTTTGAAGCAAAAGGTCAGTAAGGAAAGTTCCAAATTTAAGGCTGAATTTTTATCTGTGATTGGATAATCGATTGATTAACAGTTTGTTATGGGCAAGTCTGTCGATTTCTTTCAGAGGTGAGGTAAAACTTATTGATAATCAGTTAGTTACAGCTGCGACAGATTTTAAAATCTGTCGCAGCTGTAATTTCTTGATAATTAACCTGTTACGATTTGGTCGCGACAGATTTTTTTTCTTGATTTTTTCGTAACATTCAATATTATTTCTCTAACTTTACAGCCGAAGAATTAAAACAATGAATATCTATGTCATTAGTGTTGCATTTTAACGGGACGCTAATCAAAATGCTATTAAAATGGGAAAGCAAGTAAATACAATTCTAAAGGAAATTTGTGGAAGTCTGGGATATGAGTATTATAAAAAGGGTGATATTTTTGTAAAGCCTTATACAACTAATATTATCTCGACTATTGGTTTCATGATTGCATCTTATCGAGTTAAAGGTCATAGATTTATTGCTCCAATAATCGGAGTAATCCTTGAAGATGTTGAGAAAATATTACGGGTGGTTTCCGGGGCTGAGTACCTTAAAAAATATAGATATACAAATACGGTTTCCGAGCATATTGGCTACATAATGCCAATGCATAAATGGAAAGAGTGGGATCTTATTGAACCTGGGACTAATTCGGAAATTATTCTTGATGACTTAAAAGAATCGTTGCGACAGTATAGCGATGTCTATTGTCGGCGTTTTTCCAGCATTGAGGATGTCATCGCAGTTACAGATATGAAATATTGGAATCCGTGTAATTATGCCTTATTCGAAAGGTTACCTATTATGTATTATATAATTGGCCGTAAGCAAAAGGGGCTTGACTTTATTAATAAAGCCTTGAAGGAATTTTTAGATGCTGATATGTTATTTACGGAAGAGTATATTTCCAATTACATGAAACTACCGGATAATCCTCTTGACATCAAATAATACGAACTCTGAGGGTATTATAAACTGATAAACAGTATTGAAAATGCAGAAAAAAAACTAAAACATTATGAAACCGGACATGGAAATCTATGATAGAATGAAAATGACGAAACTGAAAATAATGACAGCTGCGATTTGCGGCGTGATAGGTATGGCGACGGCCTCGGCCCAGGTGGCAGTCAGGGCGGATTTTAATGGTATGTACTACTATAGTATCACTCCTGCGGAGTCTCAAATCGGGATAGCACCGGGAGTTGGCGTCCAGCTGGGAGCGGATTATGATATGCACGTAAAAGGAACGTTCTATGTGACCCCGGGCTTGAATTGGTCGTACCGTGCAGTGGTATCCAGTAATTTCTCCGGTTCGGATTCCGGAAGTGAAGTTATTCAGGAGCACTTTCTGAACGTTCCGCTTCATGCCAAATGGAAGTTCGACATAAAGCCGGACAAATTCGGTATGTATCTGTATTGCGGTCCGGTGTTCTCTGTGGGTCTGGCTTCACGTTCTCGATTTTCCCTGGATATTTCTGATGTAACCATTGACGGGACCTACGATTATTTCAAAAAAGAGATTGATTTTACATTGGTCGGACTCGGGTACGACAATATTTATGACTATCTGAGGGAGACGCTCGAAGCCGCCGGATTGGGCTTCAGGCGTTTTGACATAAGGCTGGACCTTGGAACGGGTTTCGTGTTCAAACGCAATAATGAGCTTGTATTTGGTGTCGATATCGGTACGTTCAACAGGTATGACAACAATCTGCCTGAAAAAAGTTACATGGACAGCTGTAACTTTTATATAGGCTACAGATACCGCTTCGGCAAGAAACAGCAGTAGTATGAAAACCATAAAAAATGTTAGGGGAAAGGGCCTGGGGCCGGAACTCTATAAAAATACAGGAATATTATCAGGTTTTAAAATTAAATTCATAAGATGGTAGTCAAATGTATAAAATTGCAAGATCCTCGTATTAATCGTCTTGCGGGATGCGAGGTTAAGGATCACCTTACTCTTGGTAAAGAGTACGTAGTATTAGCTATATCAGAAGATGATTGGTTCAAGGATGATCTGGGGCCAAGTGTGCTATTATGTGATGACTTAAGTGAGGATATACCTGGGAAGTTTCCTTATTTTATACCTATGTTTTATTTTGAAATAGTGGATAATACTCCATCCAAATATTGGATTAAAAAAGGCTCAATGACGGCTTTTGCGGCTTTTGTAGAGAACAGATATTTCTATTTCGACTTATCAGAAGATGATCAGAAATCACAAGAAGCATATATGAAGTATAGGAAACTTTTATATGAAGAAGCTGGGTTTGGTGAATATTGCAGTGACGAACAATTCAGACACTGATATAGCTTGTTTCTTCCCTCGTGTATGGGATTGTCCGTTAGAGGGCTATCCGTATCATGTATATCCTGATACCACAATAACTTTTGCCAGGCATTTCGTCCAGTATCCGTTCAAGGCAAAGTCTACAAAGGACTATGTCTATTTGTGTTATCATGATGTGGCTGCTGTATATGAACATTATAAAACAGACACACTGTCTTTCTTTATATGGGAAGATATTTAAAAATTAATTAAAATGTTACAATTAACAATAAAAGAAGGAAGTGGCAGGCCATGTATATCTCTGGAAATTGTCGAATATTATCCTGACATTCGTCAATTTAAAATAAGTGTTAGGGTCAATTATAACGGATTTACTGCCATTGCTATAGTATATAATGAGCTAATGGATTTCGAAATGTTAAATGAAGCATTATTTCGCAGTAAAAGCGTGGATTATTTTTACTATGAGTATAAACCTATGATTGATGGAAATTTTTCTATGTCCTTTACTCGCATTCCTACTGGAATTATTAATGTGAAAAGCCTGCTCTATAGCGAAGATTGTATGTGTGAAATGCTGGTTAACTTTGACATCAATCAAACTTTTATTCAGGATATTTGCAATCAAATAAAGAGTATCATTGCATATTTTCATGATAAACAATGATAATTCTGTTATCATTTAATTTTTAAATAGTTATGGGAAAACAAGTAAATGCTATTCTGAAAGAAATATGCAATAATCTTGGTTTTGTAAAAAAAGGAAATTTTTATATAAAACCGATGTTTGCCAACATATATTTAACTGTATGTTTTAATATTGCTTCTTATCAAATTAAGGGTCACAGATTGGTGGCGCCAAGAATTGGTCTGATATATGATGATGTTGAAAAAATTTTACGAAAAATATCTGATGCCGAGTGGCTTAAAGCCAATCGATATACAAATACGATTTCCGAACATATTGGCTACATAATGCCAGTACATACATGGAAAGAATGGGACCTTATTGAACCGGGGACTAATTCGGAAGCCATTCTAAATGATTTAAAAGATTCATTACAAAAATATAGCGGTGTTTATTGTAGACAATTCTCAAATATTGAGAATGTTATTATGATGATAGAGGGTAAGCGTTTAGGGTCGGCTAATTCTGAACTCTTTGTAAGGTTACCTATTTTGTATTATTTAGCTGGACATAAACAGAAAGGTATAGAGTTTATCAATAGAGCTTTTAAAGAAGAATATAGCGAAGCAGATATCTTATTTACGGAGGAGTACATTTCCAATTACATGAAACTACCGGATAATCCTCTTGACATCAAATAATACGAACTCTGAGGGTATTATAAACTGATAAACGGTATTTAAAATGCAAAAAAAAACTAAATTCTAATGAAACCGGACATGAAAATCTTTGATAGTATGAAAATGACGAAACTAAAGATAATTGCAGTTGCGTTTTGCAGCGTGATAGGTATGGCGACGGCTTCGGCCCAGGTGGCAGTCAGGATGGAATAGTTGGTTTGGTCGGCGGTGCTGTGGAATTTGGAGTAACAGCTGCATGTATTGGAGGCTTTATCGGCGGAACTATTTGATCCTCAGCAATTAGGCAAAAAATATGGAAAACATAGATATGATTATCCGAATTTGTCTTCTTATAAAGAATATTATCAATTTGCAAATGAAATTTATAGGAGTCCTAATGCAGAAATCATTCATTTTTCAATGAATTCTTTTCATTATCCAGGAGAAACTCATTATATTTACAACGGCAATCTTCTAAGATGATCCTATTGGTAAATTTCGCATTTTATAACACTGGTTACGAAGATTGGGATGACATATTTGAAACAGATGCCGACATTCCTAAACTCAAAAAGAAATATAGAATTACCATTCCAACTGGAGGTTTACGATGTGTAAAAGCATAATATTTTATTAACGTTGATAAAAAATGAGAGTTTATAAACGTATTAACGATGTTTTTGAGGTTGAGTTGCCTGACGGTAAAAGGTACTTTCAATATTTACAATCTGATTCTACTTGGTTGGAAGGGAATGTCATTGCAATATTTGAAACTAAGTATGACCAATCCGAGTCACCTGACATAGATGATATAGTCAGAGGACCTGTTGAGTACTATTGCCATACTAATATTAATTTAGGGGTTAAATTTGGACTATGGAAAAAATATGGTAATGCTCCGGCATGTTCGGACTTATCCGATATCTATTTTAGAAACTATGTAGATGAAGAATTGATTGGCTTAAAATGTTGGCGTGTTTGGAGAGTAAATGAAGCCTTTATGTCTTTTGATGAACTTCCGGCTCGTTTTAAAGCTTCATATTCGA
This sequence comes from Candidatus Cryptobacteroides sp., assembly GCA_051870215.1. Classification (GTDB taxonomy): domain Bacteria; phylum Bacteroidota; class Bacteroidia; order Bacteroidales; family UBA932; genus Cryptobacteroides. The sequence goes on along the minus strand of JBJEBQ010000056.1, from coordinate 107,352 downwards.
CACATCTTTTCTCCCCAAAGAGTGTCTACCATAAAATCAAGTATGGAAAATTTTTAGGCCGCGATTTTTAATTACTTTATTAGCAATACAGATTATGAAAACAACATTATTGTATGGTATTGTGGCATTGAGTTTTATGGCCAGGCTATGTAATCCCGAATATAGAGAGAGTACCCGTATTTATTTTGAAAATAAGTCGAATTATTGGGTCGATTTTACATTCCCAGATGAAAAAACTTCGTTATATGAAGATTTAGACACGACAATGACGTCATATCATGGACGTGTATGTCAGGTCGACGTTTTACCACATACGTCCAGAAGAATATCGAGTCCTGCAGACACTTTTGAGGACTGGATACCTAAAGGTTCCGAATTCTTTTCGTTGTTTGTTTTTGAACAGTTACCTGGAAGCAGTGGGTCAGAATTATATAAAAATGACTTGTATTATGTCCGCTATGATTTGACGCTTGACGATATATATTCATTGTGTGACAATAATGGGGTTCTGCTTGTTTCCTATCCTCCGTCTCCGGAGATGAAGCACATCAGGATGTGGCCTCCGTATGAGGAAGTGATTGAAAATACAGAAAAAACTAAATTCTAATGAAACCGGACATGAAAATCTTTGATATGAATTCGCCCAGGAGCGATATCAAATGATTTTCATCGTGAGAGTGAGCGATAGCGAACGGCTGTCAGACTCTCATAAAATTTTTACAGACGATAGGACAAATAAGATTTTAATTTAATGAAATACTTTGGAAAAATAATTTTGGTTCTGTTGTTCTTATTATGTAATAGGGTAACAGCTGGCGCGACTATGCCTGATAGTACATTTGTACGTAATATCATGAATGAATTTGAACGTCAGAAGCCAAGGCTGGATCGAAAGATAAGAAGAAAGGTCAAAAAATTGAACAAAACAGATAGTTTGTATCTAATCCCGGCTCTTATGTTTAAGGGTGATTTAAAGATTGATCATTTAAAATTTACAACTCATTATGAACAACTTCAAGAGGAGTGGGCGCAATATGCGACTTGGGACAGTCTTGATACAGGAAAATTTTATATTGCACAGTTTATAGATTTTAAGTCCACTGGAGAGGCTGTTGTGTATGAAGAACCATGGGATTTTACTAAATGGCCCCTTAGATATGAAGCGGATGAACGTGGCATATATGATAAACTGCTTGATATAATCAAAGAACGGAAGCCTGACCTTGTATTCAGAATAGCCAATGTCATCAATTGGGGCTACTTCTTTATCGAAAGAGGCCAAATATTTCTTTTGGTGGATTGTCATACAGGAGTAATTCTGGAATCTAACGATGCCATAAAGTATCTTGAGCAGAGACTTAGAACTGGTGATTATTTATTGTTTTATGATGTATATCGAAAATTGGTCCATTGAATAGTAGAGCGGCGAATGGTATTATACACCAGACCATTAAAAATTTGTATTATAAAATAAGATACTATGAAAATTAATGTCAGCGAAAGAATTTGTGGTAGACAAAATCTGATAAATTTCATTGAGGAAGGATTAGGCTCTCCATACGAGAATGACAATTGGGATGGTTTCAGGGATTGTATCGGAGATTTGTCATGGGTATCGGATACGAATGTCGAGCTTATACATGAATCCTTGCCTGTGCTGGACCAATCAGATATGTCTATATACCTGGAGCTTCTCTATGAAACAGTAATGTCCTGGAGATTGGATCCGGAGAAGAATTTTTCTGTGGTGTTTCCGGAAAATCAGATTCAGGAAATAAATGATATTATCCAGTCAGAAAATATGTCTTTGTTTAATAGGATGACCGGTTCCGTATTATATCAAATACAACTTGGATATGGTGAAGACAACAGATTGGAGAAAGTGTATTTTCAGTTTGATGGATTCTGTTTCTTTCTGGATAGAACATTACGGCTTGATTATTACTCGCTGTCCGTATATCAGATTTCGGATGTGCTTGAAGGACGGCTGATTATTCCATATAGTGATGTTGGTATCAAGTCAGTCAAAACATTAAGGGAAGAAGTGTCTGATTGGCGTTTTCATGAATGTAAACGTAATATGGGCAAGGATGGTCAAGGACAGGCCATCATTCATTTCAAAAACAAAAGAATATTTGGTGAGGATGTCGTTTGTTGCCTTGACTCAAATCAGGTGTTCCATTGCCATATCAAATATTAGTGTTATGTTAGTCAAATGTATAAAATTGCAAGAAAATAATCCTGTTTTGGAAAAAAACGGGTGGGACAATGTTGAAGGACATCTTACACTTCTGAAAGAATATGTTGTACTGGCTATTGAAGACGATAGGGCAGGTGATGGTATGCGGTGGCTGTTGATATGTGACGATCTGAGCGAAGAACTTCCAAGCAAGTTTCCATATTACATTCCAGAATGTTATTTTGAAACAGTGGATAATACTCCATCCAAATATTGGATTAAAAAAGGCTCAATGACGGCTTTTGCGGCTTTTGTAGAGAACAGATATTTCTATTTCGACTTATCTGAAGATGATCAGAAATCACAAGAAGCATATATGAAGTATAGGAAACTATTATATGAAGAAGCCGGGTTTGAATCTGCTATATAGATGAAAATAATTTTCATAAAATGTCGAAATTAAAGATAATTATTATGAAGAAGTTATGCTTGATTCTTATGTTGTTTGTGTTGACTGCTTGCCCCAGTCCGTACTTGGATGATAGGGTGAATATTGCAGTGACGAACAATTCAGACACTGATATAGCTTGTTTCTTCCCTCGTGTATGGGATTGTCCGTTAGAGGGCTATCCGTATCATGTATATCCTGATACCACAATAACTTTTGCCAGGCATTTCGTCCAGTATCCGTTCAAGGCAAAGTCTACAAAGGACTATGTCTACTTGTGTTATCATGATGTGGCTGCTGTATATGAACATTATAAAACAGACACATTGTCTTTCTTTATATTCGATAATTCTCTTATAGACAGAAAAGGAATGAATGATTGGGAGTGGGTTCAAAAGACTTGGGATAATGTTGCAAAGAATTATAAGGTAATGGCTCGATATGATCTTTCTTTAAAAGATTTGCGGAAATTTTCCGTAAGTAATACTTCCATAGCAATTTCCTATCCACCGACTCCGGAGATGAAGGACATCAAGATGTGGCCTCCGTATGAGGAATTGATTGAAAATGCGGAAAAAACTAAATTGTAATGAAAATGACAAAACTAAAGATAATTTCCCGAGCGCAGTCGAAGAATCCCATGATTTGGCCAAAACAACAATTGGTATGAACTTCAATCATTTGGGGTAATTTCACTATACGTGATTTTTGAAAAAACCGGCTTTTTTACAGCGAACTATTTGTTTGAATCGCGTTTCCATATTAGTGGGAGCGCGATTTTGAAACTTAAGTGATTACTTTTTGTTTACGCGGATAAGTCTTCCGAACTTTGCAATACAAAGAAACCGCACGGAAACGGGGTGCTACGGTGGCGTTTTGATTCGTGCGGTAAAGTAAAAACGATAGGTTATGGAAGACAGATTATCCGCTAAAGAGAATGGTATCAAGCTAAGAAAGGCATCAAAATTTGTAAACCTGCTCAAGGACCCGGGTTTTAAAGTCGTATATGCGGACAGGGCGAACAAGGGCCTGCTGATAGACCTGCTCAATGTGATTCTCCCCGAAGAGGCACAGGTTGAAGACATCATTGATTACTGCGACCGGGAACAACTCAAAGACACAATCTATTCAAAAGGCACACGGCTTGATTTGCTGTGCCGAGGCAAGGACGGAACGAGTTATATCGTGGAGGTCCAACGCGAGCGCTATGACCCTTTTTTCAAGCGGGTAATGTATTATGCCTCCGGTGTTTATCGAAACAATCTTGATGAGGGTGAGGACTATGAAAAGCTGACTCCTGTCTATGTGGTTGGCATATTGAATTACAGCCTGCGACATGAAAATGACCGGCTGTGGGACTCAGACAATTTGATTTCCCATTACGAAATGGTAGAAAAACGCACGGGAGAACTTGCACCGACGGTAATTTCTTGTAACTTTGCAGAACTGAGCCGTTTCAGGAAGCCTGCCGAGGAGTGCACGACGTACATGGACCAGTTGTTTTACTGGTTCAAGCATTCCGAAGAATTGGAAATGATACCTGATGTCATTCAGCGGAGTCCGAGGATGGCGCAGTTGGCGAGAGCTTGCGATAGAGGCTCATTTACCCGGGAAAAGAAAATAGAATACGAACGTCTTATGATGAACGAATTGGACACAAAGAACAGAATTTACCAGGCTGAGAGAAGAGCCCGTGCTGAGGCATTGGTGGAGGGCCGAGAGGAGGGAAGAGAAGAAGGACTGAAGGAGGGACGTGAGGAGGGACTGAAGGAAGGAAGAGAAGAGACTGCGCGCAAAATGAAGGCGAAGGGTATTGATGTAAAGACGATATCAGAATGTACCGGTTTGACATTGGAACAGCTCGCAGACTTGTAGTAAAAATTAATCTTTGGCAATATGATAAAAATCTAATACACGTTATTTTGTGCGTTCCTACTATTTAACATTTACGTAATATGTACAAGATCCATCCACGCGGCACTTCGTGCCTTGGTCGGGATGACAAAATAAGAGGAATTACGAAATGGTTGAAAAACGCATGGGAGGAGAGGAAGAATTGAAAGATTAATATTATCCTCCAAATCTGTACTCGAGCGTAACGGATTTGGAGGATATTTTTATAGGGTCTGGCCGCCGATGAACTCGCGGATGATGGAGGTCGGCGGGATGGCGGCGATTTCGTCAGGGGAGAGGGCGACGATGTAGCCGAGGAATTTGAGCAGGCGGACGGCTTCGCTATAGGCCGGAGAGGTCGGGGCAATGCGTCGCAGAAGCGGTTCTGCGTAGTATTTCAGGGCCGGAAGTTCGAAAATCAGGGCTGAGTTGAAGATGGCGTCCGCGTTTTCCTGGAAAGGGAAAATGTTGCGGTTCTCTCCTCTGCGGACTGAGTTCCAACGGAGTATGGTCTCTTCCGGATTGATGCCTCGTGTGCGGTTGTCCCGGATTATGCGGCGCAGCAGCCTGTTGTCAGCGGTCGACATATTGTTGTTCTCATCGATGGACAGGGAAGTGAGGGCGGACGCGTAGACCCTGAAAATGCGGGAGTTGTCCACCGAAGTAATCATCGCCGGATTCAGTGCGTGTATGCCTTCCATGATAAGTATGTCGCCGTCTTCGAGCTGCATGAAATTGCCGTTGAAGTGGCGTTTGCCTTCCTTGAAGTCGAATTTCGGGATTTCCACTTTTTTGCCTGCCAAGAGTTCGTTCAGCTGTGCGTTGAGGAAGTCCAGATCCATTGCATAAAGCGATTCGAAATCGTATTCCCCGTTTTCGTCCCTCGGAGTATGTTCCCTGTCTACGAAATAATTGTCGAGCTCGATGACTTTGGGATTGAGTCCGAGCACTTTGCACTGTATGGCGAGACGTAGGGACGATGAGGTCTTGCCGCTGCTTGACGGGCCGGCGATGAATACGAATTTGATGCGGTCTTTCTCGGCGCTGATCTTGTTTGCTATCTCGACGTATTCGCTTTCGTGGCGGGCTTCGGAGTAGTTGATCAGCTTGACGGCATTGCCTTCCAGTATGACTCTGTTGAGGCTGCCTACGCCGTGAGTGCCGAGGATGGTGCACCACTGCGAGTGCTTCCTGAGAGCTTCGGCGATTTTGGACTGCGGTTTGCTGAGGCTGTGCATTTCATCGATTTCACCTACGCCGGGCACCTGAATGCAGAAGCCGCAGCTGAAAGGCATGAGGTTGAAATGTCCGAGTGTTGCAGTGGACGGGGCGAGCGGACCGTAGAAAGTGTCAGCGTAGCCCTGTAGGTAGTAGACACTGACCATGAAGCGGCCGGTGGATTTGACGAGTTCTGCTTTTTCAGGCTGATTGTTGTCAGTGAAAAGCCTGACGGCTTCTTCGTTGGTCACTTTGGCCTTGCTGAATGGCAGGTCCGCGTCTATGATGCGTTTCATTGCGGCTTTTATGCGCCCGACTTCACCGGCGTTGATTTCCTGGCCTTTGATTTCGCAGTAGAGTCCGTTCGGGAGACTGTAGTCGATTATGAGTGTTTTGCCGGGGTACAGTTCTCTGACGGCGTTCTGGAGTACGAAGCAGAGGGAACGGATGTAGGTTCTGCGTCCGTCAAGGTGGTTGTAGCCTATGAATTCAACCTGCTCGGGGAAGACTGCCTTGTAGTCAAGCTCTTTGAGTTTGTGGTTGACTATGGCTGCGATTACGGGAAATTCCAGGCCCGTCTTCTCGTCTTTCACTTTCGGGCGGATTTTTGCTGCCATGTCTTTCAGGCTGGTACCGATTTCCACTTCATGGAAACTGTCGTCGTTAATAATGTGTATTCTTACTTTATCCATTTTTTTTCAATTAGCAATTAGTAATTAGTAATTAGCAATTAACTGGAACGCAATGAGCAATTAGTAATGGGTAATCTGTAATGCGTAATCTGTAACTTAGTGATTAATAATCAATTAATTATCAATTAACAGGCAATTTACAGGATTTCTTTCAGGAATGGTCCTGTGACTGAGGCCGGATTGGCAGCGAGCTGCTCCGGAGTGCCCTGAGCGATGATACAGCCTCCTTTTTTGCCTCCTTCCGGTCCCATATCAAAAATGTAGTCCATACTTTTCAGCACATCCAGGTTATGCTCGATGACAATAATCGAGTTGCCCTGCTCCACAAGCTTCTGCAGCACGTCGAGCAGTACCTTAATGTCTTCGAAATGAAGACCTGTGGTCGGCTCGTCGAGTATGTAGAGCGTGTTGCCTGTACTTTTCTTCGCCAGTTCCGCTGCAAGTTTCATGCGCTGGCTCTCTCCACCCGACAAAGTGACCGCAGATTGTCCCAATTTGACATATCCGAGGCCCACATCCACGAGTGCCTGCAGTTTCGGAGCTATGCTCGGAATGGTCGAGAAAAATTCGCAGGCTTCGCTGATAGGCATTTCCAGGACATCGTTGATGTTCTTGCCCTTGTATTTGACCGCGAGTGTGTCGTCCTTATAACGGCGTCCGCGGCACTGGTCGCAGACCACGTTCACCGACGGCAGGAAATTCATCTCTATGACCTTGATGCCTGCGCCCTTGCATTCTTCGCAGCGTCCTCCGGGCACATTGAATGAGAAGCGTCCTGCCTTGAAACCGCGCACTTTTGCGTCGTTGGTGGCTTCGAAGAGGTTGCGTATGTCGTTGAACACTCCGGTAAATGTTGCAGGATTGCTGCGTGGAGTGCGTCCTATGGCACTTTGGTCTATTTCTATGAGTTTGTCGATATTTTTTATTCCTACAATCTCATCGTATGGCAGGGCCTGCATTTTTGCATTGTAGAATCTGTTTTTCAGCACCGGCATGAGGGTCTCGTTGATGAGGGAGGACTTGCCGCTGCCGCTGACTCCGCTGATGCCTATGAGCATGCCGAGAGGGAAGTCCACGTCGATGTTCTTGAGGTTGTTGCCGCGGGCTCCGCGTATGCCTATGCTCAGGCCGTTGCCGCTGCGTCTATGGGACGGGACTTCTATGGCTTTTTTGCCTTTGAGGTAGTCGAGGGTGAGGGACGGGCCGATAATCATTTTTTCAGCCGGTACGGTCAGGCTCCCGGCTTCTTCTGCGGAAGCGCTTGTGGTTCTGTCCTGTGAAGCGTCAGCGTTGCCCAACAGTGAGCTCAGGGGTGCGCTGAGGCAGATTTCCCCTCCTTTGCTGCCGGCTCCGGGACCGACGTCCACCAGCCAGTCGGCCGCCATCATGGTCTCCGCGTCGTGCTCCACGACCATCACGGAGTTGCCTTCGTCGCGCAGTTTCTTCAACGAAGAAATCAGTTTGCGGTTGTCCCTTTGGTGCAGGCCTATGCTCGGTTCGTCAAGGATGTAGAGCACATTCACAAGCTTCGAGCCTATCTGGGTGGCAAGTCTTATCCGCTGGCTCTCACCGCCTGACAATGAAGCGGTTGCCCTGTCCAAAGACAGGTATTCCAGACCTACGTCGAGCAGGAAGCCGATTCTGTCTTTCAGTTCTTTGAGAATATCGTGTGCAATCTTGTTTTCCCTTTCTCCGAATTTGCCTTCGAGACTGCAGATCCAGGTATAAAGTTGGGAAATTTCCATAGCGGAGACTTCCGAGATGGTTTTCCCGTCGATTTTGAAGTAAGTGGTCTCTTTGTTGAGACGTGTGCCTCCGCAGACAGGGCAGGTGATCTTCTCATTGATGTCATCGACTATGCCGGGAAAGGAGACCATTTCGGAAAGAGTTCCTTCGCCTATGCGGAAAAGTTCGTCTGAACCGAAAATGAGCAGGGAGATGACTTCATCGGGGAGATTTTCTATAGGCTCATCCAAAAGGAAATCATATCTGCGTGCTATTGAGCGGATTATGTCGAATTTTTTGGTCTGGCGTATCGGGCCGAGAGGGACTATGCCGCCGTCGGCTATGGAGACTTTCCTGTCGGGAATGATGTTGTCGATGTCTACGTTGACTATCTGGCCGAGGCCTTTGCAGTGCGGACAGTAACCCTGCGGCAGGTTGAATGAAAAGCTGTGTGGGGCGGGCTCTGCAAGGGAAATTCCTGTGTCCGGGCAGACGAGATGTTTGGAGTAGTGGCTGAGCTTGCCAGTCTCGTTGTCCAAGATGGCGAGCGAACCTTTGCCGTAGTTCAGCGCGGTCATTACGCTGTCCTTGATGCGCTTCTCGTCTTTGGCCTGAGGCTTGAGCCTGTCAATTACAAGTTCGATGAAATGCGGCTTGTACCGGTCGAGGAAGGTGACTCCGGCGAGTTCGGTTATTTCCCCGTCGATGCGGATTTGCGTGTAGCCCCTGCGACGCATGAGGTCGAAAAGTTCTTTGTAGTGACCTTTGCGGCCGACAACAAGCGGTGCAAGCAGGTAGCAGCTGCGGCCTGCGTAGTTTTCAAGTATGAGGCTGACTATCTGTTCGTCGGTGTATCGCACCATTTCCTTGCCTGTCTCAGGAGAGTATGCTTTGGAGGCGCGGGCGTAGAGCAGTCTCAGGAAGTCGTAGATTTCTGTGATGGTGCCGACTGTCGAGCGGGGATTGTTGCCCGTGGTCTTCTGCTCTATGGCGATGATGGGGCTCAGTCCCGTAATGCTTTCGACTTCAGGCTTTTCGAGTATGCCCATGAAGTGTTTGGCGTAGGGCGAGAGCGTGTCCATGTAGCGTCTCTGACCCTCTGCATATATGGTGTCGAAGGCAAGTGAGGATTTGCCGCTGCCGCTCAGACCTGTGATCACGACGAATCTGTCTCTCGGGATGGAGAGACTCACGTGCTTGAGGTTGTGCGCCGAGGCGTTTTCTATTTCTATGTATTCGTTTTGTTCCATTTTCATAATATGTACAAGATCCTTCGACTGCGGCACTTTGTGCCTCCGCTCAGGATGACAGTGAGGGGCTCAGGGATAGAAAGGGCGTGGTTTGGCCTGACTGGGAAGCTAATCGGAGACAGGCTCGTTAAAGGGTTCTAAGAAAGGGTTTTTGGTGCGTTCGTCGGCGATGGTGGTTTCCGGACCGTGACCCGGAATGACGCGTATGTCGCCGTCAAGCACCATCAGCTTCTCAAAAATACCTTTCATCAGAGCGTCGTAGTCGCCCCACGGACTGTCTGTGCGTCCGATGGAACCTGCAAAAAGCGTGTCGCCGCTGAAAAGTGTTTTCCCTGTCCTTTCCAAAAGACACATTCCTCCAGGTGTGTGTCCCGGAGTGGCCAATACTTCAAATTTGAGGCCACCGGCTTCTATGCTTTCCCCGTCTTTGACGAATTTCAATCTCGTTGGGGCGACTGTCTCCGGTACAGGCATTCCGAAAAGCGGACAGAGCCTTTCGTTGTTTCTGAACATTTCCTCCTCTTCCGCCATCAGATATACGGGCAAGTCGAAATCTTCCGTTATTTTTTTCAGACCATAGATGTGATCGAAGTGGGCGTGGGTCAAAATCACGCATTCCGGCTTCAATCCTGCGGATGAAATATATTCATAAAGCTCTCTTTGTTCGGCAGTTGTGGCAAACCCCGGGTCGATGACCGCCGCATTTCCCGCCTCGTCTGAAACTACTGAACAGCACTCTCCGAAATTGTTGAAAATAAAGCTGTGAACCTTCATATTTGAAAATTTTTCGTTTTAGATTACAAAAATACAAAAAGAGTTATTAAATTTGCTCAGATAATCAGTAAAAAAATCGGCAAGGTGGACCCTGTTCACTGAAATTGCCAAAAAAAAGAATTCTTTATGCATATAGCTATCGCGGGTAATATCGGCAGCGGAAAGACGACCCTTACAAAAATGCTTGCTGCCCACTATGGTTGGACACCAAAGTTCGAATCAGTGGACTATAATCCATATCTGGCCGACTTCTATGAGGACATGGAAAGATGGTCGTTCAACCTCCAGATTTTCTTTCTCAACAAAAGGTTCAAGGACGTAGTGGACATTTCCAAGACTGACGAGGTCATCATACAGGACAGGACAATCTATGAGGATGCACGCATCTTCGCGCCGAACCTTCATGGCATGGGCCTGATGTCGACAAGGGATTTTGAGAACTATTCCGATCTTTTCGACCTCATGATGTCGCTGGTCAATCCGCCTGACCTGCTGATCTATCTCCGTTCTTCGATTCCGAACCTCATTTCACAGATTCAGAAACGCGGCAGGGAGTATGAGAAGAGCATACGTATAGACTATATCACAGGCCTGAACGAGCGCTATGAGAACTGGATCAAGGACTACAAGGGCAATCTTCTCGTGATCGACGTCGACAGAATCAAATTCGAGAACCGTCCTGAGGATTTCCAGGAGATTACCGACAAGATCGACGCTAATCTTTTCGGCATGTTCAAGTAAGTTTTCAGCTTGTTGAAATGAATAATTAATCGGGTAATTGTCAAAGGATTACCAAAAACAATATTTTTTATGGTACAAAGACCTACTATCATCGACTTTGTCGAGCATTACACGGCCAAATATGCCGGCAACACCTTCCTCCGTGAGAAAGTGAACGGCGAATGGACAGAGACTACATTCAAACAGACAAGGGATCAGGCCCATCTCGTCGGAGCCGGACTTATGGCCCTCGGCCTCAGAAAAGGAGAAAAAATGGCATTGCTTTCCGAAGGACGCAACCTTTGGGTCATCGGTGAACTCGGTATCCTTTATGCCGGCGGTGTGAACGTTCCGCTTTCAATCAAATTGGAGGAGTCAAATGACCTCGTCTTCAGGGTTCAGCATTCGGACACCCGTTTCATTATGACGTCCGCTTCCCAGATCAATAAAATCAGGGCTATTTTGCCGAATACCCCTGCTGTGGAGAAAGTCATTCTTTTCGATGAACTCCCTGAGTATCAGGAAAATGAAATCTACATCGGCGAAGTGATGAAAATGGGTGGGGACTTCCTTGCCGGGCACGCTGCCGATTTCGAGAAGAGATACAAATCAGTCGAGCCTGACGACTATGCCAACATCAGCTACACTTCAGGTACCACGGCTGACCCTAAGGGTATTCTTCTTACCCACCGCAACTATACTGCAAACGTCGAGCAGGCGCTTTCTGTAATTTCCTGCGGACCTGAGGATGTGATGCTCATCATCCTCCCTCTCGACCACTGCTTCGCCCACGTGGCAGGTTTCTACACTCTGATGGCCTGTGGTTCTTCTTTCGCGACTGTTCCGGGCAACAGCCTCCGCAACATTCCTTCGACCATCAAGGAAATCCGTCCTACCGTCATGCTTTCAGTGCCTTCTCTCGCAAAGAGTTTCAAGAAAAATGTCGAGAGTACCATCAGGAAAAAAGGCAAATTCGTCAACTGGATGTATCAGACAGGTCTCAACTTAGCAATTTCATACAACAAAGAGGGCTACAACAAAGGCGGCTTCTGCCAGCTTTGGAAGAAGCCTCTCATCGCGCTTTTCGACAAACTCGTGTTCAGCAGCATACGCCAGAGCGGTTTCGGAGGCAGAATGAGATTCTTTGTAGGCGGCGGTGCACTTCTTGACATTGACCTCCAGAGATATTACTACGCCATCGGAATCCCTATGTTCCAGGGTTATGGCCTTTCGGAGGCTACTCCTATCATTTCCGCCAATTCACTTGAAGCCCACATCCTCGGTTCATCAGGACGTGTTGTCAAACCGATGGAAATCAAGATACTGGACGACAACGGCAAGGAACTCGGCTACGGCGAGCGCGGAGAAATCTGCATCAAGGGCGAGAACGTGATGGCCGGATATTGGAAAAACCCTAAGTCAACTGCCGACACCATCATTGACGGCTGGCTTCACACAGGAGACATGGGTTATATGAGGGACGAGAAATTCCTTTATGTCGTAGGCCGTTTCAAATGCCTGCTCATCAGTTCTGACGGAGAAAAATACAGCCCTGAACTCATCGAGGAGTCAATTGAGGAAAATTCAAAATATATTGACAATATCATTCTGCACAACAGCCAGGACCCTTACACCATTGCTCTGGTCGTTCCTAACAAGGACAATCTCAAAGAGTGGGCCCTGTCGCAGAAACCTGGAATCGACCCTGCTTCAGAAGAGGCCAAAACCATTATGCTTGAGAAGATTCAGGCTGAAATCGACTCTTACCGCAAGGGCGGTGCAAATGCCGGTGCTTTCCCTGAAAGATGGCTTCCTGCAGCTCTCTGCGTGCTTCCTGAGCCTTTCACCGAGCAGAACCACATGATGAACAGTACCATGAAAGTCGTGCGTCGCGTGGCTGAGAGCACATACGCTGACAGAATGGCCTTTGCCTACACTCCGGAAGGCACCAAGGTTGTCAACAGGATGAACTTGTCTTCATTGTAGTCCCGCCGGGTTGGAATAACTGAAAATTCATTAACAAATAAAATTAATAACAATGAGTAACAAAAAAAACAGTAATGTCCTCGCGATTGCGGTAATGTTCGCTCTCTTCTTCATGATTGCGTTCGTTACCAATTTCGCCGGCTCTATGGGAGTCATCGTCACAAAACAGTTCGGTGCATCAAAAGCTCTTTCACAGCTTGGTACACTTGCCAACTTCATCGCCTACGCATGTATGGGTATCCCTGCAGGTATCATCCTCAAGAGAAAAGGCTACAAATTCACAGCTTTGGCTGCAGTGATCGTCGGTCTTGTAGGTGTTGCAATCCAGTGGATCGCAGGTCCGGCAGAGTCATTCGGCGTCTATGTTGCCGGTGCATTCGTTGCAGGTTTCTCAATGTGTATGCTGAACATCGTTGTGAACCCAATGCTCAACACCCTCGGCGGCGGCGGAAACGCCGGTAACCGTCTTATCCAGCTCGGCGGTTCATGCAACTCTATCGGCGGTACCATCGCTCCTATCCTTCTCGGTTATCTTGTAGGCGGCAGCCTTGAGACAGCTACAGTCAAGGACGCTGCTCCTGCAATGATCATTGCTATGGCAATCTTCGTGGTCGCTGCAATCATCATCGCCCTCTCGAATATTCCTGAGCCTCACATGGAAACCCCTGCCGAGAAGGCGGCAAGAAAGGCCGGCAATGTCAAGAAAGACAAATACAGCCCGCTTTCTTTTCGTCACTTCGTACTCGGCGCAGTTGCAATATTCTGCTATGTAGGTATTGAGTGCGGTATTCCAAATACAGCCAATGTCTATTTCTCAGAGCTTCCTTGGGTAGGGCCTGCTCTTACAGGTACTATGGTAGGTGCTTACTGGTTCTGCATGATGCTCGGACGTCTCGGCGGCGGTGCCATAGGTGGTAAGGTTTCTTCAAAATCCATGCTTTCAGTAAGTGCCTCTGCAGCTATTGTTATTCTTTTGGCTTTCATTTTCACTCCTGAATCCGCCAAAATCGCAATGTTCGGTAAGGAACTCCCTATTGCTCTTATTCTCATCATGCTTTGCGGTCTCTGTACTTCAGTCATGTGGGGCTCGATTTTCAACCTCGCAGTCGAGGGACTCGGCAAATACACTGCAACCGCTTCAGGTATCTTCATGACCCTTGTATGCGGTGGCGGTATCATCCCGTTCCTTCAGGGCCTTCTTGCTGACAGCATAGGCTCAGTCCAGAGCTACTGGCTTCTTATCGCCTGCCTCGCATACCTCGTGTTCTATGCACTTGTCGGCAGCAAAAACGTCAATACGGATATCCCTGTGGAATAATTAAAACAAGTGAAAAATGGAAACTCAACTCGTAGTAGGAATTGATATAGGAGGCCAGACCTCCAAATTGGGCGTCGTTGACGCACGTGGTACCGTACTTGCCCAGACTGTCATCAGGACTGACACTTACACTGATGTCGAGCCTTATATTGCCGAGCTTGCAGATGCGGTGAAGAAAGTCATCGCAGAGGCCGGTGCGGAAGGAAATGTAAGAGGTATAGGCGTCGGTGCACCAAACGGCAACTATTACACCGGTTCAATCGAGAATGCCGTGAACATCAAATGGGGCAACGGCAAGACTATCGCTTTCGCAGAGAAGTTGTCTGAGGCTGTCGGTCTGCCTGTCGCTCTTACCAATGATGCAAATGCCGCTGCAGTAGGTGAAATGGCTTACGGTGCCGCAAGAGGTATGAAGAACTTCATCATGCTTACTCTCGGTACAGGCGTCGGCAGCGGTATCGTCATCAACGGCGACGTTGTATATGGTCACGACGGCTATGCCGGTGAACTTGGCCACATTGCTGCAGTCCGTAAAAACGGACGTCTTTGCAGCTGCGGCAAGACAGGATGTCTCGAGGCATACTGCTCCGCTACAGGTGTGGCACGTACAGCACGTGAATGGCTTGAACTCACCGAGGAGCCTTCAACCCTGCGCAGTGTCGACAACATCACTTCACGCGACGTTTATGAGGCTGCAAAAGACGGTGATGCCCTTGCGCTCAAGATTTTTGACTTTACAGGCAAAATGCTCGGCGAGTGCTGCGCGGATTTCGTCGCATTCTCCGCTCCTGAAGCTATCGTATTCTTCGGCGGTCTTGCACGCGCCAAAGAGTTCCTCGCAAAGCCTATTGAAGACGCAATGAACGCCAATGTGCTTCCTTTGTGGAAAAACAAAGTCAAGATTGTGTTCTCGCAGTTGAAGGAATCTGATGCCGCCATCCTCGGCGCTTCAGCCCTCGCTTGGGAATTGTAATATATCGATGTAATATTCAAAAAAACGGATGACTGATTTTTCAGTCATCCGTTTTTTAATTGTTATGTCATGCATGGCTGCGCTTAATACTCCCTGTGGAAAATGCCGATGATAACGTCTTCATCGTTGTTGAGTATCAGTTTTCCGTCTTCGAAAGTACCGTAGTAGCTTGTGTCATCCGGGAATTTGGGTAGAAAGAAAGTGATGTCCGGGTGTTTGTATCTGTACCCGAAATACTGGTTTGTGCCTCCAATACGCATGGTACACATGGAAGAGGTTTCGAATGTAATCTTGTTGACAGACACTAAGCTGTTGTCATTGGCCCATGTAGTGTCAAGCAGTACAAGTTTCTGACTGTCTTTGGAGCATGAGGAAATGAAGGCTATGCAGAATACACATAGCAGTGTTGAAAGAATTCTTTTCATCGTTGTGATTTTATAATTTATTATCAGATAAGTATTTCAAAGAGTTTGTTGTTCTCATTGATGTACTCAAATGTCATGTTGGTGGCTTTGAGACGTTCAACGAGCGGTTCGAAGTCCTCCGGGTTGGCAATCTCGATGCCGACGAGCGCAGGACCTGTTTCCTTGTTGATTTTCTTGATGTACTGGATGTAGACCAGGTCGTCGGTAGGGCCGATAACTTTGCGCATAAACTCGATGAGGGCACCGTGCTTCTGAGGGAAGTTGATGAGAAAATAGTGTTTCAGACCCTCGTAAAGCAGGGATTTCTCGCGTATTTCCTCCATACGTGAAAGGTCATTGTTGCTTCCGCTGACTACGCAGGCCACATTTTTGCCCTTGATCTTGTCAGCATAGAAACGCAGTGCCGCTGACGACAGCGCACCTGCAGGCTCGACCACAATCGCGCTTTTGTTGTACATTTCAATAATAGTCGTGCAGACGGCGCCTTCAGGAACAATGATGATGTCGTCAAGAGTCTCGCGGCAGATCTCGAAAGTTAGCTTGCCTGCGGTCTGGACGGCCGCTCCGTCCACGAACTTGTCGATGTGCTCGAGCTTGACCTGCTGTCCTGCCTTGATGGCCTCCTTCATACAAGGTGCACCTGCAGGCTCTACGCCGATGATTTTGGTGTCCGGAGACATCTGTTTGAAATATGCGCTGAGACCTGATGCAAGTCCGCCTCCTCCGATAGGAACGAAGACATAATCGAGTTTTTTGCGGCTCTGGTTGAGAATCTCATAGCCTATAGTACCCTGGCCCTCGATGATTTTCTCGTCATCGAAAGGAGGGATGAAAGTCTTGCCGCTCTCTTCTGCATATTTGATGGCGGCGGTGTTGGCTTCGTCGAAAGTGTCGCCGATCAGGACGATTTCGATGTTATCCCCTCCGAACATCTGCACAGATTCGATTTTCTGCTTGGGAGTGGTGGTCGGCATATAGATTGAACCCATGATTTTCATTTTGTTGCAGGAGAACGCAACACCCTGGGCATGGTTTCCGGCGCTTGCGCAGACGATACCGTTTTTCAGCAGTTCTTCAGGGAGCGAACTGATTTTGTTGTAGGCGCCTCTGATTTTGTAGGAGCGCACCATCTGCAGGTCCTCTCTTTTGAGGTAGACATTGGCTCCGTATCTGTTGGACAGATAAGTGTTCAGCTGGAACGGGGTCGGATCCAGGATTTCGTAAAGAACGTTGGCAGCTTTCACTATGCTGTCGGTAGTTGGAAAATACGTTTTTGTTGCCATATAATTATTTGTTAATCAATTACAATCAGCGCTTTGGACGGATGGCTGAATTCGAGTTTCACTTCGTCCTCCGTGCTTCTGTTGAGCGTTGCCTTCCACCAGTTGTCGAACACCACATTGTCGGTCTTCCATTGCAGGCCGGTAGATTTGATTTTCAAGGAGTTGTCAGGAGTTAAAATGGAAATTCTCCTGCCTGTTCCGCAAGAAAATTCAAATGTGTCCGTAATAGGGAAAATTGTAGACCAGTCCGAAATCATCTGAATTTCAATTCCGGCTGCAGCGGGATCTGTGGCATAGTCCATCAGCAGGGACATATTGCCTATGGTGTGGTCTTCGCGTTTGCCGGTCGCTCCAAGTATCGTGATGGAGGCGAGATTGCCGACTTTGTCGACAGCGTAGCGGAATGCCTTGGTCATGTCGTTGGTCTCCTGGTCGTCGCTGCTGACGATTAGGTCTGCGAAGGTCTTCTTGTGGGTCGGCCGCAGGCTGTCCATGTCCCCGACAATGACGTCGGGCAGTTTGTCAAAGCCGAAAATCTTCTGTCTGTTTCTTAGAAAACTGTCCAATGCCCCGTCGCAGCAGATTATGAAATCCGCGTTCTGCAGGATCATGCGCGGATATGGATTTTTGGGAAAGTCCCCGTCGCAGAGTATGACAAGATTTTTAGACATTTGCTATGATTGCTGATGATGTTCCTTTTGTCGTTGTATAAGACTGCGGTTCTCTCCAGCCGATAAGGAAATCCTTGACCGCCATTCGTTTTTTGCCGGCCAATTGGATTTCGGTCAGGGAAAGCGCACCGTCGCGCGTAGTAATTGCCAGGTAGTTCTTGCCGTCTGAGAGTATTGTTCCCGGGGCAGGGGTTTCCGCATATCCGTTTGAAGCGACAAGAATGTCAAATTCGTGTCCTTTGAGCTTCTCGGCAGCGTATATTTTAAGTTGCTGTACTTTGTCTCCTTTGACGAGTTCGGTAAAGGCTGCAGGATAAGGGCTCAAGCCACGGATAAGATTGTATACTTCCTTGGTGGAAGCGTCCCAGTCGATATGGCAGAGCTCTTTGGTGATTTTAGGCGCAGGGTGCAGAATCTCGGAGCCCTGAATGAAGCTCTGCTGTACGCGCATGTCCACATTGTTTTCGAAAATGGCTTCAACCGTGTTCAGCACGAGTTCAGAACCGGCCTCCATGAGTTTGTCGTGAACCTGTCCGACATTCTCGTCAGGACCGATGATAACCTGTTCGCGGTACATGATTTTGCCCGTGTCCATGCCGTCGTCAATCATGAATGTGGTCACACCTGTCGCGTGTTCACCTTTGATTACAGCCCAGTTGATAGGAGCCGCGCCTCTGTACTGAGGCAACAGGGCGGCGTGGAGATTGAAGGTACCGAATTTAGGGATTTCCCATACCACCTTAGGCAGCATTCTGAACGCCACCACCACGAAGAGGTCCGGTTTCCATGCTTTCAATGCACTCAGGAACCCGGGGTCTTTGAGCGAAACAGGCTGGAGTACAGGTATATTGTGCTCGACTGCATATTTTTTCACTGCGCTTTCGTTGACTTTCAGTCCGCGTCCGCTGGCCTTGTCCGCTACGGTCACCACACCGACGATTTTATATCCGTTTCTTATGAGTTTGTCCAGAGGTGCCACTGCGAACTCCGGCGTACCCATATATACTATGCGTTTTTTTCTGAAGAAGCCTGCAATGGCTGTCTTTATCTTTCTGAATCCGTTTTTAATTCCGTCCATACTCATTATAGATGAATCATGTATTGCATTGTAAGTCAAGAAAAAGCCTATCGGTGCTAAGACGTAGGCGGAAATGAAGGCTCCGGACACAGCGCTTACAGCTCCGTCGCGTGCCAATTTTGTCCCGGAAATATCTATCACCCAATAGAATACGAAGAACAGAGCCGAAATGATGGCAGGTGTACCGAGACCTCCTTTGCGTATGAGCGCGCCTATAGGTGCTCCTATGAAGAAAAATATGAAGCAGGCGAGTGCGGTGGCGTATTTCTTCAGGATTTCAAGATTGATTCTCCTTAAGGTGTAGACGTACTGCATTCTGTCGCGGGCATAGCTCTGCAAGTCGTTTTTCATGCTTTCCGCGTTTTCTTTCGCAGTCTTGACCGCTTCGATTTCCCCTTCGATGTCCTGCCATTCGTTGAGTTTTTCCGGAGCGAAATCCACAGTCCTGCCACCGATACGGGCCGTGTCGAGCTGTTCCACAAATTTGATGTTGTGGTTGCGATAGGTGAAGCTGCGGATGTTGTCGGCCATGGCAGTGCTGTCAAGTCTGCCTATGGAGTCCTGTCCATGCCTCAATTCGCTGAGTTTCATTGATTTCACCTCGTCGCTGTAACGTGCGGAGTCGGATTTTTCGAAAGCGTAGTTTTTAAGCTGGATGATCAGCTCCTGCCTGTCGAAA
Organism: Candidatus Cryptobacteroides sp.; assembly: GCA_051870215.1. Taxonomy (GTDB): domain Bacteria; phylum Bacteroidota; class Bacteroidia; order Bacteroidales; family UBA932; genus Cryptobacteroides. The sequence goes on along the minus strand of JBJEBQ010000056.1, from coordinate 88,040 downwards.
TCCACGGTCTGGAGTTTCAGCGTGGTGTCCCTGTATTTCCTGATGTTGTTTTCTTCGTAATTGTGCCCATGGTAGAGAGTAAATGAAAGATAGTCCTTGTTTTGGGACATTTTCATCATTGCAGAATCCGCAAGCGTAAGGCTGACGTTTCCTTTGCCCGAAGTGTGGTTGTAGACTATGACATTGTACATCATTCCCGTTTTCGGGTTGCGGTCGTCCACTCTCAGCACATAGTCCTCAATGCCGTCATAGAAGGTGCCTGTAGGAATTTTGATTTCCTCCTTGGTCTTGCCTATGTCGTCCCTCAGCGTGTAGATTTCGTTGAAAGCCACAGGCAGCAGGTTGTTGCAGGCAAAGAATGTTCCTATGCTGATGAACAGGCATACTATACCTATAGGGATGAGTACGCGTGTGAGAGAAATGCCTGCAGCTTTGATTGCGAGCAGTTCATTGTTTTCGCCCAAGGTGCCGAGCGCCATCATCGAAGACAGCAGAGTCGCCAAAGGCAGGGACAGCGGCAGCATGGTGCAGCAGCCCCAGCCTAAGAACTCCAATATTACTTTGAGACTCAGTCCCTTGCCGACCAATTCATCGATGTACAGCCAGAGGAACTGCATCATCAGTATGAACACGACCACCAACAGGATCGCGATGAACGGTCCTATGAAGGTGCGTAATATGAATCGGTCGAGGCGTTTCATTATTTTGTTGCCAGGGCAATGAGTTTTTCAAGGGCAGAAGCGAGTCCTGCAGTGTCCTTTCCGCCGGCTGTTGCAAGTCCCGGTTGTCCGCCACCGCCGCCGAGTATGAGCTTGGCTGCCTCCCTGATGTCCTTGCCCGCATTCCTTCCCTTCGCAACGAGGTCGGCAGAATACATGAGCAGAAGCTGGGGCTTGCCCTCATATTCGTATGCGCCTGCTATGACGGTGTTTTCAGTCTCCTTCTGCAGCATAAAGGCCGCATTCTTCAGCATTACGGGGTCGTATGGCGAATCGACGGTGATGACCTTGACGCCGTTGATTTCCTTCGCAACCCTGCCGAGAGCATCTTTCAGCTGCATGGTCTTTTCCTTGAGGATGACTTCCATCTGCTGCTTGTAGGCCGCATTCTCCTCGATCAGCTTGCGGATGGCTGCCTGCAGGTCCGGAGCGTTGTTGAAGAATGACTTGGCAATGCGCAGGGTGTTCTCCATTCCGTCCACTATCATCTCTGCGTGGTAGCCTGTCGCGGCTTCGATGCGGCGTACTCCGGCAGCCACAGCCGACTCGGAAATCATCTTGAAGAATCCTATCTGGCCGGTTGCTGCGGCGTGTGTGCCGCCGCAGAGTTCGCAGGAATCACCGAACTTCACTACACGCACCTTGTCGCCGTATTTCTCGCCGAAAAGCGCCATGGCACCCATTGCATGAGCCTCTTCCATAGTCGCCTCCCTGTTCTCGTCCAGGCGGTTGTTCTCCCTGATGAGCTCGTTCACGCGGTATTCCACCTTGTCAATCTGCTCATCGGTCATCTTCTCGAAGTGTGAGAAGTCGAAGCGGAAATATTTGTCGCAGACAAACGAACCTTTCTGCTCCACGTGCGTTCCGAGGATCTCGCGGAGTGCCTGGTGGAGAAGATGGGTGCAGCTGTGGTTGTTCTCGATCATTTTGCGGCGCCCGGCATCCACATGGAGGGTGAAGCTTTCGCTGCAGTCTGAAGGAATGCGCTCCGCAATATGGATTGTAAGGTTGTTCTCCTTGATGGTATTGATGATTTCAATCTTCTCACCGCTTTCTGAGACGATGTAGCCTGTGTCGCCTACCTGGCCGCCCATCTCGCCGTAGAAAGGAGTGCGGGCGAAAACCAATTGGTAGAAGGTCTTGCCTTTGGTCTTGACCGTGCGGTATTTGGTGAGCTGCACGCCCTCAAGCTCAGTGAAGTCATAACCCATGAATTCGACCTGTTCGTTGCCTGCGCACTCGACCCAGTCGCCGTTCTCAATGGCTGTGGCATTGCGGGCTCTCTCCTTCTGCTTCTGAAGTTCCGCGTTGAAGCCTTCAAGGTCAATGGTATAGCCTTTCTCCGAAGCGATGAGTTCGGAAAGGTCGATAGGGAAGCCGAAAGTGTCATAAAGCACGAAAGCGTCCTCTCCTTTGATGACTTTGTCGGCCTTTGATTTCTCCATGATGTTGTCCATCAGCTTGATACCCCTGTCGAGAGTGCGGAGGAAAGCCATTTCTTCCTCTTTGATGACACGCTCGATGAGGGTCTGCTGTGCGACGATTTCAGGATAGAACTCTCCCATATCGTCCACGAGCTGGGTCACAAGACGGCAGAGGAAAGGTTCGTTGAAGCCGAGGAAAGTGTAGCCGTAGCGCACTGCACGGCGGAGAATACGGCGGATGACATAGCCGGCCTTGACGTTTGACGGAAGCTGGCCGTCGGCGATTGAGAATGAAATGGCCCTGATATGGTCCGCGATTACCCTCATCGCAACGTCCTCTTTTTCGCTCACTCCGTATTTGTGTCCTGAAAGCTCCTCGATTTTGTGGATCATGCCTGTGAAGACGTCCGTGTCATAGTTGCTCTGCTTGCCCTGCAATGCCATACAGAGACGCTCGAAGCCCATGCCGGTGTCCACATTGTGGTTAGGCAGCAGCTCCAGCGAGCCGTTTGCCTTGCGGTTGAACTGCATGAACACAAGGTTCCAGATCTCAATCACGAGGTGATGTCCCTTGTTGACAAGCTCGGCGCCGGGGATTTCAGCCCTTTCGGCGTCGCTGCGGAGGTCAATGTGAATCTCCGAACATGGACCGCAAGGACCTGTATCACCCATTTCCCAGAAATTGTCGTGCTTGTTGCCGAGCAGGATTCTGTCCTCAGGCAGGTGTTTCTTCCAGGCAGCCATAGCCTCTTCATCGAGCGAAGTCCCGTCTTCTGCAGACCCCTCGAACACAGTGGCATAGAGTCTGTTGACATCAAGTCCGTACACTTCAGTGAGCAGTTCCCAAGCCATATCGATGGCCTCGGTCTTGAAATAGTCTCCGAAACTCCAGTTGCCGAGCATTTCAAACATTGTATGGTGGTAGGAGTCGTGTCCCACCTCTTCAAGGTCGTTGTGTTTTCCGCTGACCCTCAAGCATTTCTGACTGTCGCATACCCTGTTCCATTTTGCCGGACTGTTGCCGAGGAACCAGTCTTTGAACTGGTTCATTCCTGCATTGGTAAACATCAGTGTCGGATCGTTCTTTACGACCATCGGTGCTGACGGCACGACATGATGGCCTTTGCCTGCAAAGAAGTCCAAGAAAGCTTTACGAATTTCTTTTGAAGTCATATTATTTTATTTCCAATTTATCTTATATAAGTGCACCAAGTGCAAATTAACCCGCAAAGTTAACATATTTTTCCGTATTTTTCTTATCTTTGCCCAATGCCGAAAGATAAAAAGTATATTTTCAATCAGAAGACCTTGTCCTACGAGGTCGCCGGGCGTTCAAAATGGTCGGGGGTGGTGAAGTTTGCAACCCTCTTCGCGCTGAGCGTCGGCATGGCCGTTCTGTATTTCTGGATTTATACTTCCGTCCTTCATCTTGAGTCCCCTAAGACCATACTTCTGAAGAAAAACAATGCCCGGCTTTTGTCCAAAATTGAGCTTCTGAACAAAGAAATGGACATGAACAGCGAGAAACTGAACCGCCTGCAGATGAGGGACGACGACATCTACAGGACGATTTTCGGTATGGCGGATATCTCGGCGGCGGTGCGCAATTCCGGCTTCGGGGGAATCAACCGCTATGATTATCTGGATGTCGTGAATGACAACGGACGTCTGAAAAACACTGTGATGAGGATGGATGTGCTGACCAAAAAGGCATATGTCCAGAGCCGCTCTTTTGACGATGTGGCATTGTTGTCCAAAAGGGCGGGCGATATGGCATCCTGCATACCGGCTATCCCTCCCTTCAATCCGATTCCCGGGCATTTCCGCTATTCCAGCAGCTTCGGCTACAGGTCGGATCCTTTTACAGGACGTACCAAGTACCATTCGGGAGTGGATTTCAGTATGCCTGTCGGCACCCCGATTTATGCTACGGGCGACGGTGTCATCGAGTCTGTGAAATTCGAGCTTTTCGGTTACGGCAACCAGGTGGTAGTCGACCACGGCTTCGGTTACAAGACCCGTTACGCCCATCTCAAAACGGTCAATATGGCAGAGGGTATGAAAGTCAAAAGAGGCGAGTGCATAGCGTTGAGCGGGCATTCAGGACGTTCCACCGCGCCTCACCTCCATTACGAGGTGCTTTACAAGGGCAACCATGTCAATCCATACAATTATTATGACATGACGATTTCCCCTGAGGAATATTCGGCCATGACTGTGCAGACGGAAAACTCTTCGGAGAAATTCACGCTTCATCCTTCACATCGCATAAAGAACAGAAAATGAGCAGGAACCACTACATATTGGACAAGGACTACGGTCTGAAGAAGGTCTCGACTCCGGTCTGGAAAGTCGTGAGGAGGATGTTGCTGTATCTTGTGGCGTCGGCTTCGCTCGCGGTGTGCTATTATGTGGTTTTCGCCCTGATTTTCAATACCGACGAGGAGAAGAAATTGCGGACGGAGAATAAAATGTATGAAAAGGAACTGCCGGCGCTGAGGCATAAGTCCGCTTTGGTGAATGATGCTGTGGAGGCTTTGATGACCAAGGACAATCTGCTTTACGAAGAAATATTCAAGACTCCTGCTCCGAGTCTGGAATTGATGAATACCTTTGATTATCTGGCAGTTGCAGATACTGTGCCTGACAAGGATATAGTGATGTATGCCGGGAAGAAGATAGGCAATGCCGAAGCTATGGCTTCGCTGGTGGAGGAAAATTTCCTTTCTGTTATGCGTGCTCTTGAGAATGCGGAGACTGTCTTGCCTCCTCTGACGAGTCCGCTGAAGGATTTCACGTATGCCCAGACGGGCGCTTCGACGGGAAATAAAATCAGTCCTTTTTACAAGGTGGCAGTCAGGCATGATGGGCTGGATCTGATTGCGCCGGCCGGCGAGCCTGTGTATGCTGCCGCCGACGGGACGGTGTCTTCGGTGACGCGATCGCGCAAGGGGCTTGGCAACGTTGTGGAAATCACCCATGCGGGAGGTTATATGACCCGTTATGCGCACCTGTCTGATATTGAGGTGAATGTGGGCCGCAATGTAAAACGTGGGACGAGAATTGCGCACGTGGGAATGTCGGGCAACTCCTTTGCACCTCACCTTCATTATGAGGTGGTGAAGGATACGCTGAAGCTCGACCCTGTAAATCATTTCTTCGGGAGCGTCGGCCCGGCTGAATATGCGAATATGTTGTACTTGTCGGTATCTACCGCACAATCAATGGAATAAATATGGGAAAGTATTTGTACAAAATCTCTGAAGTGGCTGAGCAGCTCGGCGAGAGCGTTTCGCTTGTCAGGTACTGGTCGAACGAGTTTGAACAATTCGTGAAACCTCAGCGCAATGCCAAGGGCAACCGTATGTATACGGAGCAGGATATTGAAATGCTGAAGCAGATATACCGTCTGGTGAAGATTGAAGGTCAGACTCTCGAGGGTGCCGCAAAGACTTTGAAAGGTGGCAGGAAGGATGTGCTGAACAGGATCAAGGTGGTTGAACGTCTGACTGCAATCAGGGAACAACTGGTGGAAATAAGGGCAAGTTTATGATAGTAAAGGACATAACAGATGTTTTGGAAGCTTTTGCACCGCTGTCGATTCAGGAGAAATGGGACAACAGCGGTCTGTGCATAGGCTCGGAGAATGATGAGGTGCACGGCGTGCTGCTCGGTCTGGACTGCACCCCGGAGCTGGTTGATGAGGCTGTGGCCTGCGGAGCTGATATGATAGTGACCCATCATCCGCTGATTTTCGGAGGTATCAGGAAGATTTCCGGTGAAGATCCTGTCAGTGAGGCGGTCATCAAGGCGGTGAAAGCGGGGGTCTCGATATATGCCGCGCACACTACTGCCGACAAGGTGCTCGCCGGAGTGAGCGGTGCGATGGCTGCAAAATTGGGCTTGACTGATGTGGAAATACTTGACAATGAGGACGGTGAACATGGGCTGGGCGTTGTCGGCAATCTGCCGGTGCCAATGTCGTATGAGACATTTGTCGGGAAGGTAAAGAATGCTTTCGGCCTGAAGGTTCTGCGCAGTTCGGCTCCGTTGGACGGCATGGTGAGTCGCGTGGCCCTTTGCGGGGGCTCGGGCTCGTCTCTGATTCCCCGGGCGGAGGAGAGCGGGGCGCAGGTCTATGTGACGGGCGACATTTCATATCATCATTTTTTCACTCACGGGGGTTTTGCAATCATGGATATAGGCCATTATGAGGGTGAAATTTGCATTGTTGACATTTTATTTTCATTATTAAAGAAAAATTTTCCTAACTTTGCAGTTTGTATTACGAAGAATTTGAACAGCAATCCGGTATTTTATTTTTAACCTTCCAAAAAGGCTTGAAAATGAAATTTTTTTCCGGCTTCAGGAATATAATATAAAATATATAAAAGTACTTTTAAACAGATTTTAAGCGTTATGGCTAAAAAAACAAAGAAGATAGAGACCCCTATTGATCAGAGGGAAACTTTCGTGTCAATCAGAAAAAGTTTTGCCGATTCTGATATCACTGTCTCTGAAAAACTTAAAACATTGTATGCTCTTCAGCTTGCGGATACGGCCATTGATAAGATTCTTCAGCTCAGAGGAGAGCTCCCTCTTGAGGTTGAGACTCTGGAGAATGAAATCAGTGAGCTTGAGGCAAAGTCCGCTCACATTGCAGAGGGCATCGAGCTCCTCAATAAGGTGATTGCCGAGAACAAGCACAATATCAGCGAAGTGGAGACTACTACTGAGAAATACAAGGCTCAGCTTGATAATATTGCAAACAGCCGTGAGTTTGACTCTTTGAACAAGGAAATTGAAAATCAGGGACTGTTGAAACTGATTGCCGAGAAGAACATCAATGAGGCAAAGGAGAAGATTCTTGCAAAGAAGCGTGAGCTTGAGGTGATAAAGGAGAAACTCGAAATCAGAAACGAGGACCTCAAGGCCAAGCAGGAGGAACTTTCAACTATCGTTGAGGCCACTGCGAAGGAGGAGGCCAAGCTTCGTGCGGAAAGGGAGGCCTGCGCAGCCAAGATTGATGCCCGTACCATGAGCGCGTACGACCGCATCAGACAGAGCTGCCACAACCATCTTGCAGTGGTTTCGGTCTTCAACGGCGATTCATGCGGCGGATGTTTCAACAAGATTCCTCCTCAGAGGCTTATCGACATCGCAGCCAACAAGAAATTGATTATCTGCGAATATTGCGGAAGAATACTTGTGAACGAAGATTTCGAATAGTTGGGATTTATGGCAGGCGAAACTAAAAAAGGTTCTGCCGGGAGGTCCTCACGTTCAGTTAATTTAGATACTCTTGGGCTTGAGGTGGGTGCAAATTTGCCGCCTCAGGCTCTTGATGTTGAAGAAGCTGTCCTCGGTGCACTCCTGATTGAGCCGAACTGTGTTGATGAGGCAATTTCGGAATTGACTCCTAATTGTTTCTATTCGGAAAAAAACAAAATGATATTTCAGGCGATGAGCTCGCTTTACGGTGAGCACATCCCGCTTGACATACGTTCGGTTACACACAAACTTGAGGCTCAGAAAAATCTTGAAGCGGTGGGCGGCGTAGTGGCTCTCGCCAATCTTACACGCCAGATTTCCGCGGCGTCCCATGTGGAGTACGATGTCCGTATTCTTAAGCAGAAATGTATTCAGAGAGAGCTTATTACGGCTTCATATCAGATTCTGAAGGATTCCTACGATCCGTCAGTCAATGTCGATGATCTTATCGACGGCGCCCAAAGCAAGCTTTTCGCTGCCATTTCGAGCAATATCAAAAGGGATGTCCAGCAGATTGAGAAGGTGCTCCAGGCTGCAATCCAGCGTCTGGAGGATATGCAGGGCAAGACAGGGCTCAGCGGTGTGCCTACCGGTTTCGATACTTTGGACAGCATGACTTTGGGGTGGCAGCCTTCCGATCTGATTATTTTAGCTGCCCGTCCTTCCGTAGGTAAGACTGCCTTTGTGCTGAATATCGCAAGGAATGCGGCTGTGCAGTTCAATGTGCCTACTGCAATTTTCTCACTTGAGATGTCCTCGCTTCAGCTCGCAAACCGACTTATGGTGTCGGAAACGGGACTTGACCCGGACAAGATCAAGGGAGGAAGCGAACTCAGACAGGACGAGTGGAAGCAGCTTGAAGTACAGCTCGCAAGGATGATGAAAGCACCTCTTTATATTGATGATACGCCATCTCTTCCCGTGATGGAATTCCGTTCTAAGGTGAAAAAGCTTGTGAGTCAGAAGGAGGTCAGACTTGTAATAGTGGATTACCTGCAGCTTATGCAGGGGCCTGCGGAACTTCGCGGACTCCGTGAGCAGGAGGTTGCTGCCATTTCACGTACTCTCAAGGCTACTGCCAAGGAAATGAATATCGCGATTATTGCTCTGTCGCAGCTGTCGCGTCAGAGTGAGAACCGTGTGGGAGGCAACAGGAAGCCTCAGCTCAGCGACCTTCGTGAGTCAGGATCAATCGAGCAGGATGCGGATATGGTACTCTTCATACATCGTTATGACTATCAGGGACTTTCGGAAAATCCGGATGACGTGGGACGTACGGATCTGATTATTGCAAAACACCGTAACGGCTCCATCGGGGAGATTCCTATGAGGTTCCAGGCATCGCAGGTCCGTTTCATCGAGGAGAAAGACGGTCTGGCATCTACAGTGGCTTCGTTCAATCCCCAGTCCCAGACCACTTTCGAGTCGGGAATGAACAGTGAGGCTCCGTTCGGCCCTCCGCCTCCTGCAATGGACGACCTCGGAGGCATAGACGGAAGTGCAAACTTTATGTAATTTTTTTTATTGGACGGATATATGAGATTGAGGCTGATATGGTTTTGGTCGTTGCTGTCGGTTTTAGTGCCGGCGGCGGCCCAGTCTGTGCAGCCCGCCTGCATTCCGGTGCGCCCTTTGACTCAGGAGAACCTCCCTTTCAAGTCAGGAGAACGTCTGGAATTTGTGATGCACTACAAATGGGGCGTCATCAATTCGGACATAGGTTCTGCCTACGTCCAGCTTGATTCGATGACAATGAACGGCGGCCCGGCCTACCGCTGCCATGTCTACGGAAGGACGACAAGACTGTACGACCTTTTCTTTAAGGTACGCGAGGATTTTTATTCCTGGTTTACAGCGGATGACCTGCAGCCGATTCGTTTCACCCGAAATACTTTTGAGGGAAAATATGTCGCTCGCAACACCTATTTTTATCTGTGGAATGCTGAAGAACCCTATATTGATGCGGATGTCTATTCTTCGAGCAGCGGACAGAGAAAATTGCAAATCCCTCTGAGTGAGTGTACCTATGATCTGCCTGCGCTCTTTTTCATGGCGAGGAACATGGATTTGGACGCCGTGGAGCCGGGTGTGAAATACCCTATGACCTTCGCCATCGACGATGACGTATACAATGTGTATTTCATCCTTTACGGGAAGGAGACCATCAATGTGAAGGGTTTGGGTAAGATCAATACGATCAGGTTCGGTGCGAAACTGATTGCCGGCGGTGTGTTTGCCGGAAACGAGGATATGACGATTTATATTTCGGATGATGAGAACAGGTTGCCTGTCTATTTCGAGGCTCCCATCCTATATGGAGTTGCCTCTGGCCGTATGACCGGCTGCAGCGGTCTGAAATTCCCGTTTTCCGCCAGACAATAATTGCTTCCCTCCTGTCATCCCGAGCGAAGCGCAGCGAAGTCGAATGGGCGGGGGATCTTGGTCATTTGAGTGAATCGGGTTGTTTTTAACCTGTCATCCCGAGCGGAGCCCGAAGGGTGTAGCCGAGGGATCCTGTACATTTTGAGAATTTGAAAAAAAGTAAAACATTGCATTATATGGCAAAAAAAGACGACATACTACACGAAGGAAAAATCCTTGAACTGACGCCAGAATACACCACGGTGCAGATAATGGTGTCTTCAGCCTGCTCGGAGTGCCACGCTAAAGGCCTCTGCGGCGTGGCTGACGAGAAGGAGAAAATCATTATGCTGCCGTCCGACCCTCTGACTGTCTATGAGCTGGGCGAGACCGTGAATGTGGTCACTTCCCGAAGCATGGGCACGAAGGCTGTCTGGATATCATACGTAATTCCTTTGTGCATTTTATTGATTTTAATATTATCTTTGTCGCCCGTTATCGGTAACGAGCTTTATTGCGGACTTATCGGTATAGGAGGAGTGCTTCTTTATTATTTTTTCATCTGGCTTTTCAGGAAAAAACTGGAAAAGGAGTTCGTCTTCAGTATTGAGAAATTGCAATAATCAATATTTATTATATAACTATGTCCAACATTATTATTTTTACTATTGTTGTTCTTTCCGTCTTGGGTCTGCTCTTGGCGGTGATTCTCTTCCTTGTGGCAAAGAAGTTCAAGGTTGAGGAGGATCCGAGGATCGACGAGGTGGAAAAGGTTTTGCCTGGTGCGAATTGCGGCGGCTGCGGCCATGCCGGCTGTCGTGCTTTCGCCCAGTCTTGTGTCGAGGCTGAGAACCTTGACAACAATTTCTGTCCGGTGGGCGGTAACGACACTATGAAGAAAGTTGCCGCTGTACTTGGTAAGGAGGTTGCCGAAAAGGCTCCTATGGTTGCAGTGCTTCGTTGTAACGGTTCATGCGCAAACCGTCCGCGTACCAATGAGTATGACGGTGTGGCTTCATGTCGCGTGAAGGCCGGTCTCTACAGCGGTGACACTGACTGCCGTTACGGTTGTCTCGGTTGCGGCGACTGTGTGTCTGCCTGTGCTTTCGGTGCTCTCTCCATGGATCCCGAGACAGGGCTTCCTGTCATCGATGAGGAGAAATGTACTGCCTGTGGTGCCTGCGTCAAGGCTTGTCCTAAGGCTCTTATCGAGCTTCGCAAAAAAGGACCTCGCGGCATGAGAGTGTACGTCAGCTGTGTCAACAAGGACAAAGGTGCAGTTGCCCGCAAGGCTTGTAAGGCTGCCTGTATCGGCTGCGGCAAATGTGCGAAAGTCTGTCCTCACGGTGCTATCACCGTTGTCGACAATGTGGCTTACATCGATTTCACCAAGTGCAAACTCTGCAAGAAATGTGTTGCCGAGTGTCCTACAGGTGCAATTCACGCTGTGAACTTCCCTGTTGTCAAACCTAAACCGGCAGCAGAGACTCCAGCGGCTCCTGCTGCAAAACCTGCCGTTGCTCCAGCTGAGAAACCGCTTGCAAAGCCGGTAGAAAAACCTGCAGCTGAGGCTCCTGTGGCAAAAGCGGCTGAGACTCCAAAAGTAGAACCGAAAGAAAATAAGGAGGCATAGAACTATGAAGAAAACGTTTTCTATGGGTGGTGTCCACCCAAATGACAGCAAGATTTCATCTTCTTGCAAGATAGAGACCCTTCCTGTTCCAAAGACCGTGTACATTTCAATGGCACAGCACCTCGGTGCTCCTGCAACTCCGGTTGTGGCTGTCGGTGACCAGGTGAAAATCGGCCAGGTGCTCGGTGAACCTGCAGGCTTCATTTCAGCATTCGTTCACTCATCAGTTGCGGGTACTGTCAAATCAATCGCTCCGCGCAAGGATTTGGCAGGCAATTTCGCAACCCACATTGAGATTGAAGTCGCCGAAGACGAGTGGGCAGAGGGAATCGATACTTCAAACACACTGATTACAGAAATTCCTGAGGACGTCAAGGCCACTCTCGACAAGATCAAAGCCTGCGGCGTCGTAGGTCTCGGCGGTGCGACTTTCCCTGCACATGTGAAACTTTGCCCTCCTCCGGGCAAGAAGGCTGACTGTCTCATCCTCAATGGTGCCGAGTGTGAGCCTTACCTTACTTCAGACAACCGTATCATGATCGAACGCAGCAAGGAAATCGTCATCGGAGCTGCCATCATGAAACACGTGCTCGGCGGCTGTCCGGTCGTTATCGGTATCGAGGAAAACAAAGCCGAGGCTATTGCAGCAATGGAAGCTGCAGTCGTTTCACTTTCCACATTGAAGGGATATGACAATATCAGAGTCCAGGTTCTCAAGAAAAAATATCCGCAGGGCGGTGAGAAACAGCTGATTGACGCTGTGATGAAACGTCAGGTGAAGTCTATGGGACTTCCTATCGACGTTGGCGCAGTGGTTCAGAACGTAGCTACCTCACTCGCTGTCTATGAGGCTGTTCAGAAGAATATTCCTTTGACTACCAACACTCTGACAGTGACAGGTGACTGCCTCCCTGGAGAGAAGCAGCACAATTACCTCTTCCGTATCGGCGTTCCGCTTTCTTTCATCATCGAGCAGATCGGTGGTGTGCCTGAGAGCGCTGCAAAACTCATCAGCGGCGGTCCTATGATGGGCAAGGCCATTGCAAACATTGAGGCTGCCACCGTAAAAGGGTCGTCTTCAATTCTTTTCCTTACTGAGGAACAGACCAGACGCCATCCTGAGGGACCTTGTATCCGTTGCGGAAAATGCGCGGACGCCTGCCCTATGGGTCTGGAGCCATTCCTTCTCAACAAGCTGTACAAGAACGGAATGTATGATGAACTTGAGGCAAATTCGGCTCAGGACTGTATCGAGTGCGGCTGCTGCCTTTACTCTTGTCCTGCCAACATTCCGCTTCTTGACAACATCCGTCTGGCGAAAGGCGATGTAATCAAAAACATCAGAACCCGTCAGGCTGCTGCAAAAGCCGCTGCCGAGGCCGCAAAAGCAAAAGAGGCAGAGAAAAAATAACAACTGAAAAATTTTAATAGAATATGAATAAACTTTTGGTATCGCCTTCACCGCATATCCATGCAAAGACTTCAACCAAGTCTCTGATGCGTGATGTAGTGATTGCCCTGCTTCCCGCAGTAATCGTTTCCATTCTTTTCTATGGATGGTCGGAGCTGCTTATCCTTGCAGTGAGCCTGCTCTCTTGTATGGGATTGGAGTGGCTCATCACTAAATTCCTGCTTAAGAAACCATGTACTCTCGGCGACTGGTCAGCTGCCGTGACAGGTATTCTGCTTGCACTCAACCTCCCTCCTGTAACTCCTTGGTGGGTGGTCCTCATCGGTGCAGTCGTAGCTATAGGAGTAGCCAAGATGACTTTCGGCGGACTTGGACAGAATGTCTTCAACCCTGCAATTACAGGCCGTGTCTTCCTTCTGATTTCATTCCCTGCCTATATGACTGACTGGACCCTGCCTAAGGGCTTCCTCTCTTGCGCTGACGCACATTCAGGGGCGACCCTTCTCGGTATGGCCAAAGAGGGCGGCGCCGCTACAGTGGCAAACATCGATTGGCTCAACACTCTTTTCCTCAATATCGGAGGTTCTGCAGGTGAGATTTCCGCTCTTGCAATACTCGCAGGCTTTGTCTATCTCCTCTGCCGTCGTGTCATCAAACCTTACATCACCCTGTCCATCTGGGGCACGGTAGCCGTTTTCTCTTTGATTTTCTGGCTCATCAACCCTGCAGAGTACACAGGTCCTGTCTTCAACCTGCTTACCGGTGGTCTTCTTCTCGGTTCTGTATTCATGGCGACTGACTATGTGACCTCGCCTATGTCTACGCTCGGAGGCATCATCTTCGGTGTGGGTATCGGCCTTCTGACTATGCTCATCCGTTATTTCGGTGCATATCCTGAGGGCGTTTCATTCGCAATTCTCATTATGAACGCCGTCGTTCCGCTCATCAACAAGTGGTGCCACAGCAAAAAATTCGGGAGGGCTTGATTATGGCAGTCAAATCATCTTTCAAGAATATGGTCATTTGCCTGACAGCCATCTGTCTGGTCTGCTCAGGTCTGCTTGCAGGAGTCTATGCTTTGACAAAAGACCCTATTGACGCTGCTTCAAAAGCAAAAAATGAGGCAGCCATCAAGGCGGTGCTTCCTGACAATGCAGTTACAATCGAAGAGGAGCGCACAATCGAATATAACGGTGCCGAGTATGCATACAATCTTGCGTATGATGCTGACGGCAACACTGTCGGTTGCGCTATCAATGTTACTGACAAAAACGCGGCTTCACAGAGCTTCGGCGGCGGTCTTTCTTTGAAGGTCGGCTTCGATGCCGATGGCAGAATCATCAACACCAAGGTCCTGGCTCATGCCGAGACTCCCGGTTTGGGCGCAAAATGTACAGAGCCTGCTTTTGCAGACCAGTTCAAGGGTTGGAATCCTGCCGAGAAAAAGCTTGCCGTGAAGAAAGACGGCGGTGATGTCGATGCAATCACGGCTTCTACCATCACTTCACGTGCCTACTCGGCTACACTTCAGCTCGCCGCTGACATCTACAATGCCCTTGCACAGACTCCTGCCCCTGCATCTGCGGAACTTCCATGCGGAGAGGACTGCAAAGAGTGCGGCGGCTGTGCCGCTGCCGTTGCAAGACAGGACGCCGGTTGCTGTGGAGAATGTGAAAACGGCAACGGTTGCAGTCACAAAGACGGCGGTGAAAACTGCGGGCACAAATGTGAAAAATGTGAAAACAAATAGGAGATACGGATATGGGAAAATTTCAACTTATTACAAAAGGTCTGATTAAGGAGAACCCTACATTTGTGCTTCTCCTCGGTATGTGTCCTACTTTGGCCACCACCACTTCGGCAATCAACGGTATGAGCATGGGCCTTGCAACCATGTTTGTGCTCATTCTTTCGAATATCGTGATTTCGGCCATTGCAGCCTACATTCCGGACAAGGTACGTATTCCTTCATATATTGTCGTTATCGCCACTTTCGTGACTTTGCTTCAGTTCCTTATGCAGGCATTCGTTCCGGATATCTACGAGACTCTCGGTCTGTTCATTCCGCTCATCGTTGTGAACTGTATCGTGCTCGGTCGTGCCGAGGCTTTTGCAAACAAGAACAGCGTCGGAGACAGCGCCCTTGACGGTATCGGCATAGGACTCGGCTTCACCTGTTCGCTGACTCTTCTCGGACTTGTCCGTGAAATCCTCGGCAGCGGTTCCGCTTTCGGCTGGAAATTCATCGCAGGCGACGGCATTCTTGCCTTTGTGCTTGCTCCGGGTGCTTTCCTTGCCCTCGGCTATCTTATCGTGCTTTTCAGAAAACTTACTAAGACAGAGAAATAATGGAATACGTAATAATTTTCATATCAGCGATATTTGTAAACAATATCCTTCTCTCGCAGTTCCTCGGCGTGTGCCCTTTCTTGGGTGTTTCCAATAAATTCAGCACCGCTGCAGGTATGTCAGGAGCTGTCTGCTTTGTGATTACGCTTGCGACTGTAGTGACTTATCTCCTCAATATGCTTCTCGTGAAGCTCGGACTTGAGTTCCTCCAGACCATTTCATTCATCCTCGTAATCGCTGCCCTCGTACAGATGGTCGAGATTATCCTGAAGAAGATCAGCCCGTCGCTCTATTCTGCCCTCGGTATCTTCCTTCCGCTCATCACTACCAACTGCGCCGTTCTCGGTGTGGCTTTGACAGTGGTCACCAAGGATTTCAACCTCGGCCAGGCGACTATGTACGCTTTTGCGACTTCACTCGGCTTCGGTCTTGCAATGGTGATCTTCGCAGGTCTCCGCGAGACTCTTGCCCTGAATAACGTTCCTAAGTCTTTCAAGGGCATTCCTATCGCCCTTGTGACCGCCAGCATCCTCGCCATGGCCTTCATGGGATTCTCGGGACTGGTTTAGGCAATTGGCAATTAGCAATGTGTAATTAGTAATTGGCAATTGGGAATTTTAGGGAGGTTCGGCAAAGTTCAGGAAAGTTTGACTTTGCCGAACCTCGTTGTCATTATGAAACAACAGGAGCCTGGTTGACGTGTTCAGCCAGGCTCCTGTTTTAATTTTCAACAGTCAAATGAACTGCTTAGAATGACTTTGCGATGGCGATGAAGTCGTCTGCCTTGAGGGCTGCGCCTCCGATGAGACCGCCATCGATGTCAGGGCAGGCGAAAAGCTCTTTTGCATTTGATGGCTTGCAGCTGCCTCCGTAGAGAATTGTAATCTCGTTTGCGAGTTCTCCGAATTTCTCGGCGATGACAGAGCGGATGCAGGCGTGGATTTCCTGAGCCTGCTCGGCAGTTGCGGTTTTGCCTGTTCCGATGGCCCATACCGGCTCGTAAGCAACGATTGTTTTGGCCATTTCCTCAGCTGTAAGAGTATAGAGGACATTCTTTACCTGAGCTGTCACGACCTCGAAATGTTTGCCTGCTTCCCTTTCTTCGAGTTTCTCGCCGATGCAGAAGATAGGTGACAAGCCTGCTTCGAGAGCGAGTTTGATCTTGGTGCAGAGCTTCTCGTCAGTCTCGCCATAGTACTCTCTTCTCTCAGAGTGGCCGAGGATGGTGTACTGGCAGCCTACGCCTGTGATCATGTTGACTGCAACCTCTCCGGTGTATGCGCCTTTCTCGTGGTCTGCGCAGTTCTGTGCCGAAAGACCTACTTTTGTGCCTTTTACCACCTCATTCACTGCATAAAGGTGAGTGAAAGGAGGGGCGATGATAAGACCTGTTTCAGCAGGAACTTCCGCTGATTTTGCTACGACTGCTTTTGCGAGCTCTACGCCCTCTGCAACTGTTGTGTTCATTTTCCAGTTGCCTGCAACGATTTTTTTTCTCATTTTTTTTGAAACTGTTTTAATTTTTTATATAAGTCTTTAATTGTTCTTTTTGGTATATTTCCCCCTTCCTCACTCAGCCACATAGCTCTGCTATGCTTTTCGTTCGGAATGAAGAAATCTCCTCAAAAATAACTGCTTAAATTTCTGTTATAAAAAATTAAAACAGTTTCTGAGGATTTTTTTTATTATGTCTTAATTTTCGGACCGCAAAGGTACGCAAAATAAATGAAAAAACTATTTTGCGGCGGCGATTGTTTCCTTCATCCTGTCGAACTGCTCCTCAATGCTGACGAGAAGTTTGTGCTGGGCGCGGGTTCTGACCAGATTGTGGTCCGGAGCGTTTGTCTTATAATATGTGTCGCCGTCGATGTAGTCCATCAGGAAGCGGAGCATCTGCTCATAAACGATGTAGCGCGCTCCGTTAGGCAGATTCTCGAGTTCTGCCTGGGTGAGTGTGCCGCCCATTTCAGAGAGATAGCCCTCTGTGTAGGCCTTGAACATATCGAAAGACATGCTTACCTTGTCCAGATTCCTGTCGTCCTCTTCGCCTGTGTTGGTGTAGGAGCGGATTGCATCGCCGTAGTCGTTGAGGACTGTGGTGCTCATGCAGGTGTCAAGATCGATGACGGAAAGCACTTCACCCTTGTCGTCGAAGAGTATGTTGCTGATTTTGGTGTCGTTGTGTGAAACGCGGACAGGAATCGTGCCGTTCTCAATCAGCGACCAGTATTCTTTCATCTCAGGCACGCGCGATTCAACCCAGGAAATCTCTTCCGCAAGGTCTTTTACACGGCCTGCGGCGTCTCTCTGAACGGCTGCCGTCCATTGGGCGTAGCGTGAAGGAAAATCGTGGAAGCCCTTGATGGTCTCGCAGAGCGGGGTAGTGAAATCTGCAAGCTGGGTGTGGAAATGCCCCATGCCTTTGCCTCCCTTGTATGCAAGCTCAGGGGAATCGGCTTTGGTGTAAGTGACCGAGCCTTCAATGAAAAGGCACATTGTCCAATAATTCCCTCCGTCCCTGTAGTAGAGCCAGGCGTATGGAAGAGCCTTTTCCGCCTCAGTGAGATTTTTTCGTTTGATGAGCGTAAGTGTCTGACGCATAGGGTCTCCGCCTTCAGCCTCGATTTTAGCTTTGATGTGCCTGGTAATCATGTCAATATTGTTCATCATACCTGGAACGTCAGGGAAAACCAGATGATTTTTCCTTTGCAGAATGTACTTGTGCCCAGTCGTTTTGACAATCAAAGTGTCATTGATGAAGCCTGGTCCCAAAGGCTTCACTTCCTTGATTTCACCGCAGATGTCGAATTTTTCGGCAAGCTGCCTCAGCTGTTCAGTGTTATCCATTATCAATTGGTTATTTATTATAGTTCGATTCTGATGTTCAGTCCGATTTTTTTCTTTCTGTCCCAAAGCAGAACTTCGTTCATATCCACATTTTCGACGGTCAAATTTGCATTTTTGACTGTTTTTATCTCAGTGTCAGTGGTATAGACAATATCTGCTTTCACATTCTGACCCTCGGTCGTAGGAGTCTGCGAAAAAGTGACGATGAAATAATCGCTCATGCTGTCATTGCTTGCCCTGAAGATATGTTTCCGGTCATTGAAAGAATACTGGCAGTTGTTCCCGTCAAAGAGAAAAATTGTCTGGGTCGAAATTCTGAGGCAGATGTTGTCCGGATCCACATCCTTGAATTCGCCCGGAATTTCATCCACACAGGAAGTGAGTGCAAGGCAGCACAATGATATTGCAATAAGTATATATTTTTTCATTCTATCAAAGATTTTAATGTTCGGCTTCATGTTTATTTGACCGTTATATGTTTTACAACAACTTCGCTCGATCCGTCCGCATTGTGCACCACGGCTTTGAGCTCACCGGATTTTGTGACTGTATAGAAGCAGGCCTTGCCGGGGTCGATGGCCTTGTCGTCAAAGAACCACTCGGTCTCGCTGTCTTTTTCCACATTGTACACCACGAGAGGCAGCTGTGCCCCGCTTTTGAATGTACCGTCATCGTTTCTGCTGACGGCTGTGGTCTGGCAGGAGAGATGTATGAACGGATATTCGCCGGTCCTGCTCGTCATGATGGAAAGCTGGACGGTCTTGCTCTGCACATCTCCATTTTCAAACCAGATCTGCAGATTATATGAGGCATTCTCCGCTTCGAGACCTTTCAGACGATAGGCGTATTTGCCGGTAGCGTAAGGCTCCACTTTGATTTTCTCGCTGAATGTGCCCGTTCCGGCCCTTTTGTAGGCGATATAGGCGTCCGCTCCTTCCACGCTGAGGCTTGAACTGAAAGTGATGATGGCCTCATATTGGAAAGAATCGATACGTGTGTTTTTGACCTCCGGTACCGCCACGCTGTTGCCCGTCCCTTCAATGGTGAATTCGATATTGTCATCGACCTTCTTTATTCCCTTGATTGTGATAGGGTGGGCATTTCCGCTCCAGTTCTTCAGCTGGAATGAATTTGTGCCCATATAAGGGAAAAACAGAGCCGCGGTCTGCAGAGAACGATATGCGTTGTAAAACGCTTGCTGGGACGAGAATTGGTCAGACGCACCGTTTGCCTCTATCAGGTCTGCGCACTGGTGTGCTGCATAGGCATTTACGCTGTTTTGATAATTCCATCTGTCGATGGCTTTCACACCGCTGACAGTTGTCTGTGATTTGTCGATATGATAAATAAGCAGTCCGCTGCCTCCTATGAATGAGTCCCAGCCTGAGGCTTTTCTGCACTCCAAAAGGTAGTATTCGCCGGATGCGTCGCAGTCTATTCTGTAGTACTGGCCGTTTTTGTTGATAGGCTCGAGAGTATATGTACCGTCTCTGCTGATGACGACGGGAGCGAATGTTCCCAATTCGTCATATTGGATTGCGGAGTAGTTCGGCGGGGTGTTGCCATTGTCATTGGAATTGCCGCCGTCCATAAGATTTGTGTCCATCCAGAGTGCCGCAGCCTGTTTCCCGGCCTCATCGTAGTCGGTGTCGTACATGTCCGCAACACCGAAAGTGTGGGTGTATTCGTGGCAGAATGTGCCGATGCCTGCAAGCTGGCTTGTATATCTGGTCTGGGAAGTGTAGACTCTTGTGAGTTCGGAAGTGCAGGCGTAGCTGTTGATCATCTTTCCGTTGAGATAGCAGGTCTTGCCGGCTCCGTCGCGTACATACCATGCGTGTGACCAGATGCAGTCGTCTCCGCCACCCTCTGCTTCGTCTTCTCCTGCAAAGAAAATGAATACATTGTCCACTTCTCCGTCTCCGTCGTCATCGTAAGTCGAAAAATCTATTCCGGCGCTGCTTGCCAGCGTACAGGCGTCAACCACCATCTGGGCCGGATTTTTGTCATTGCCTGAGTAGTTGTTGCCTCCATAGTAGGAGCGGTTCTGCGGCAGGGTGACGATGTCGCTCACATCGAAACTGAAATTGACAGTTCCTTTGAGCTGGTCGTTGAAATACTTCTTTGCGCTGTTTGACTTGGTATTCAGCAGATTTTCGAAATTTTCCTTGGTGTACTTGAATGCTACATCCTTGAATGCCGCAAGAATGATGATGCCGTGTTTCTCTGCAGTGCCGGTCCCGGCTTTGCTGACGACTCCATTTTGATGCATAACTCTCTGAAGCAGAGGCCCTTCACTGCGGACAAACGAAGTCCTGAACTTCTTTGCATTCTCGACAATCTGAGCAAAAGGTATGTTGCGGCTTTCGGAAGGGGCTTTCCCTCCCACCTTGACACCTGTGCTGCCGAGCCTGGCCTGGGCATCGTAAATTCCGTAATACCACCAGCCGTCTTCTCCCTGGATGATGGCATATCCGTCTATGGTAGTCTTGATTTTCATGAATTCGTCGCCGCGCAACTGTGCGGTGAATGTGCTGCCGTCAGGTTGTGTCATAACGACAGGACCTCTTCTTGCCGGTGCCGCATTGATGGTAAGTGTAAATGCAAAAAAAGTCAGAAATACTGAACATAATTTCGCAAAAGTTCTTGGTTTTAGTACGTTCATTTCTTTTTAAAAGTCTAAAAAGTAATATAAAAATATCTATCTTTGTGAAAAGATTTGCAAAATAAAAAGATTTTATGACAAAAAAAAGATTTTTAGCCACAAAAATTTTCATCTTGACCCTTGTCTGTACCAATGCCTATGCACAGGGCGATGTTGTGAAACAGATAAATGATTATGGAAATTTCGACCGCTGGTCAGTCCGTGAGATCAAGGAATCCCCGATTATCGGAGGCCAGACCAAGTACCTTTATGAGTTTTATGGAAATCCGACAGACACTGTCCGTATCGGAAAGTCTCCTTTTGTGGCTCCGAAGAATTATTTCTGGCGTACAAACAATGTGTTGGCGGTAGCTGCAGGAGTGGTGAAGACCAACAACACCATCTTCCCGGAGCGGCGCGGAGACGGATATTGCGCGCGTATCGAGACTCACATCGAAAAAATCAAGGCTATGGGCATCATCAATATGGAGGTGGTGTGCCAGGGCATTATGATGGTTGGAAAAATACATGAACCCATCAGGGATACGAAAAATCCACAGGAAAAAGTTCAGTACGGCTTTGAATATGCAGGCAGGCCGCAAGGGGTACAGTTTGATTACAAGGCTGATGTCGGACACCAGATCATACGCGGTACCGGCTTCTCGAAATTGAAGGAGACCGGAGTGCCCGACTGTGCCGAAGTGGTCGTGCTTCTGCAGAAACGCTGGGAGGACGAGGACGGCAATATCCATGCGCTGCGTGTCGGCACGGGGATAGAGCGTTTTACCAGGTCGGTAAGCGAATGGCAGAACTGCCATTTCCTGAAAATCAGTTATGGCGACATTACGGGCAAATCGTATTACCGCGATTATATGGGCCTGATTACCAAGCCGGACAAGATATTCTACGCGACCAACAGCAAAGGAAAACGTGTGAAAGTTATTGAAGAAGGCTGGGCTTCAGCGGATGAGCAGCCCAACTGGATGGTGATGAATTTTCTCTCAAGTGCGGGTGACGCGTTTTATGGTGGAGTGGGCAATATCCTGTGGATAGATAATGTAAAAATAGTGGAATAAGCCGGCCTTACGTAATTGCCAGAAGTGTATGAACTCCACTTTGTAAAGAAAAATTTGGAAACGTAAATACTTTATTAATAAGTGTTTACGTTTTTATTTTGTAAATAGGCGTCCACTTTTGCATAATATCGCATAGGATGGAAGACGAAATATTCCTAAAATTGCATCCGTATGGCGTCAGGGAAATTTCATTTTTTTTGAAACTGAAAAATACACACAAAATTTAATTATTAACACAAACTATCGTATTATGAGAAAAATTCTGACTTTTCTTCTTGTTCTGTCTGTAGGCGGCATTTCCGCTTTCGCACAGCAGTCCGTAAAGGGTCAGGTAGTCGATCAGAACGGTCTTCCTATTATAGGTATGACTGTTCTGGAAAAAGGCACAGGCAATGGTGTGACTACCGACGTCGATGGTAATTATGAAATCCGTGTAGGGGGGGGCAGCGCAGTAATTGAATTCAGCGCTCTCGGCTACCGGACGGTTACTGAAACAGTGGGCGGCCGCGCTGTAATCAATGTGGTTTCTGCCGAAGAGGCTCTCGCTTTGGATGCAGTGGTTGCCATCGGTTATGGTACAGTCCGCAAGAAAGACCTTTCCACTGCAGTCGCAACGGTTTCTACCGAGGACATGAAAACCCGTCCTGTGACTGAGGCTTCAGGTTTCATCCAGGGTAAGGTGGCCGGCGTCACTGTTCAGCAGACCAGCGGTCTTCCCGGTTCAGGCATGACTGTCCGTGTCCGCGGTGCTTCTTCAATCAGCTCAAGCAACGACCCTCTTTATGTGGTGGACGGTGTTCCTGTAGGTACAGGTGGATATGCCATCGCCTATCTTTCTCCTCAGGACATCGAGACCATGCAGATTTTGAAGGACGCTTCTTCTGCAGCCATCTACGGATCACGTGCAGCCAACGGTGTCGTGCTCATCACCACCAAGAGAGGCAAGGCAAGCCAGGGCGCACACGTGACATTCAATGCTTCAGTGGGTCTTGCAAACGTGACCAAGACATACGATGTCCTCAATGTGGACGAGTACCGCGAGCTTATGAATGAAATCGGCGGTCCTAAGATTCCTGAAGGACTCAAAGATGAAACAGATTGGTTCAAAGAGACTTACCACACAGGTCTGAACCAGAATTATCAGGTGTCCGTTTCGGATGCTACCGAGAAAATCAAATACTATCTCGGCGCAGGTTTCACTGACGAAAAAGGTATTATCAGCTCAGGTTTCCACAGAAGATACAACATCAAAGCCAGTGTCGATTCAAAACTCTTCAAATGGCTGGATGCAGGCTTCGACGCAGCTTATTCACACTACAAGACAGGCAGCATTATCTCAGGTACAGGCGCAAGCCGTGCGGGTGTCGTCAACTCTGTAGTGAACACTCCTACCTTTGCAAAAATATGGAGCGAAAAAGAGGGTGAGGAAGGCTGGTACTGGACAGAATTCTACGGCGGTAACCTTACAACTCCTGCCGAGAACGTTGCCAGGACAAAGGACAATTACAACCAGACTGACCGCCTTCTCCTCACAGGCTATCTGAAAATCAATTTCCTTGACAATCTCAACTTCAAGTCTACAGTGACCATGGACCGCCGCTGGACTCACGACTATTCTTTCCTTGACCCTATCCACACTTCTTACGGCAGGACCCAGCACGGTACGGCTTCAAGCACCCGCGCAGACGACATGAGAATGGTCTATGACAATATTCTGACTTACAACGACAGCTGGGCAGGCAAACACAACTTCGAAGCCATGGCCGGTACTTCCGCCACCACTTCACGTTGGGAAAACCTCTCCGGTTCACGTTCGCATTTTTCTCCTGACTACAACAACGTAATCTTCGGTTTGAACGGAGGAAACAAAGGCGGTCTGAGGGGCCAGTCACAGGGCTACTCAAAATGGGCGATCATGTCTTACCTCGCCCGCGTATCCTACAACTATGACAGCAAGTATTACATCACTGCCAACTTCCGTGCGGACGGTTCTTCAAAACTCGCTCCAGGACACAGATGGGGCTTCTTCCCTTCAGTATCAGCGGCATGGAGACTGTCAGGAGAGTCCTGGCTCAAGGATGTAAGATGGCTCAATGATTTGAAACTGCGTGCAGGTTGGGGCCAGCAGGGTAACCAGTCCGGTCTCGACGACTATGCATGGGTACAGAAATACAACATCAATTACTATGACTGGACCGACAGTGCCCACGCGGATGACGTGCCTACCCTCGGCTCGAATTCCAACATCGGAAACAGGGACCTTACTTGGGAGACTACTTCACAGTTCAATGTCGGTATTGATTTCTCGGCACTCAACAGCCGCCTGAACATCACTTTGGACGGATATTACAAATACACCACCAACCTTCTGATGAATGTACCGCTTCCTGCTCCAAACCCTTCAATCTACCGCAACGAAGGCGAAATGTCAAACTGGGGTCTCGAGCTCGCGATTTCTTCTGTAAACATTGACAGGAACAAATGGAACTGGACTACTGATTTCAACATTTCAATGAACAGGAACAGACTCGAGAAACTTAATCTCCAGCAGGTTTACTACTACACCCAGACTTCCGAGGCTCTCAGCGAGTATGTGGTGAGAATGACTCCGGGCGAGCCGCTCTCAAAATTCTGGGGTCTCAAAGCCCTTGGCGTAGATCCTGAGACAGGTATGGTGCAGTACGAGGACCTCAACAAAGACGGCAAAATCAATGTGGCCGACAAACAGTACATCGGTGACGCCAACCCTTGGTTTACCCTCGGTATGACCAACACCATCAGCTGGAACGGCCTCAGTCTCAGCTTCCTCATCACTTCTTCAGTAGGCAACGACATCTATAATGCTTCGAGAATCGAGATGGTCGGAATGTACAATGCCAACAACCAGATCAAGGAGACTCTCAACCGCTGGAGGACTCCGGGACAGATTACCGATATGCCTAAGGCCGGAGAACTTGACAACCTCAAGGCTTCAACGCGCTGGGTCGAGGACGGTTCTTACCTTAAAGTGAAGAACATCACTCTTGCCTATGACATCAGGCACCCTGCATTGAAGAAAGCCAATATTTCACGCATCCAGCCGTACATTACCCTTGACAACATGATTACCTGGACAAAATACAGCGGCTATGACCCTGAGATGAGCCAGTATTCAAGCGCAACCAATATGGGTATCGACTGGGGAACTTATCCTTGCGTGAAGACTGTATTGTTCGGTGTTAACATTGAATTCTAATGGGAGGACACAATAATGAAAAAATTGAATATATTGATTTTAGCTGCCGCTCTTCTCGCATTTCAGGCTTGTGAGCTGAATCTTTTTCCTGAGACGGACTATAATGAGGGAAATGTGAAAGTTGAGGCAGGTGATGACGGGGAGTCTGATTCACAATACAAGTCCCGCGAGGACATGGAAGGTCTCCGCAACTCAATCTACAGCAGTTGGGTAAAGGATATCCAGGAGAAGGGTTATCTTGACTGGCTGGTATATGCCGACTGCCGTGCCGACAACGCATACGGCGGAAATCCCGGGACCGGTGAGCTGATGGCCATCGAGGCCAACAAACAGGACGGTGAGAACAAGAATGTAGTGCGTGACTGGGACTGGTATCAGGGACAGGTCAGCAACTGCAATAACATCATCTGCAATATCGACAGAATCAAGGAGGCTGATGCCGATATGACCGACAGGGAATATCGCGAGTGGAAGTCTGAGGCATATTGCTGGAGGGCTTGGAACCTCTTCCAGATGTCACAGATCTGGGGAGACATTCCTCTCGTTAATGAAATCCCGCCTGCAATCACTGCAGAGAACATTGACAAGGTCTACGCATTGTATTATCCTGGCAGGACAGCAAGAATTGATGTCTACAAACAGATTATCAGTGAACTGGAATTTGCCTGTGAAAATGCTCCTGACATGGATGCGGGCAACAAATGCCTGTTCACCAAAGCGTTTGCACATGGTATGCTTGCACGTATCTATGCTGAGAAGACCCTTCAGGACTGGGACAAGGTGATCGAGCACTGTACCGCCATCGAAGGAATGGGTTACTCGCTTTGCGACGAATACGGCGACATGTGGGCATACGACGAGACGGACGCTGCACGCAACACCAAGGAGTCAATCTTCGAGGTGACTTATACAAGGTCAAGCGGCAACTGGGTTTGGATGATGTTCCATAGAAATGCCTACAATCCTTCTGACAGCTACAGCTGGATCAAATGGATTACTCCTTCACGCGACCTCATTGCCGCATACGATACAGAGGGTGACACGGCGCGTAAGAACGCCTGCATCGTTTACGACGAGTGCGGCTGGTCAAACTACTATCCTGCAGCCCGGTATGCGTTCATGCACAAAGTGCCGACCAACGCGTCATCAATCATCCTTATGCGTTTAGGTGAAATCTATCTGCTTCATGCAGAAGCCCTTACAATGAAAAACGAACTTGATGACGCCGCTTCATACGTCAATATGATACGTAACCGTGCGCATTTAGCGGACCTTCCTGCCTCGGCTTCTGCAAACCAGGACGCTATGCTTGACGCAGTTCTCAAAGAGCGCCGTCTCGAACTCGCTTTCGAAGGCTTCCGCTTCTTCGATCTTGTGCGCCACGACAAGGCAAAAGCCATCCACGATGCAATGCCGGAGTCTGACAGCTATTGGAACCCGAGATTTCCGTTGTCTGATGAGACCGTGCTTATGCCTATCCCTCAGACTGCTCTCGACAACAACCCTAATCTTGAACAGAACGCAGGATATTAATGATTATGAGTTATTCGAAATTTTTGCTTTTTTCTCTGGCCGCATCAATATGCGCCTGCAACTGCACGCCCGAAAATCAGAAGAATGACAATACGGGCAATAATGGGCCTGATGAGCCTGCGGTAGTTGCGCCTAAAGACGTAACTGCCTGGGTAACAACAGGTGACAGAAGAACTTCGTTTGAGAAATCGACTTTCGAATTCGGCAAGGCCGGCAGTATGTCACCTTATCAGATCACATACAATCTGAATGAAACCCACCAGGAAATCGACGGTTTCGGTTTCGCGGTGACTACAGCTTCGGGCTATCTGCTCATGCATATGTCACAGGCTGACAGGACAGCTTTCCTCAAAGAGACTTTCTCCCGCGAAGAGGGCTTGGGCGTAAGCCTCATCCGTATTGCCATCGGAGCTTCTGATTTCTGTCTCGGAGACGAATACACCTATTGCGACAAGGCCGGCCTGGAGAACTTCGCCGTCCCGGCTGAGGACAGACAGTACCTCATTCCGGTACTGAAGGAAATCTACGCCATCAATCCTGACGTGAAAATCATCGCTTCTCCATGGTCCTGTCCGAAATGGATGAAAGGCGGCGGAAGCAGGGGCTATGAAGGCTATGACCCCGAAATCCTCGAAAAGTCATACGATTCATGGACTTCCGGCCGTCTGAAACCTTCATGCTATCAGGCCTACGCCGACTATTTCGTGAAATGGATTCAGACCATGACGGCCGAAGGCTTTGACATCTATGCCATGACCATGCAGAACGAACCTCTCAACCACGGCAACTCAATGTCCATGTATATGCCTTGGAGAGACCAGCGAGACTTCATCAAAGTCCTCGGCCCGACTTTCGAAAAAGCCGGCATCAAGACCAAAATCCTCCTTTTCGACCATAATTTCAATTATGACAACAAGGAGGACCAGCGCAACTATCCGCTGAATATCTATGCTGATCCTGAGGCATATAGATATGCAGCCGGTTCCGCCTGGCATGATTACGGCGGAAGCGTCAGCGAGCTTGACAACATCATGACTGCATATCCGGAGAAGGAGATTTTCTTCACTGAGGCCTCAATCGGTACATGGAATTATGATGCCAACGGCGTAGTCGGCGGCCAGTTTGAAAAACGTCTTCTCGAAGAGTTCAATAATCTTTTCATCGGTACAATGAAACGCGACGGCAAGGGTGTGACATATTGGAACATCATGCTTGATCAGGACAGGAAGCCTAACAGCGGCCATGCCGGAGCCTGCACGACCTGCTACGGTGCTGTGACATTGAACTCCAACAACTACAAGACCATCACCTGGAACAGCCAGTACTACAATGTGGCCCACGCTTCATCAGTCATCAGGCAGGGTGCAAAACGCATTACCCACAAGGCGGGATTCGACCTTCCTGGCGGTATGGAGCTGCAGATGTTCCTCAATCCTGACAAGACTGTCGGAACCGTCATCTGCAACAACTCTCTGACCGAGCAGCAGCTTGTGTTCTCTTCAACAAAACACACTGTGAAATACACTGTTCCTGCGAAAGCACTTGTTTCGCTTATCTGGAGTGAAGAATAAAAAGAATGAATTATGACTAGAATATTTAAAATATCAACAGTTTTTCTTGCGGGGGCCCTTTTGATGGCTTCCTGCCAGGAGGAAAAATATTTTCAGAAAGCTGAAAAAGGTCCGGAAGTGACTGTGAAGGCTTACACTGAGAATGCCTATATGGGCGGTATGGTAAAATTTGCCGTTGAACTCAAGGACGCTTCATACGACCTTTCAGTGCTGAACGCGAAATTGATGTACGACGAATCCGAGGTTTCAAAAGTGACACTCAGAACGAAGACTGAAGGCGTTTACGAGGGCGAAATTCTTGCGCCGCTCTATGCCAACAGCGTCAATTCCGGGGTAGCTTCCTTAGTGCTTGAGGCCGTGAATGTCGGTTTGGGCAAAACCGAAGAGACTGTGGCGGTTGCGTTGGAACGCCCTAATTTCGAGAATCTTACATTGTCAGACCAGGATGGGAACAAATGGACAATGAACAGGGTAGCAGACTATCTGTATGAGGTTACCGACAATTTTCCGGCTCTTCTGCAGGCTACTGTCACAAGCCCGGCAATCAATGAAGACGGCGATGTCATTGTAATTGGATGGGACAGTTCCGCTTCTAAATTGGATGTGACCAAAGATACGCCTATTCCTTTTTCTGCAAGTCTTGCGGGAGAGTATACTGTTTCCGTAAATCTTCAGACTCTCGAGGCTTCGCCTTTCGGCTATGTAATTGAGGAAGAACTGGATTTATCTGAAGCGGAACCGGAAAAGATGTATGACCTGCGCCAGAATCTTGCCCTTGTGTTTCCGGAGATCGATGCTGTAAGCGATTGGGATCTTGACCCTGATTTCTTCACTGTCGATGAAAATAAGAATGTGATTTTCAAGGCAATGGACGGACGCTACAAATTCATCGCGGATTTCACGCAGTCTTTTGTCAAGGTCCTGCCTGTCGATGCTGACGGCAACACCCTGACTCTGGATGAAAATGGTGACGGCGCAGTGTGGGCAATCGGTCAGAATTTCGGAAAACCTGTCATCGGTCCGAGTTGGAATACTACGGACGGAGCATACGCGCTTGCACAGGTTTCACCTAAGGTGTACCAGTTCACTCTGAATGCAGGCGGTCAGCTGAAAGAGGGAGTAGCTATCAAATTCTTTCACCAGATGGGCTGGGGTGGCGAAATCACAGGGGCTGATTATGCCTCTGTCGACGGTGCCGGAGTGTTTGTGGTGACTGAGTCCGGTGATATCAATATCGGGGAAGGAAAGAAACCGGCTGATAAAAAGGCATACCGCTTCACTCTTGACCTGACAGGAGGCCGCTCTGCCGCAAAACTCAAAATCAAGGAAGTGGAGGCTGTAGGCGGAGCTGCACTTGACATTTCCGTAAACGGGGCAAAAGCCGACAGGCTGTCGAAGAATATCTATAAGGTGAAGACCGTGAGTCTCAAAAAAGGCGATGCCGTGTCTTTCTCCGGTATAGAGGATCCGGACAGCTGGTATATTGACCCGGACCATTTCACCGGTACAGCTGCGGGGGCGTCGTTCAATGCCGTCGATGGTTTCTACTCAATTGAAATGAATCTGGAATCTAAATTCATGACGGTCAGAAGGGTCAAGGCTGACGGTTCTGCGGCTACGTTCAAAGATGAAGGTGCAATTACCGTGATGGCATGGGGGCTTGCACATCCTGTGATGACGAGCCAGCTTGCATGGGATTCGGGAGCGCTGATCACTATGGCTGAAATTGAAAAGGGCGTCTACCAATTTTCAGGTATAGCTGTTGAGGAAGAGGACGGAACGACCATGGGCGGACGTTTCAGGTATGATTACCTTTCCGTCAAATTCTTCGGCCAGGCAGGCTGGGGAGATGAGATGGGGACTGCGACTTTGACTGACGCTGCGAAGACTGTACTTGCTGTTCCGGGCAATATAGAACTGGCGGAAGGCGTTGAACTGGAGAAAGGTGCGACGTATGTGATGACAGTCAGGGCTGACAACAGCGGGTTTGCCGGAGGCAAGTTCGATGTTGAAGTCGATTTCCAGAAAAAATAACATACTCTGACACATTTTGACGGGGTCGGTTAAAAGCTGGTCTGTCATATCCGGGCGAAGTATGAAGACAGCAGCCGTGGAGTGACAATTTCAGAACTTTTTAGCCGGCCTCTATTATTTTATGGTATAGTGACGAAATTTTTTTAAATTTGCGGATACTTATCGACCTGCATAATGAAAGCATTATTGAAAAAGCTTCGGCTTATACTTTTGTCTATTCCCTTTTTATTTGTTTCCTGCGAACAGAATAACCCGCTTCTCAAGGAGTTGGACGAGGTCCTGGGCCATAGGGAGGAGTACGATTTGCGCTTTCATGAACATGTTACCGTACTGAAAACCGTTCTTGCCGAGCAGGACGAAGATCTTTCCCGCTATAATATGAACAAGAGGATTGCAGTGGCATATCAGGCGCATAATTTTGATTCCACTATGCTGTATCTCAATCGCAACAGGGAACTTGCCGTACGTATAGGTGATGATGCCAGGCTGGTCGAGACTATGCTCATGATGATGAAAGAGTATTCTTCTGCCGGATATTATATCGAAGCCATTGACATAATGAATTCCTTGGATGAGACTGCTGTGCCTGACAATGTCAGACTTGATTATTATATGGCCACACAGACTCTTGTCGGGGAGATGATAGCCTATTCAAATCCGGACAGGCAGTCCCGGGCGGCGAAAGTGGCTGTCAGAGACCGCTGCCGTGAGATTTTGCTCGAGCGGCTTGAAGAGGGCAGTTATGATTGGTGTGAAGTGAAATATGAAGTTGCCCGCGGAAAAAATGATAAGGAGGCGGCTATGGAGTATGCAAAGAAAATGGTTGAAATTTCCGAGCCCGGTTCAAGAGCTTATGCGAGGGCCTGTTTTTTCTGCCAGATTTATCTGCCCGGCTCATCGGATGAAAAAATGGATTGGCTGATAAAGTCGTCCATTGCTGATATCAAATGCAGTACGAAGGATTATGCGGCATTGAATGAGCTTGCCCAGTATCTGTTCAATCACGGAGATTTGGAAAGGGCTTTCAGATATACAGCCGATTATTGCCTCAATGATGCCCTGTATTTCAACGGCAAGCTTCGTCCGTGGCAGATTTCAAGGTTTTTCCCGCAGCTGGAGCAGGCATATCAGGAGAAAAGTCTGAAGCAGAGCAAGACCATGACAGGAATGCTGGTCCTGCTTTCTGTCATTTCCCTGATTGTCATATTCATGCTTTTCCTGATGTACAGACGCCAGCAGATTCTGGATGCTCTGCGCAGGAAGCTGGAGGAATCGTATATGCAGATAGATGAGCAGAACAGTTCCCTGAAGGATGCCAACAGCCGCCTGATGGCTCTCAATGCGGAAATGAAGGAAGCCGACAAGGTGAAGCAGGAGTATATCGCGCTGTTTTTGGAGATACTCTCAGAGAACATCAACAAGACGCGCCAGTACAAAAATCATGTGTTGAAGTCCATACGTCAGGGAAATGCCAGACAACTTGTTGCAGAAATAGAAAATCTGCCTCCGATTGACGATGACATTCTGGAATTCTACAAGATGTTTGACCAGACCTTTGTCAATCTCTATCCCAATTTTGTGAGTGAATTCAATGCACTGCTTGTGGACGGGGAGGCGATAGTACCGAAGGATGACGACATTCTGTCTCCTGAACTGAGAATTTTCGCCCTGATCAAATTAGGCATTACGGATTCGCGGAAAATCGCGTCCCTGCTGCATTATTCGGCAAATACCATTTACAACTACAGGGCCAAAATAAAGAATAAGGCAAAAGGTTCACGCAGTGAATTTGAAGCTTCGGTGAGAAATCTAAATTAAATTTTATATATGAAAAAGAAAACATTATCTGTAATCAACCTTGTGTTATTGGCGTTGATTCTTGGCTTTTCCATTGTGATGTTGAGGACTGCCGACAAAAAAGTGAAAAATGATGTCCCTTTGTATGCGGATGAATCGGCTGCAATGGAAGAAAGAATTGCCGATGCCGTTTCCCGCATGACTCTTGAGGAGAAGGTTGCTGTTCTGCACGCCCAGAGCAAGTTCAGTTCTGCAGGAGTGCCGAGCTTGGGCATTCCTGAATTGTGGTGTACCGACGGTCCTCACGGCATACGTCCGGAAGTGCTTTGGGATGAGTGGGAGCAGGCCGGATGGACTAATGACTCCTGCACGGCTTTCCCTGCGCTGACCTGTCTCGCCGCTTCATGGAGCGAGGATATGTCTGCCCTTTACGGCAAGTCGATAGGCGAGGAAGCCTGCTACCGTGAGAAGGATGTGCTTCTCGGTCCGGGCGTGAATATCTATCGTACTCCGCTGAACGGCAGGAATTTCGAATATATGGGAGAGGATCCGTATCTCGCTTCCAGGATGGTCGTTCCTTACGTTCAGGGCGTGCAGTCAAACGGTGTCGCAGCCTGCGTCAAGCATTATGCCTTGAACAATCAGGAGGAGAACCGCCACACTGTGAACGTGATTGTAGATGACAGGACTCTGCATGAAATTTATCTGCCGGCTTTCAAGGCCGCTGTCCAGGACGGAGGCGCATGGTCAATCATGAGCTCATATAATCTTTACAAGAAACAGCACGTGAGTCACAACCAATGGCTTCTGAATGATGTTCTCAAACGTGACTGGCACTTTGACGGAGCTGTAATCTCCGACTGGGGCGGAGTACACGACACTGACGAGGCCATCACCAACGGTATGGATCTCGAGTTCGGTTCTTGGACTGACGGTCTTACAATGGGTAAAACCAATGCGTACGACAATTACTATCTTGCTGACCCTTATCTTGAAAGACTGCGTGACGGCCGTGCATCCGAGGAGGTCCTGAATGAGAAAGTGAGCCGTGTGCTCAGATTGATTTTCCGTACTGCAATGAAGTCGGACAAACCTTGCGGTTCTCTCAACTCTGACGCCCACATCGCTGCAGCCCGTGAAATCGGTGCCGAAGGTATCGTGCTCCTGAAAAACGAGGGATCTGTGCTTCCTTTGGGTGCAGACGTGAAGAAAATTGCGGTAATCGGAGAGAATGCCGTAAAGATGATGACTGTCGGCGGAGGTTCTTCTTCTTTGAAGGTCAAGCACGAGGTAAGCCCTTTGGAAGGCTTGCGTGCAGGTGTTGCTGAGGGTGTGGAAGTGGCGTATGAGCGCGGTTATGTAGGAGATGTAACAGGCAATTACAACGGTGTGACCACGGGACAGGATTTGAGTGATTCACGCAGTGAAGAACAGCTCATAGAAGATGCTGTGGCTCTCGCAAAAACCGCTGACGCTGTCATTTTCATCGGCGGTCTCAACAAATCCGGACATCAGGACTGCGAAGGTCACGACAGATTGTCTCTCGGTCTTCCTTATGCGCAGGACAAGGTGATTGAGGCTTTGGCTGAAGCCAACAACCGTCTCATCGTGGCTCTTGTCAGCGGTAACGCTGTGGCCATGCCGTGGCTGGATAAGGTTCCTGCAATCGTGCAGGCATGGTTCTGCGGCTCTCAGGCAGGTAATTCTCTTGCTGACGTGCTTTACGGAAAGGTCAATCCTTCAGGAAAACTTCCTTTCACTTTCCCTGCTGCGCTCACTGACAACGGCGCTCATGCGTTGAATGCATACGATCCCGGTCAGAATGTTGATTCAGAGTATAAAGAGGGTATTTATGTAGGTTACCGCTGGGCTGAAAAACATGATGTGAAACCTTTGTTCGCTTTCGGTCATGGATTGAGCTACACCACTTTCGCATACAAGGATGCGAAACTCGGCAAGTCAGTTCTGAAAGTGGCGCAGAAGGATGTGGCCGATTCTGAAACTCAGGCAGTGGAAGCCAAAGAAGGCTCTCTGACAGTGAGCGTGAAGATTACCAATACAGGTGATGTTGCGGGTAAAGAGGTCGTGCAGCTCTATCTCGGTGCGGACAAACCGTCCGTTGACCGTGCCGTGAAGGAACTCAAGGGCTTCAGGAAAGTTGCATTGGCTCCGGGCGAGACCAAGACAGTGACATTCGAGATTGTTCCGTCAATGCTCCGTTACTACAATGTCGGGAAAGGCTTGTGGTCTTTGGATGCCGGCGATTACACGGCATACGTGGCTGCGGCTTCAGACGACGTCAAAGCTGAACTTCATTTCGAAGTGAAATAAGTGTCACGGAATATACTAAGTAATTTGAGAATTACTAAATAAAGGGGTTGCATCGACAGTGCGGTGCAGCCCCTTTAAACGTGTACTAAAACCTAAACCGAATATAAGATGCAGCAGTTTGGGAAAATGTTGCACGGATAATAAAAAAACTGCAGCAGAACATCTCATTCAGCTACAGTTTCTAAGTCTTTGGTTATGAAGAAAATTATTTTGCCTCTTCTACAGAAATCTTTCTGAAGTCTTTCATCATCTTCATAAGGTTCAAAGCAGCTTTACGTGCACGTGCACCTGCAGCTTTGTTTCCCTTCTCAACCTGAGCATCTGCGTTCTGTACGAAAGCGGCGTACTCCAACTTAATCTGATCTACAAGCTCTTTCATTTTTTTTGTTCTTATTTAGTTGGTTAATAAAAGTTCTTAAAAATTATTCGTAAATTTATGTTAAAACTTTTTTAAATCCAAATATTTTTGTCAGAAATGTCGTGGAAATCGCAATTAATTGCATTTATTGCTGTTTTTGGCGTGTGTTCAAGGTGTTCATGGCCCTGTCAGGACCTATGGTGGCAAACGCTTTGACTCCTTCTATGACCTTGTCGCAGAGCTCCGGCATTTGTTTCATTTCATCTTCGGTAAGCTTTCCTAACACGAAATCAATCTGGCCGCCCCGGCTGAATCCATTGCCTATGCCCATGCGTATTCTGGCGTAATCCTGCGTTCCGAGCATTTCATTGATGTTGCCGAGACCGTTGTGCCCGCCGTTTGAGCCCCCTTTTCTGAGCCTTATAGTGCCGAAAGGCAGGTTGAGATCGTCCGAAATCACGAGAAGGTTCTCCACTTCAAGATGAAGCTTCTGCATCCAGTACCTGACAGCATTGCCGCTGAGATTCATGTAGGTGGACGGTTTCAGCAGAGTGAACTTGCGCCCTTTGAAACTGATTTCAGCCACGTCGCCGTAGCGTTCAGTCCTAAAAGAAATATTGGATGCCTGAGCCCAGGCATCCAATACCATAAATCCCATGTTGTGTCTGGTATTCACATACTCGATGCCGATATTTCCCAATCCAACAATCAAATAATTCATACCAAATCCTCTTTAGGTCAACAATTATTTGCCCTGAGCTGCCTGTGCGGTTGCACGTGTAGGACGAACTGAGCAGATGATGGTTGCCTTAGGTGAAACGATGGTCACGCCGTCAAAGTGGAGGTCGCCTGCAACAATCTGCTTGCCGATAAGAAGGTGGGTTGAATCAACCTCAAGAAGGTCAGGAAGCTTGTCCATCATAGCGCTGATGCGGAGCTTGCGGCTTGAAACGAGGAGCTTGCCACCCATCTTGACACCCTCTGAGTGTCCTGTAACCTGTACCGGAACATCGATGACGACAGGTTTCTCGTTGTTTACAGCGAGGAAGTCTACGTGAAGAGCCTCGTCGGTAACAGGATGATACTGAACTTCATGAAGCACTGCGTTCATCTTCTGGCCATTGTCGAACTCGAGGTCGATAATGTAAGAATTAGGAGTGTTGGTGATAGTTTTAAGCTCTTTTGCAGATACTGTGAAAAGGATGTTCTCCATTCCGAGCCCGTAGATGTTGCAAGGAACGTTGCCCTCTTTGCGGATAGCCTTGACTGTGGCTTTGTTGCCAGCCTGACGGATCTGGCCTTTCAATTCAATGTGTTTCATTGTTTTGTAAAAATTAAAATGTGTTACTCAAAAATATTCACAGAATATTTTCCCATTGCACCAAAAAGCATCAGCTTTTTCGGGGCTGCAAATATAGAGATATTTTATTGAAAATCAAAAACTATTTTATCAGACCTGTAGCCTGATTCCATTTCAGACTTTTGTAATAGTCGTTGAGACAGAGCCTTTCGTGCAGTGGCAGGTACATGCTCAGACCGCTGTATTCCCTGGTTTCAAAGCCGCCGTAGTTGAACATGAACTTCGGTGTGGCGTATTTGCAGATGATACAGCCGTCTAAAATGTCCTGCAGCAGGTTCAGATCCTCATCTGAGGCGCCTGCGTGCCTGTATAGACTGTGCAGGTCATAGAAATAGCCATAGTCTGCGCCCATGTAACTCTTGGACCTGAAATATTTCTGAGGGACTGTGACAGAAATGGTTTCGTCCGAAATACTGTATTTCCCATTGAGATATCTGCAGACGCTTGCCAAAAAGCCCATTTGTCTGAGGTCCACCATCGAAAGTGTACATCCGTATGTGGTATCGTGTTCGTACAGCCTGTAGAAACTTTCACAGAAACTCTGCAAATCAGGCTTTGGCCCTTTCAACAGCAGGGAAACCATGTTCTCGTAATCCATGCCCTCTCCGGCAATTTCGCATTGGGAGAAAATCACTTTGTCAACTTTGTCCTTCAATTCGAACGCCACTTCAACTCCGCCCATAAAGCAGGCGTCGAAAATCAGATAGTCGAGCTTCATCGGAATGGCCTCCGCAAGGTCTCTGATGTCAATTTCGCTGCTGTGCGTCTTGCCGTCGTAGTGGTCGCCTATGCTTTTTTTCATCGAAAACTCTTCATCATCGGCGGGCTTGTAATTGTTCTCGTATTTGGTGGTGTTTAGAACGTAATCCATTGATACCCAGCCTGCTCCGTGAGATGACATCAGCACCCCATAGTTTTTGCCCGGATACTGCTCCCTGACGAAGCCCAGCACCTGCTCCAAAACTTCCGCGCTTGCCGCCACTGCCGTGGACGGCAGGCTGAGCATGAGCTTTTTGCAGATGTTGCCCTTGGCGTCTTTGCTGATTTCATAAAGATTGGCCTCGCTTGGCGTCCATGGACGATTTGTACGATCTTCCACATTCTGGCTGAATATCAGCAGGATATTGTTCTTTTCGCTCTGCCCGGGAATGTAGGATTTCATTATATCGTTGATGTCATTGTTCAGATAGCCGTCTATGTTGGTGAAGCCCATGGAATAAAGCAGAAACACGTTGTCTCCGTTTGACAGCGGTTTCGGCTTTTGCGGCTCTTTTTCGCAGGCAAGCGCAACGAGCAGGACTGCGGTGAACGATACTATATGCGATATTATTTTTTTCATGGCACAAAGGTAATTATTTATTTTCGTATTGGCTGTTAAATTCGTACATTTGTAGGCTTTATGTCACAAAATTGCTTTTTTTTAATATATTAAAATATGACAAAATTAATAAAAATGTGCGTTTTAATCGGTTCTGTTACCGTTATGGCGTCTTGCTCGGGAAATAAGGGCGAGACGGATTTCAAGTATCTTATTGACGAATTTGCTGATTTGAAGGTTATGAAGTACCAGGTTCCGGGCTGGAATGAACTTTCTCTGCAGCAGAAAGAATACATCTATCATCTTGCTGAGGCCGCGAAATACGGCCGTGACATCCTTTGGGACCAGAACTGCGGGTACAACCTCATGGTGAGACATGCCATCGAGGATATTATAAAGAACTATGAGGGCGACCGCAACTGCGAGGACTGGAATAATTTCATCGTTTATGCCAAGAGAGTCTTTTTCAGCAATGGTATCCATCACCATTATTCTGAGGACAAGTTCTTCCCGGCTTGTTCTGAGGAGTATTTCCGCAGTCTTGTTGCCGACAGAATGGACGGAACGAAGCTGGACGAGCTGATGAACGTCATCTACAATCCGACTTATCTGCTTCAGCGCAAGTCAACCAATGCTGCCGGTGACATCGTGGTGGAGTCTGCAGGCAATTTCTATGACAATGTGACCCGTGCCGAGGTGGAGAAATTCTATGCCGACATTGTGGATCCGAATGACCCTCAGCCTATTTCCTACGGCCTCAACAGCAAGGTCGTGAAGGGTGCTGACGGAGTTGTACGCGAGGAAGTCTACAAGGCTGACGGACTTTACGGTCCTGCCATCACCAAAATCTGCGAGGAACTTGAGAAGGCTGCCGAGGTGGCTGAGAACGATATCCAGAAGGAGTACATTGCATCTCTTATTGACTATTACCATACAGGCGACCTCCGCACATGGGACAGATACAATATCCAGTGGGTGCAGGATACTCTCGGAACCGTTGATTTTGTGAACGGCTTCATCGAGGACTACAACGACCCGCTCGGCCGCAAGGCTTCGTGGGAGGGACTCGTCAACTTCAAGGACCACGAGGCTTCTCAGCGTACCGAGGCCATCAGCGCCAATGCACAGTGGTTCGAGGACCATTCTCCTGTCGATCCGCGTTTCCGCAAACCTCAGGTCAAGGGCGTTTCTGCAAAGGTCATCAATGTTGCCTGCCTCGCCGGTGACGCCTATCCTGCAACTCCTATCGGAATCAACCTGCCGAACGCCGACTGGATACGCCGCGACTACGGTTCTAAATCTGTGACCATCGCCAACATCACCCACGCATACACTTGCGCAGCCAACGAGTCTCCGAACAGCACTCTCAACGAGTTTGCCTGGGATGAGGATGAAATCGCTTTCGCCAAGAAATATCTCAGCCTGAC
Organism: Candidatus Cryptobacteroides sp.; assembly: GCA_051870215.1. Lineage (GTDB taxonomy): Bacteria > Bacteroidota > Bacteroidia > Bacteroidales > UBA932 > Cryptobacteroides. Next base: position 49,341 of record JBJEBQ010000056.1, on the reverse strand, counting down.
TGATGACCTTCACACTGACCTTCACGAATGTCTCGGCCACGGTTCCGGCAGACTGCTTCCGGGCACTTCTCCGAATGCTCTCGGCGAGTACAGTTCAACTTTGGAGGAGACCCGTGCCGACCTTTTCGGACTTTACTATGTGGCTGACCCTAAGCTGATTGAGCTTGGGCTTGTGCCTGATGCAGAGGCTTACAAGGCTTCTTACGCCAACTATATACGCAACGGTCTCTTCGTGCAGTTCACCCGCGTGGAACTCGGACGTCAGAACACAGAGGCCCACATGCAGAACCGCAAACTGATTGCCGAATGGTGCTACGAGAAGGGCGCTGCCGACAATGTGATTGAGAAGAAGGTGCGTGACGGCAAGACATATTTCGTAGTGAATGACTACGAGGCTCTCCGCGGACTTTTCGGCGAACTGCTTGCCGAGGTGCAGCGCATCAAATCCGAGGGTGACTATGCGGCAGGAAAGGCTTTGGTTGAGAAATATGCCATCAATATCGATCCTGAACTTCACAAAGAAGTGCTCGAGCGCTATGCAAAACTCAATCTGAAACCTTACGGCGGTTTCGTCAATCCTACCATCGTGCCTGTCGAGAAGGGAGGCAAAGTGGTGGATTACAAGCTCGAATACACTGACGACTATCTCGGTCAGATGATGGAGTACGGCGAAAAATACGTAACGCTTTGATAATTGGCAATTGTCAATTAGTAATTAGCAATGTGGAATTGGTGGTTCTTTGAGGGGGAATGTCATTCCGAGCGCAGTCGAGGAATCTTGTACATATTATGATTATGTGAGGATTGTACATAAACTAAAATGACATTATGATTATACAATGCATAACGAAAGAATAATCAAGGATTACACGTACTATCTGAAGATAGAGCGCAGGATGTCACCGAATACGGTGGCATCTTACGTTTCTGATGTGTCCAAATTCCTGGAATGGGCGGGAACGGCTCCAGAGGAAGTGAGTCCTGAGATGATTACAGGCTATCTTTCCGAGCGCGCAGACGTGTCGAAACGCTCACAGGCCAGGGCTTTGAGTGCCTTCAAATCGTTTTTCGGCTATCTCGTGATGGACGGAGTGATAGAGGCGAGTCCCTGTGACAGGGTGGATGCCCCGAAAATCGGGCGCTATCTGCCTGCGGTGCTTTCCGTCAAGGAAGTGGACGAAATCATGGACAGTGTGGACCTTTCAACTCCGCAGGGACTGCGCGACAGGGCTATCTTGGAAGTGCTTTACGGCTGTGGCTTGCGCGTGTCAGAGGCTTGCGGTCTGCGTATTTCGCAGATTTACGCAAAGGACGGTTTTGTGCGCATAGTCGGCAAGGGCGACAAGGAACGTCTGGTCCCAATAGGGGAAATGGCATTGGCGGCCATCGATGCCTATCTGCCCGTGCGCCCCGAACCTGCCGACGGCGAGTCTTCTGATTTTCTCTTTCTCAACCGCAGGGGACGTCCGCTCAGCCGTGTTTCCGTGTTCACCATGATAAAGGAGCAGGCAGCAGCTGCCGGCATACACAAGGAAATATCGCCACACACTTTCAGGCATTCTTTCGCGACGCATCTGATAGAAAACGGTGCCGATCTGCGTGTGGTGCAGGAAATGCTCGGCCACGAGAACATCATGACGACGGAAATCTACACCCACATCGACAGCTCCACCTGGCAGCGCAACATATTGGAGCACCATCCCCGCCGCAGCAATGCCGGACATTAATTTTTTTGTTACCTTTGCAAATTGTCATATCCAATGACAGGCAAACCGAGAATAAAAGACAAGATTTAATAAAACAATTGATATTATGGACAAAAACAGTTACGCATTGGGCATGAGCATTGCCCACAATATGATTTCTTCGGGAATCAAAGACATCAACATCGAGGATTTTGCAGCCGGAGTCAAGGCTATGTTGAAGGGCGAGCAGCCGGCAGTGCCTTTCGATGAGGCAGGCAAACTTCTTGACAAATATTTCGCTGATCTCGAGAAACAGCAGAAAACCGAAATGGAAGCTATGGGTGCTGCCATGCGCGAAGAGGGCGAGGCTTTCCTCAAAATGAAAGCTGCCGAAGAGGGTGTTGTCGTACTTCCGAGCGGCCTTGAGTACAAGGTGATTACAGAGGGTACCGGCAAGAAGCCGAAGGCTACCGACACAGTGAAATGCCACTATGAGGGTACTTTCCCTAACGGAGCTGTTTTCGACAGTTCATACAAACGCAACGAGCCTGCAACCTTCCCATTGAATCAGGTCATCAAAGGTTGGACAGAGGGCGTCCAGCTCATGTCAGAAGGCTCAAAATATGAATTCTACATTCCTTACGATTTGGCTTACGGCGAGGCAGGTGCTCCAGGTGCCATCCCTCCATACTCAGCCCTGAAGTTCATTGTAGAACTCATAGAAATCCTGTAATTTTCATAGTGGATTTGTTTTTTGAAATATTCACCGTCATCACGGGTATCATCTACGTGGTTCTTGAAATCAAACAGAAGAATTTCATGTGGGTGGTGGGAGTGTTGACAGCTCTCGGAGCAATGTATGTGTTCTTTACGAAAGGGCTTTACTGCTCTTTCGGACTGAATGCATACTATTTCAGCATTTCTTTCTGGGGACTATATTGCTGGAGGCGCGACCGTGACAAAATCCGGCATCAGCTTGAGTCTGCGGAAAATGCTTCAGGAGAAGTGATACATTTGAATAGACTGCCGGTTAAAACGGTGATAATAAGTGCTGTAGTTGCAATAATCGCTGTTTTCGCCCTGTCCTGGCTGATGGCACGTCTCGAAAATCCACAGTCCTACTTGGATTCGGCAGTGGCGGTGCTGAGTGCGGTTGCGACCTGGTGGCTCAGCAGGGCATACAAAGAGCAGTGGATACTGTGGATAGTGGCGGACGCATTGTCTACGGCCATGTGTCTGATACAGGGAATGTGGTGGATGTCAGCTCTTTATGCTGTATATACACTGTCGGCGGCGGTTGGTTTGGGGCATTGGAACAAATACGGAATTTATCTTGATGAAGGGAAAAATGATACTGATTGCTGACAGCGGCGCGACCAAGACTGACTGGACATTAGTGAGAGAAGACGGGGCTGTGCTGCAGTCCGTGAAGACTCCGGGCATTAATGTCGCCGTGATGTCTCCGGACGAGGTCGGGAGAGTGCTCGACAGCCTTGCCGCGCGGCTTGACTGCAGGGAGGATGTCTCTGAGGTGAAATTCTACGGAGCCGGCATAGTCAGTGATGAGGCTGCAGCAGGCTTGCAGGACAGTCTGTCAGAGATTTTTCCCGATGCTGAGATAGAGTGCAACAGTGATCTGCTTGCTGCGGCGCGTGCGCTTTTCGGCGACGGCGACGGAGTGGTGGCCATTATGGGTACGGGCTCCAATACCTGTATGTATGAAAGTGGCAGGATTACAGCGTCGGTTGCTGCAGGAGGCTATATCCTCGGAGATGAAGGCGGTGCAGACACTCTCGGAAGGCGTTTTCTTGCGGATTACATCAAGGGACTTGCTCCGCGTGAAATCACGGAAAAGATGGATTTGCCTGATTATCCCACATTAGTGCGCAGGCTCTATCACGGTGAAGCTCCGTCGCGTTATCTTGCTTCCTTCGTGAAGCCTTTGCTGGACTTCTCCGGACACGAATATGTGCAGAGACTTGTGAATGAATGCATTGAATCGTTTGTTACAAGGGCTTTGGACCGTTTTGAATGCAAAAATGTCGGAGTCGTAGGGACTTACGGCATACTTTGCGAATCTGCCATCAGGACGATAGGGACACGGCATGGACTGACTTTCGTCAAATTCGTACAGGCTCCTATGGCAGGACTTATAGAATACCATAAAAAGAAATAATAAATATGTCGAATCTGAATTATCCTTCGCATTTGCTTGAAGAAGCTGTCGATGCCATCAGTTCGCTTCCCGGTGTGGGCAAGCGTAGCGCTTTGCGTCTCGCACTGCACCTCTTGAAACAGCCGCAGGAAAATGTCCTGCATTTCACCCGTGCGATAGATGATTTGCGTAATAATGTGAAATACTGCAAATACTGCCGTATGATTTCCGACGGGGAAGTCTGTTCGATTTGCGAAGACCGCAGTCGTGACCACAATACCATCTGCGTCGTGGAAAGCGTCCGGGATGTGATGAGCATAGAGAACACAGGACAATATCACGGAGTCTATCATGTGCTCGGCGGCATTATTTCACCGATTAACGGCATAGCTCCTTCTGACCTGACCATCAATGATCTGGTGGCGAGAGTCGAGACCTTGACCAAGGATGGACAGCCGGTTGAGGTCATTCTTGCAATCAGCGGTGACGTTGAAGGCGAGACCACTTCCTTTTACATTTACCGCCGCCTTTCCGGTTTCGGCATTACCATCTCATCTCTTGCCCGCGGTCTCGGCTTCGGTGATGACATCGAGTATGCCGACGAACTTACTCTCGGACGATCCATCCTCAACCGCCAGCCTTTCAAAGTCGGCACGTAATAATAACCAATCTTACGCACCTCATATTACCCTATAAAAAAAAGGCCGAAGTGAAACTCACAACGGCCTGTCTTTTCATGGTGTATTCTACCGTTTTTTGAGGGACGGTACTACCCTAATTTGACTATTTAACCCACTGAGGCATTTTCTTGATACCATAAGCATAGTAGAAAATCAATCCCAACCAGCTTGTGAGCACAATTACTGCAATGAAAAGCACTTTTTTTACAGTGTCTCCCGAGAGTTTCCAAATGTCCATTCCGGCTTTGATTGTAAGGATAACGCCGATAATCCAAATAATAAATTCAATCATAATTCTGTTTGTTTTTCGAAAAAATCTGTTCCTATGAAACCGAACATGAAAATCTTTGATTTATATTCGTCCAAGGACGATATCAAATGATTTTCATCGTGAGAGTGAGCGATAGCAAACGGCTATCAAACTCTCATAAAATTTTTATAGCTGTAAAAATTTTTGACAGTATTAAAAGGCAATAAACATTAGAACGGCAAATCTTCGTCGTTGTCCATATCTGCCAAATTGATGGCCGGAGCACCTGGCTGTGCAGGCTGTGCTGCAGGTCTTGCGGGCTGTGCCGGCGCCTGGTATCCTCCCTGAGCAGGAGCCTGATAAGCGCCTTGTGCCTGATATCCTCCCTGGGCAGGAGCTCCATATCCTCCATTCTGGGCTGAAGCAGGATTGTCGGATTTTCTTCCGAGCAGCTGAAGATTGTCGACCAGAACTTCTGTAGTGTACCTCTTGTTGCCCGTCTGGTCAGTCCACTCGCGGGTTTTCAGACGTCCCTCAATATAGAGCTGGGTGCCTTTCTTTACGTATTTCTCAACCACATCCGCATTGCCTCTCCATGCAACGACATTGTGCCAGTCTGTATTCTCGCGTGTTTCGCCGTTGCGGTCACGATAGCGCTCAGTTGTGGCTACGGAAAAACTTGCCACCTTTGCATTGCCGTTTGCGCCTCCCTCAAGGTAACGTACTTCCGGGTCTCTGCCAACGTTACCGATCAACATTACTTTATTCAATGACATAATCTGTATAATTTAATTATTTCTGCAAGGTAATAATTATTTTTCACATACCGTTATTTTTTTGTAAAAATATCCTGGTATTGAGGGAGCAATGGCATAGATATTTTTGAATTTCTGTCAGGCATTGACTAATTTTGCACTATACTAAAAAATATGATTGTCATGAAAAAAATTTTATTGTGTATCTGTTTGTCCTTCACAATTTTATCTTTGTGGGGAGCGGAATTCAAAAAGCCTGGGGTCAAAAACATTATGAAACTTGTTGCGGATTGGCAGATTGAGCATCCCAACACAGAATTCGAGCACGGTGATCTTGACTGGACCAATGGAGCGTTGTATTTGGGTATGCTTGATTGGGCTGAACTTACGGAAAGGGAAGACGGTGAGATGAAGTATTATGACTGGTTGCTTGAAATCGGTCGCAGAAACGAATTCCAGCCAGGCAATAAAATGTTTCACGCAGATTATATATGTGTGGGACAGACTTTTATCGAGCTTTACCGAAAATTCGGAGAACAGAAGATGATCGCTCCTGTAATTGCCCGCGCCGCGTGGGTCGTTGAAAATTTGCCGATGACTCCGATAGAAATAGATTTCAATCATCCGGAGACGCTCAACCGCTGGTCCTGGTGTGATGCTTTGTTTATGGCTCCGCCTGTGTATGCCAAGTTGTATGCCCAGACGCTTGACCGCAAGTATCTGGATTTTATGAACCGGGAGTATATGGCAACCTATGAATCTTTGTTTGATAAAGAAGAAAATCTGTTTTATCGCGACGTACGGTACATTGGCCAAAAGGAGGCGAATGGCAGGAAAGTGTTTTGGGGAAGAGGAAACGGCTGGGTCCTCGGAGGTCTGGCCGAGATATTGAAGTCGCTGCCTTCTGATGAGCCGTCAGTAACTTTCTATAAGGATTTGTTTGTGACTTTGGCAACAAGAGTGGCCGGCCTCCAGAGCAGCGACGGCTATTGGCATGCAAGTCTCCTGGATCCTGCATCATATCCGTCTCCGGAAACCAGTTCGACGGGTTTTATTGTGTATGCCCTCGCGTATGGCGTGAATGCCGGATTATTGGACAAAGATGAATTTATGCCAATAGTTCAGAAAGGCTGGAAGGCTTTGACGGCGGCCGTCGACAAAAACGGCAAATTGGGTTACGTCCAGCCTATCGGTGCCGATCCACGCAAGGTAACTCGTGAGATGACTGAAGTCTACGGTGTGGGAGCCTTTCTCCTTGCGGGGTGTGAGATTTATAAGATGGCGGAATAATATTTTTCGGGAGTGTTGCCACAATGCTGTTGCCGCAACACTCCCGAAGTTTTCTGCAACGGATTCCGGTGCTATCCTACAACAGGAATGAGGATGAGGAGGATGAGCTGGGCGGTGACGATGCGCAGGAACATTGACAGCGGGTAGACGGTCGAGTAGCCGATGGCAGGAGCGTCATTGTTGGCTGTCTGGTTCGCGAAGGCCAATGCAGGCGGGTCGGTGTAGGTGCCGGCGATGAGACCCATCAGGGTCAAGTAGTTCAGTTTCATCTTCCAACGCCCTATCAGTCCGCAGATGAGGATAGGAATTGTCGTGATGAGGAAGCCCATCCATACATAGTTCAGACCGCCGTGGATCAGAGTGTCCCAGAAAGTGGCACCTGCCTGAATGCCGACGCCGGCAAGGAAGAGACAGAGACCGATTTCCCGCAACATAAGGTTGGCTGATGTCGTGATGTACGAAGTCAGATGGAATTTGTACCCGAAGGCACCGATGAGGATTGCGACAACGAGCGGACCTCCGGCAAGACCGAGTTTCACAGGGACGTCTACACCCGGAATAGGAATAGGAATCTGGCCAAGAAGCACACCGAGAAGGATGCCGAGGAAGATTACACCCACATTTGGATGTCTCAATGCCGTTGATGTGTCGCCGAGGAGTTCTTTCACGCGTTGGACATTCTCTTCAGCACCCGTCACAAGGAGACGGTCACCGAGCTGGAGACGAAGACCGCGGCGTGCGAACATATCCATACCTGAGCGGGTCACGCGTGTTACGTTGACATTGTAGAGGGTTGAAATATGCAGCTGGTCAATAGTCTTGCCGTTGACTTCCGCTTTGGTCACGACCATACGTTTTGACACATATTTGGTCGTCTCATTGATTTCCTTGCGCCAGCTCTCGTTGAGTTTCTCTCCGATAAGAGTCTGAATGGCCTCACAATCAGCTTCGGCACTCACAATCAGGAGTCTCATATTATCTTCAAGAACAGTGTCGGCATTGGGAATGAACATAATGCCGTCATCTTTCTTTGCACGGGAGCAGACAAAGTCACGTTTGAGAAAATTGTGGATTTCTCGCAGCGGTTTGCCGACAATTCCTTTGTTGGTGACTCTCACATAGAAGTGGTGAGGTATGGCAGTTGCGTCAGCCTCGTTTGCGTGCTCGATTTCTTCTTTTTCTTTCTTCAGATTGACTCTGCAGATGACGCGCAGAAGCAGGGTGGTGGCGATGATTCCTACAACGCCGAGCGGATATGCGCAGGCATAGCCGTTACCGATAGCCGGAACTGTGCCGTGGAAGAACGACGGGAGTACGCTGTTGGCTGCACCGAGACCGGGGGTGTTTGTAACCGCTCCGAAAAGCACGCCTGTCATCATTGCAAGATTCTCCTGGTTTTCAGCGCCGTTACCCGGTTTATAGTAGAAAATGAAATACAGGCCGAGCATTACTCCGACGTTGAGCAGAATGAGCAGTACTGAAAGCAGGTTCATTCCGACTCCTCCTTTCTTGAAAGTCGCGAAAAATCCCGGACCGACCTGGACGCCGATACAGTACACAAAGAGTATCAGACCGAATTCCTTGATGAAATTGATGATAAGGTTCTGGTTCGCCATTGCAGTCCTGACGGCAGGATTGCATGCGTTGGGTTCCACATAGAATGTGTTGTAGAGATGTCCCAAAAGAATGCCTGTGAAAAGCACGAAAGTAACTCCAAGGGAAATGCCGCCGATTTTGATCTTTCCGAGTTTGACACCCAGCCAGATGGTCAGGGCAAAGAGGATGGTCAGATGGGCCGGTCCCACAGGATTCTCAAAAATACTGATTAACCATTCCATAAATTAAATTCCTTGAAATAATTGTCTTACTAAATAGCGCGCAAAGATAAGAAGAAATGTTGTAATGGCCAATAGCCCCGAAAAGTCCAGACTTCCCTGGGCCGCACAAAATATATACAAAATGAAAAATTATTCTTCGGGTTGGAATTCTTTATTTACCCAGACGAAGTTGAATTGTGCTGTTCCTGCTGAGAAACGGTACATGTCTTTTCCCTCGTTGCTGTCCGGATTGATGTAGGTAGGAGCGAATTTATTGTAAGGATAGGGTATGGAGCAGCCCGGAGAAGAGCATCCTCACCGCCGTTGATGATTTTTCCGTCGCCTTTAAGTTTTGCCAGAATCATCAGATTGTCAGCATCTTCGGGAATGCGCGGGCATGGACATGGGGTAGTCCAGGTCGTCAGTCTTGCTTGTTTCGTAAAGCACTTTATCGACAGACCAGCAGTCATCCTTGCACCAGTCGGGCAGATCAGGGCTTTCTGATTTTTTCAGTGTGACGATTGACAGTGTGGCCTATTCGATCATGCTTACGCTTGTTCCGAAGGCCATCTGGACAGATGCCTTGCTGCTTCCTGCCTTTATCCGGACATCTGCACTTGCTTCAATGCTCCTTCCGAAAGTGTATTCTCCGGTGTCCTCATCCAGTGATGTGCTTTGCATGGAAGGCATAATGTGGTGTTTTATAGTACATGAGACATATTGTCGGCACCTCAGATTCTCTATATCAGGCTCTCTTTGTTTTCAAAAATTTGGATTATGGATATTTATGCTTATTTTTGCAGAAAAGTGATACCAGTAGAGCCATGACTGACATCAGGAAATATAAATATGATGTATTCATTAGCTATTCGAGCACTGATCGCAAAGTGGCCGAAGGTGTCTGCGGCTATCTGGAAGCCAACAGCTTACGCTGTTTTATTGACTACCGCGATATACCGCATGGAGCATGGTGGGCGCGCGTTCTGCCCGATGCCATACGTAGCAGTGCCGTCATGGTGGCCGTTTTCTCACAAAACTATAATAAATCCGTTCAAGTTGACCGTGAATTGAGCATCGCCGACAAATCACGGATGCCTATTCTGCCATTCAGATTGTCGGATACACCTTTCGAGGCTTCGAAATCATATTATTTTGAATCGCTCAACTGGATAGACGCCTTTCCAGAACCAGAAAAAGTGTTTGGTACTCTGCTGACCGATGTACAGACTATCCTTAAAGACGGCAGTGCGTTTGAGAAAAGGCAGAGACAACTGCAACCTTTGCAACTGCCAACAGAAGTGTGCGAACTAACAGCCTACGGCGATGAAGCTGACGACTTATATAGCAACGACCTTGAGGACGGCAAGGATGCGTTGCGCCATATGGAGTATGGTGATGCGATGTCCTTCCTTCTGGAGCCTGCACTCGCGGGCTATAGCGATGCCCGGACGCATCTGCGGTGGCTGCTTAAAGCCAGCTTTATTCGCCTTGCTAAAGAATCGTTCTGGCGGCGTGTGAGTCAGGCTGCCGATGAGGAGGACAACGGCTTCGCTCAATGCATGATGTCGCGTTATCACGGATTCATCGAAATAGACCATACCCTTGCCTACGAGTATGCTACGCGCTCGGCGAGACAGGGCAATATGTTCGGACGTATGGAACTGGCAATGCTTTATAGTTTCGGTGCAGGAGTAGAACGTGACTCGGAGCGGTTTCTTGCAGAAACGACGCTCCTTGCGCGAAAAAAATTCGCTCCTGCCATGTGGTTTCTAGCAAGAGAATATATCTTCGGTTTCAACATACGCAAAAATCCACGTCGCGGATTGCGCTTGCTGGAGGAAGGCGTAGTAGCTGGTTATCCGGAATGCATGTGCGAGCTGGGGGTGCAACTAACACGCGGCGACATCTGCACGCGCGACACTTCTCGTGGCCTCAGGCTTATGCATGAGGCTATGGAGGCGGGGTATCCCTCTGCGCTGAATGCGCTCGCCAAATACTACATAGATTGCTCCGATACTCCAGAAAAAGGCTTCGAATACCTCGACGAGGGCATTGACGAAGACCACAACAACCCGGAATGTATCAGCACACTGGCCAACTGCTACGAGCACCGCTATCGCAATGGCGAGAATATAGAGTGGGCGCTCGTTAAGAAATGGCGTATGCGTGCCGCTGAACTTGGTGACCGTCATGCCATAGATAAAGTAGCGGAAGCACTGTTTGCCGAAGGCAATTATGCCGAGGCGTGGATGTGGGCTGAATTGAGTGCCCTGCTCGGCGGCAACAGCGGGGAGTATCTGCTCGGATGCATGTGTCTTGACGGTAACGCACCCGACGGTCACACCCGACAAGAATGTATCGAACACCTGAAAAATGCACTGTTTTTCGGTGGAGAGGGTTCCGCAAGAAGCGCATTGTTGCTGTACCGCATCTACGCTCCAGACGACTTTATACGCAGTTTTCCAGACGACGGGGGTTTTCCTCCTATCAGTACCCAGGGCATAGAAAAAGATGAACAGCAGGCACTCGCCGTACTGAAACGCGGTGCCGGCTATGATAACCCAGACTGTTGTTATCTTTACGGCTGTGCCCTTACCGACACGTCACGTCCCTACTCCAACGAAATTGAAGGCGCCGCGTGCTTGAGGGAAGCTCTCGCCAAACAGAAATATTCTGCGGCAGTCCGCCTGGCCGAACTGTATCGCAAAGGCATAGGAGTGCTTCCCGACGAAGCAAAGGCCGAGGAATACATATCACTCTATCGTCGGTCTATGGATTGTGAGTGTTCATCAAAATTTTGAAGGTGATATTCGATGACTATAGCAAAATCGACTGTCTGTTGGGCAGGTAAGATGCAACCAATAAAAAGAAGTTGATTTCAGTTTTGAAGCCTGTGAGGAGCGGATAGCCGGTGATGGCCTGGTAGAGAAGCCAGGTGGTGCCGGGGGTGTAGACGGTGTCGGGCAGGTCTGCGAGAAGTTCGGGGGTGAATGAAGGGTTTTTATAGTTTGCTTCCAATATATATTTTACCGGCAGTTTTGGCCCCTTATGGTCTGTTGAACGCTTGTCAGCTCCGGTAGCAGGCTGTGCAGTGGAAGATAATGCAGCGCTTGGCATTGATGTATGGTTCAGCGCAGAAAGGAAATCAATTGCAAGCGGTAAGGTATAAATGACGATGTCAGCTTCCGTATAGGCCTGCAGGAATGTTTCGAGCGGGCGGAATTCAAACAGGGCTTCGGAGACGGTCGTTTCTCCGGCAGTCCGAAGTGCCTGAATATGGGCAATTATGTCAAGGGCTTTGTCTGCGCTGCGATTGGTCAGGATGGTGCGCAGACCGAGACTGCCGGAAGCTATGGCCGCAGCCTTGCCGGCGCCTCCGCAACCTGCGATGAGTACGCTCGGAGCGTGGTCTGCAGGGAAGTTCCCGCAGATTTCTTTCAGCCATTTCTGCACTGCGAGAAAGTCTGAATTGTAGGCTTTGACGCCTTCCGGGGTCTTGACGAGCAGGTTGGCGGCCCGGATGAGCCTGACTTCGTCGCTTAATATATCTGCACGTGCGTATGCAAGTTCCTTGAATGGCGCCGTGACATTGATTCCTTCGTAATCAGAGAGGAAACGCCTGTATGCGGTCTCGAAATCGCTTTCTTCTATCAGATCGTATGGATATGCCCCATCGTAGGCTGCACGGAAAAGTGCCGGGCTTTGCGAATGGGCGATCGGATAACCTATGAGACCGTATTTTTTCATTTTATCTTCATTTTAAAGTAAACTACCCATGTGCCATCGTTATCCTTGCCTTTATGTTTCAGTATATTGAGTTTCTGTAAAGCAGAAAGATCACGTTCAATAGTACGTTGACTTACCGCCAATATCTCCGACATCTGTCGGCCACTAATTGTCGGAGACTCTTTGATCAGGTTGAGGATTTTCCGTTGACGTTCAGTGATTTTCGTCTCCGACATGTCTCCGTCATGGTCTCCGACATCGGGGGTGTCGGTAAAGGCAAAAATGATAGTTTGAAATTGAGTCGGAGTGGATTTGAAAACAGGTTTCAGTTCATCCCTATACCCATCTAATGATTTTGTCTCATTGCAGATGCGTGTAAGACCACTACCTCTTTTTTCCATATAGTCCAATTGGGCCATTACATTAGCAAGTATCGGGTTGCGTCTTTCAGAAGAAACCTCTGTGATGTCTAAGTCCTGAATCAGCATACCATTATACATTCCACCAGGGGATGTAACGGTGAGACAGTCATCGTAGATGTCCAGATGAACTTCACCACCCATTACCGTATAGTCGCGATGGATGAAATGGTTGACCATTGCTTCGAGAATAGCGCGTTCGGCATATTCAGGCTTGTTCTTTCGTCCATCAGGCAGCTTCTCCCAACCTTTCTTAGTGTTGGATTTTACAAAGTTCATGGCTTCACGAAGCAGCATAAGGACATTGCCTGTAAATTCAGCATCGTTGATGGCATCACCCTTTTCCGTTCCATCCCAACGTGTGCAGTATAGGCGGGATTGCCACAATGGGCAGTCATCGGCAAATAGTGCGCCTGCATTCGTAAGGTTCCCTGCACCTGTTATAAGTCCAAATGATAAGAGATATTTCTTGTTCCATTCTTGTTTAGTACGGTCTTTGAAAGTATTCGCTAATATCGTGAAAGCATAGTCTTCCACCTTATAATCTGTATGAAGGGAATCGTAGGTTTTATTAGAACCTTTCAGTACCAAGCGTACCATTTGCTCCGCCGTGGCAGGAAGACTCTCGTCACCGACACGGACAAAGGCTATGCGCTGGCCATCGCCGACGTAGTAATAAGGAGTATAATGTCCTGCAATGACTTTGAGTTGCAATATATGTGAATCCTCTATATCATGGGGAATCATTTCAACTTCTGGCAGAGGATCCATATAGTCACGAATCCTGCTACTGATAGCTTCACAAACATGCTGCATATCATCAAGTCCTTTGATGGTGCCATCATTACAGATACCGAAGAAAAGAGAGCCGCCTAAGCCATTTGCGAAGGCACTTACGCTCTTCAGCCAACTCTTGGGCTTATTCTCTTCAAGCATCACCTTGAAGTCGTATGCAGTACATTCCGCTATTAAAGTGTTTAATTTCATTTTCAATGATTTGCCAATAATATATGGTTCCAATAGACTATTATGCAAAGGTATGCATTTTTATTGATAAGGTCATTGTTACATACGTATTTAGGCAAATTTTATTTAAAATCACCTCTACTGTTGTAAGTAATTTTTAAATCTGTTCAATTGATTTATAGTATAGTCGAATTATTGGAAAGAAGCCAACGGTGTAAAGAATGGATGCACAATGCGGCTTGCAAATCAAAGTAATCGTATTTTCATGACTGCCGCTGGCGGACGGCCTCGTAAAGCAGAATTGCCGCACTGACAGAGACGTTGAGCGAGTCCAGACGACCGAGCATGGGAATCTTGATGTGAGAGTTCGCCGCTTTGCGCCAGATGTCGGTGAGACCTGTCGCTTCGGTACCCATAACTATTGCAGTGCCGGCACTCATGTCCGTGTCGTAGTACCAGGACGAATCCTGCAGCTGGGCGGTATAGATATGTATGCCGTGCTCTTTCAACCATGCAATTGCCTCAGCCGAACTTGCAATGGCAATCTGCCTTGAAAAGACCGCTCCTATGCTCGCGCGTATCAGGTTCGGGTTGTAAAGGTCAGTCAGCGGGTCGCAGATGATGACGGCATCTGCCCCGGCTGCGTCCGCACTGCGGAGTACCGCTCCAAGGTTACCGGGTTTCTCGACGCTTTCGAGCACGACGACAAGAGGGCTTTCTCCGACCTGCAAGGTCTCAAGTGTGCGTTCTTTGGTGTGGATTTCTGCAATAACTCCCTCAGTACCACCGCGATAGGCTATTTTGTCGTAAAGCGTTGCAGGCAGTTCGAAAATTTTCACGGAGTCGCTGTCGAGTCGGGAAATTATTTCTTCAAACTCAGGATCGGTAAGAATGTCCCTGCAGACAAAGAGACTGTCAGCCTCGAAGCCGGAAGCAAGGCAGTGTCCCAGTTCGCGACGCCCCTCCACTACAAAAAGATTAAGCTCACGCCTTGCCTTGGATTTCTCCTGCAAGGTCATGAGCTGTCTGATTTTCGGATTCTGTCCCGATGTTATCTGTTCGATTCGCATTGTTGCCTGAAATATAAAATTGTCGTCTGAATAAAACAGTGTTAGAGTAGTATGACTGCAAAGCCGTCAAGGTCGAGACTGACGGGAGCTTACTTTATGTAAGTGACTGAAGCGAGGCCGCAGACAATGCAGCAGACAGGCTGCTACAACGTTGTTTTAGGACGCATCTGCGGGAAGAAGAGCACATCCTGAATAGTCGGGCTGTTAGTCATGAACATAGTCAGACGGTCGATACCCATACCCATACCTGAAGTAGGAGGCATACCGTATTCAAGCGCCCTCACGAAGTCCATATCAATGAACATGGCCTCGTCATCACCTTTGTCCTTGAGCTTGAGCTGCTCCTGGAACCTCTCATACTGGTCGATAGGGTCGTTAAGCTCACTGTAGGCGTTTGCCAGTTCCTTGCCGCACACGAAAAGCTCGAAACGCTCGGTAAGCTCGGGATTGCTGCGGTGTCTTTTTGTAAGCGGAGACATCTCCACAGGATAATCCGTAATGAAGGTAGGTTGAATCAGCTTGTCCTCACAATATTCACCGAAAATCGCGTCAATCAATTTGCCTTTGCCGAAAGACGGGTCGGTCTCCACGTGGAGCTGTCTGCAGGTCTCGCGAAGCTGGTCTTCATCCATGCCCGTAACGTCAACTCCCGCATATTCCTTGATTGCTTCAAGCATAGGAAGACGGCGGTATGGCGGTTTGAAATCCACAGTATGCTCACCTATAGGGAGTTCGGTCTTGCCGTGGAGTTTGAGAGCGATTTTCTCGAGCATCTTCTCCACAAATTCCATCATCCAGATGTAATCCTTGTAGGCCACATAAATCTCCATGCAGGTGAACTCAGGGTTGTGGGTCTTGTCCATGCCCTCGTTGCGGAAGTCCTTCGCGAATTCATACACACCGTGATATCCGCCCACAATCAGTCTCTTAAGGTAAAGCTCGTTTGCGATACGCAGGTAGAGAGGAATATCGAGAGCGTTGTGGTGTGTGATGAAAGGCCGTGCCGTCGCGCCTCCCGGAATGCCCTGAAGGATAGGCGTTTCCACCTCGAGACAACCTGCCTCGTTGAAATATTCCCTCATAGTCGCAATAATCTGGCTGCGTTTCACGAAAGTCTCGCGAACCTGAGGATTTACGATGAGGTCCACATATCTCTGTCTGTATTTCAGTTCCGGATCCGAGAAAGCGTCAAATACCTCGCCGTCCTTCTCTTTCACGATAGGAAGTACGCGGAGAGACTTGCTCAGAAGCGTGAGCTCCTTTGCGTGAATTGAAAGCTGTCCTGTCTTGGTCACGAAAGCGTAACCCTTGATACCCACGATGTCGCCGATGTCAAGCAGTTTCTTGAATACGGTGTTGTACATGGTCTTGTCCTCGCCCGGGCATATTTCGTCCCTGTTGATATAGACCTGGATGCGTCCGCTTTCATCCTGGATTTCACCGAAAGACGCGGCACCCATAATACGGCGCGACATGATACGTCCTGCGATGCAAACGTCCTGGAAATTTCCTTTTTCGGCGTCATATTCCGCCTTGATCTGAGCTGCATTCGTATTTACAGGGTAAAGGGCAGCGGGATAAGGCTCAATGCCGAGTTCTCTGAGTTTTACAAGAGCTTCTCTTCTGAACTGCTCCTGCTCGTTGAGATTCAAATTGCTCATAATTTTATATCCTTTTTATTTAATAATCAAATAATAGCGTCATTTAAAGAAAATCGGAATGTTCCTTCAAATCCTTGACTCTCAGCTGGGTGTTGGCGACGCCTTTATAGTAGTTTTCAACGATGGAATAGCAGGCGTCCACGGCATTTCCTGCCTTGATATAGTCGAAATAGCCCGACATATTGAAGGCAATGGCCGAGATATGATGGTAAGGATGCGCCTCCTGAATGAGCTCCAATTTGAGGTGGCCGCCCTCGGAACCCACTCTGCGCCCGTTTCCGTTGTCATAAACATTCTCGGAAAGGAATACCGGCGAAGGATTTCCCGGGCCGAATGGCTGGAACTGCTTCAGGATGCGAAGGAATTTCGGCGTAATCTGGGTGAAAGAGAGTTTCGCGTCAATGTCCACCACAGGTGTCTGCATTTCAGGAATGATTTTACCTTCCATGAATTTTTCCATCCTACGGCAGAATTCTGCCAAATTACTTTCTTTCAGAGTCAGGCCTGCCGCATAAAGATGACCTCCGAAATTCTCCAGAAGGTCTGAGCAGCTGTCGATTGCCTCATACAGATCGAAGCCGTGGACGCTGCGCGCCGAGCCGGTTACAAGCCCCTCTGCGGATTGCGTGAACACCACTGTAGGTTTGTAGAACGACTCCACTAATCGCGAAGCCACAATGCCCACAACGCCCTTGTGCCAGGTCGGGTTGTAGACTATGGTCGCGTTTCCGAATGAAAGGCAATTGCCGTTCCTGACCATCTCGATGGCCTCCTGCGTAATCTGTCTGTCTATATTTTTTCTTTCGTTGTTGCGTTCGTTGATTTCGTTGCCCACCCTCACTGCAGTCTCCATATCCTCAGCGGTAAGCAGCTCCACCGCAATGCCGCCCGATTCCATACGTCCTGCCGCGTTGATGCGTGGACCGATTTTGAAGACGATATCGTCGATGGTCACGTGCGGAAGCTCCAGTCCGGAAAGCATAATCATAGCCCTGAGCCCCTCCCTGGGGTTGCTGTTGAGCTGTTTCAGACCGTAATAGGTCAAAATCCTGTTCTCGCCGGTGACGCTCACAAGGTCTGAGGCAATGCTCACTGCAAGCAGGTCAAGCAGAGGCACAATGGTCTCGAAATCAATGCCGTATCTTTGCGAGTATGCCTGCACCAATTTGAAACCGACACCGCAGCCCGACAGATCGTCGAAAGGGTAGTTGCAGTCTTCCCTCTTCGGGTCGAGCACCGCAACGGCTTTGGGAATTTCAAGCTCCGGAAGGTGATGGTCGCAGATAATCATATCTACGCCGTGTTCGCGGGCATATTCCACTTTCTCGATTGCCTTGATACCGCAGTCCAGGGCAATCATCAGCGTGTAGCCGTTCTCCTGCGCCCAGTCAATGCTTTTGTATGAAATGCCGTAGCCTTCATCGTAACGCTCCGGGATGTAAAATGCCAATTGGTCAGTGAGGCGTTTAAGGAAAGTGTAAACCAATGACACTGCGGTAGTCCCGTCCACGTCGTAATCTCCGAAAACAAGGATTTTCTCGTCATTCTCCAGTGCTTTGCGAAGTCTTTCAACGGCTGCGTCCATGTCTTTCATCAGGAAAGGGTCGTGGAGCTGGGACAAATCGGGACGGAAAAATGCTCTGGCTTCGGAAAAGGACGTAATGCCCCTCTGCACAAGGAGTTCCGCGAGTACGGAATCGATGCCCAGCTCGGATGAAAGTTCACGTACCGCTTCACGGTCGGAACATTCTTTCATTACCCATTTCTTTTCTATTGCCATAGTCATTTCTGCAGCTCTTAATGCTAACCTACAAAGATAAAGAAAAATGTCTGTTTTATCAAATAAAATGTGATTCGCTTGCTCAGGATGACAGAGAAAGACACTTGCTCAAGATGACACAGAAGGGCACCCGCTCGAAATGATAGAAAGTGGCATTCACTTGGGATGGCAGGATGATATGAATGAGTTATTGAAAATAAAAGAATGAATTGTTTCAGCTATTTCTGACTGGCTGAGGGAGTCGGTGGGGATGATATGGCGGGAGATGGCGCGATAGGATGCTTCGCGTTTGGAGAGCAGGTCGGAGATGCGTGCTGCGATGTCGGCTTTGGTGTGGGCGCCGTGAAGGATGGGACGGGAGTCTGCTGCAAGGCCGGAACGCCGGGAGGCTTCAGCGAAAAGACGCTCTGCGACGGTCTCAGGAGCGGCGGTGAGGAAAATGCAGAAGGTCCTGTAATACACAAGTCGGGCGGAGTCTGGATTTGTTACCGTGCCTCCTCCGAGAGAAAGGACCAATGTTTCGCTATTGTGATGTGTGTCAATTATTTCCCTCAGATAGTCCGCTTCTATTGTACGGAATGCGGCTTCTCCTTTTTCTGCAAAAATGCTGCTTATGCTGCAGCCTTCTTTCGCTTCTATATAGTCATCCAAGTCTATATAAGAGCAGGAATGCAATGCCCGGAGTTCCCTCCCGACACTGCTTTTTCCGCTTCCCATTATTCCTGTCAGAGCAATGATCATATCAGCTTGCTCCGCTAAAACAGTGTAGGTCCATCGTCATCAATGTCGAAATCCATCTCGACCGCAACATCTGAGTTGTCAATCTCGATGACAGGATTTTCGACTGCTGGAGTCTCTTCTTCCTTGTCCTCCTCGTGGACAACAGGCTCAATGAATTTCACCGATGCCACATCGTAGCCGCTGACCTTCTTGCCTTTCGCCTGAATGCCTTTCTTTGCGATAAACTCTTCTACATCAATGCGTTCAGGATCCCTATGCTCATGACGTCCTCCGAAAGTCACCTCAGCCTGGGGATGTCTGTCCTCATTCAATTCCACGAGATAAGAGCCTTTTGTGTCCGAAATGAAATTCACCGGAGTGTTGTCGCTCACATCAAAAGAGAATCTCTTGACATAGAAGGCTTCCACAGACTTGTCATAATAAAGTGCAGAGAATGTTTTGGCCGTGTCAAGCTTTTCAATCAGCAGAAGTTCGCCCTGATAACGGTTGCTTACGTCCACTGTGGTCGTGTAGTATGTACCGTCTTTGAACACTGCAAGGATATGGTCTCCCGTGTTGAACAGACCGAGTGAAGTACCTCTTCCGTCCTCGTTAAGCCTTTGGATATCAGCGTCAAACCACACTTCCTTGCCTCCTATTGTAGAAGCGCCTTCGGCTTTGAGAGTAATGCGCATGATGGCATTTTTGGATACGAGATTACCCCTCGAAGCACGGCCTTTGATGGCTAACTGTGAGAAATCATAGATATCCTGTGTCTTCTTCAATTTCGGCTTGGGTCTGAAATAAATCTTCACCGTTTCAGCCTCCGCGTTATGGTTGACTGTCAGCCAGAGTATTGTTGAGCCTGGAGTTCCCTGGGTGATGTCGTATTCCTTGTCGCGTGTGATGCTTGTGACCGAGAACCTTTTGGCATAGCTGATTGAGGTCTTGCCTTCCCTGTAAATCGCATTGTACACGGTGCGTGTGTCATTTCTGTCGAAAACTCCGACGTAAATGATGTTCTTCCAGAAGAAAGCCTTGTCGCTGACCTTGGTCACCATATATTTGCCTTCCTTGTTGATGACTATGATTTCCGAAAGGTCCGAGCAGTCGCAGACAAATTCAGCATTGTCTTCCTTCTTGAGGTTGATGCCGACGAAACCGTCAGCCATATTTGCGTACAGTTTGGCGTTGTTGTTTACCACGCGTGTCACTGCAATCGATTCAAAGCCTGTGAGTTCCGTCAGACGGGGATAATTTGCCCCGTATTTTTTCTTCAGGTTTTTGAAGTAGTCGATGGTGTAGGCCGTGAGCCTGTCAAGATCACTCTGCACTTTCGCCATTTCATCTTCAATGCCTTTGATTTTCTCGTCCATGGCCTTGGTGTCGAATTTTGACATCTTCCTTACAGGCTTTTCGACGAGTTTCAGGATGTCGTCCATGGTGATAGGGCGTTTGAGCAAATCCTGATATGTCAGCATCTTAGCGTAGATTTCATCAAGCTGGGCCTCCCATGATTTGGCGTCGTTTTCAAGGATTTTATACACCTTGTTTTCAAAGAAAATGCGTTCCAATGAGTTGTAGAACCAATCGTTGGAAAGTTCGTCGAGGCGTATCTGCAGTTCCTGGCCGAGCAGCTCTTTCGTGTGGAGCGTGCTGTAGCGGAGAATGTCACTGACACTCAGGAACTGAGGCTTGTGGTCCACAATCACGCAGGCATTCGGCGAGATTGACACTTCGCATTCAGTGAAGGCATAAAGCGCGTCGATGGTCTTGTCCGGGGACACGTCGTTGGGCAGGTGAATCAGGATATTAGCGGTCTTTGTGGTGAGATCGTCAATTTTCTTTATTTTGATTTTGCCCTTGTCCTTGGCGTCAAGTATTGAATCTATGATGCTGTGAGTAGTCCTGCCGAAAGGGATTTCGGTGATTGCAAGGGTGTTCTTGTCGATTTTGTCGATTTTAGCACGTACTTTTATTGCACCGCCTCTTCTGCCGTCCTTGTAGTTGGTGCAGTCGGCCATACCGCCGGTAGGGAAGTCCGGATAAAGTGCAAACTCCCTGTCTTCAAGTATCGCCACGGAGGCGTCAATCAGTTCGTTGAAGTTGTGCGGAAGTATCTTTGAAGCAAGACCCACGGCGATACCCTCAGTGCCCTGGGCGAGCAGCATAGGGAATTTCACCGGCAGTTCCACAGGCTCCTGATTGCGTCCGTCGTATGATGTCATCCATGTTGTGGTCTTCGGATTGAACACCACTTCCTTGGCGAACTTGCTCAGCCTCGCTTCGATGTATCGCGGCGCCGCATTGGAGTCTCCCGTCAGGATGTTACCCCAGTTACCCTGGCAGTCAATGAGATAGTTCTTCTGACCCAATTGCACCAAAGCACCGAGTATGGACTGGTCTCCATGCGGATGGAACTGCATCGCCTGGCCGACTATGTTGGCAACCTTGGTGTAGCTGCCGTCATCTATGCGGTACATTGCGTGCAGTACGCGCCTCTGCACAGGTTTCAGTCCGTCAACGATGTGAGGGACCGCCCTGTAGAGAATAACGTATGAAGAGTAGTCGAGAAACCAGGTCTTGAACATTCCCGACAATTTGTATTTGCTGCTGTTCTCACCGAGCAGCTTATCAAATTTGCCGTCAGATGCTGCCTGCTGGTCTTCAGGCAACATCTCTTCCTGTTCGAGGTCGATGTCTTCAATGCTCATAAATTCTGTTTTTGTTTTAAAGTTACAAATTATTTAGAACTCGTAACCGAATTTTTTCAATTCTTTTTTGTTCTCGCGCCAGTCAGGGTCCACCTTTACGAAAAGTTTCAGAAAGACTTTCTTCTCGAAGAAATCCTCCATGTCAATACGTGCTTGGGTGCCGACTTTTTTGAGTGACGCTCCGCCTTTTCCTATGATGATGCCCTTCTGGGAATCCCTTGCCACATAGATGACTGCGCTGATTTCATAGCGCTCCGCACCTTCGTGGAACTCCTCAATGGCCACTTCGCAGCAATATGGGATTTCCTGGCTGTAGTTGAGGAAAATCTTCTCCCTTATTATTTCGGAAGCGAAGAATCTCAGATTCCTGTCCGTGAAAACGTCTTTGTCATACCATGGCGGCGCCTGGGGAATACGTGAGACAATGGCGTCGAAAATATTGTCAAGATTGAAGTTCTCAATGGCCGAAGCCGGGAATATGACGGCGTTCGGAAGCTGCTCCTGCCACCATTTCATCAGTTCCTGCACGTGCTCCTGATTGCTGATGTCAATCTTGTTGATGACGAGTATCACAGGACAGTCGATGCGTTTGAGTTTTTCGACGTATTCTTCATTCTTGTCAGCTTTCTCCACAGTATCAGTCACATAGAGTATGACATCCGCGTCGCCTATGGCAGTGTCGACGAAATTCATCATGCTCTGCTGCAGCCTGTAGTTCGGCTTCAGAATGCCCGGAGTGTCGGAGTAGACAATCTGGTAGTCATCGCCGTTGACTATACCCATGATTCGGTGTCTCGTGGTCTGGGCCTTTGCCGTGACGATTGACAGTTTTTCGCCTACAAGGGCGTTCATAAGCGTGGATTTGCCGACATTAGGGTTTCCGATAATGTTGACAAATCCTGCTTTGTGTTTCTTTGGAGTTTCGCTCATTATTTACCTCTTATAGATAGGCTCCCATTTTGAGGAGGTTGGTTTCACCCTCTGTGAGATAACGCCATTCTCCGCGTTTGAGACCTTTCTTGGTGAGACCTGCAAAATAAACCCTGTCAAGGGCTTTCACTTCATAGCCGAGGGATTCGAAAATCCTTCTGACGATGCGGTTCTTGCCTGAATGAATCTCAATGCCGAGTTTGCGGCGGTCGTTCTCCTCGATATATTCAAGCGCATCTGCTGCAATGTCTCCGTCGCTGAGTGTGATGCCGGAGAGAATCTGTTCATAGTCAGCCTGTTTGAGGTCGCTGTCGAGTGATACCTGATAGATTTTCTTCTTGTCGTATGCCGGGTGGGTGAGTTTCTCTGCAATTTCCCCGTCGTTGGTGAACATCAGAATACCTGTGGTGTTCTTGTCGAGTCTGCCGACAGGGAATACCCTTGCCTGGCAGCCCTTGAGCAGTTCCATCACTGTCTTGTCCGCGTGTGGATCGCTCGCGGTGGTGACATAGCCTTTCGGTTTGTTCATTACAATGTAGACTTTCTCTTCGCCTCTCATTCTCTCGCCGTTGAATCTTACATCATCTTTGTTGATGTTGATCTTGGTTCCAAGTTCGGTAACGACTTCTCCGTTGACAGTCACGCAGCCGGCCTGGATGAGATTGTCGGCCTCACGACGTGAACATACTCCTGAATTCGCGAGGAATTTGTTGAGACGTACTTCCTCCTTTACAGGAATGTTGATCATATCGTTGTCCGAGAACTGTGCGTTGTCGATTACAGGTCTGCGGTTAATCATCTGACCGATTCCGCTCTGGTCCTCATCCCTGAAAACAGGGGCCTGTACGCGTTTCTTCGGCTTCGGTGCCTGACGTTTCGGAGTCGGACGGTTGCTGCCGTAAGGTTTTGCGCTGTGTGGCTTGCTGCCGAATGACGGTCTGTCATTTCTGCGCTGCGGTCTCTCTCCGTAGCTGTTGCGTTCGCCGTAAGTGCTCTGTCTGTCTTCTCTGCGTGCCGTCTCGCCGCCGAATGACGGTTTGCCGTATGTTCTGCGCTGCGGTCTGTCGCCATGGCTGCTCTTTTCGCCGTAACTGTTTCTTTCGCCGTAAGAGCTTCTTCTCTCTCCGTAGCCGTTTCTTTCTCCATAATTGCTGCCGGAGTAGTTTCTCTCACCATAGTTTCTTTCGCTGTGGCTGTTTCTTTCTCCGTAGTTGTTACGCCCGCCGTGGCTCTCGCCATAGCTGCTTCGTGGACTGCGTCTTTCGCCGTAAGACGGTCTCTCGTCATTGTTGAACGACTGTCTTACAGGTCTTGCGTCATAAATTGGGTTCTGATTTCTTTCAGAACTGATTGAGTACGCCTCAGAAACTCTCGGTCTCTGTATCCTTGGCCTTCTCTGTCTTCCGTTGTTACTGTTTTCCATTGTTTTTCCCTCTTGGGGCTTTAAAAATAATAAAAGTTTATGGCTCACGCCATTAATATAATTGATTCAAAAAAATCTTTTATAAAGCTGCGTTCATTCTGTCGGCAAGCGCCTATTTCAGTTTGAACTTATACGTTATAGTCCCTTTCTGGAGCGGCGGTGCTTCGGCGCTCATATTGAAGTGTGCATCCAAGGCCGCAATACGTGCTGCAGACCACAACTCCTTGTCGCTCACCGTAGTACCTTCTGCACCTGCAATTGCTTTAGTCACATTGCCGTAGTTGTCCACCCAGATGTCAACCACCACGGTACCTTCCTCCTGCACTCCGTATTTCGGCCTCGGCAAGGTTCCGTTGACACTTCTGCCCTTCACGTGGGCGTTTGGTTCTCCGTCTGTCGAGCCTTTCTTCGTATTGCCCGAAGCATGTCCGGTCTTCAAAGCGTCACTTACATCACGTGCAGTCTGGGCGGCAAGCGTGTCCTTGTTCGCCTTGTTGTCTGCCGCATTGAAAAGCGCTCTGCGGTCGATTTCCTTCTCCCTTTCCGGTGTCCTGGTCTCAACGTCTCCGAATTCGTCAATCTTCGACTCTGCCGCCTCGTTGGCTTTAGTTCCCTCGACCGGCGATTCAGAACGCTCTATGAGCTTTATCGGCTTTGTCCTGTCCGGCTCTTCGACCCTCGGCTGGGTCCCGTTCCAAACCTGCTGCGGTCTGCGGACTTCCTCCAGTTCGTCGAATTCAATCAAAATCTGTTCCTGTTCAGGCGGTGGAGGGTCCAGATATGTAAATCCGGTCAGAAGCAGGGTAGGAGTCGCCACAGCAAAAGCAAAAAGTGACAGGACTACGCCGGACACCTTCGACAGCTTTGCCTGTCTTTCCCTTTCGTGCAAATATTCTCTGCTGTTCATTTTTCTCCGGATTCATTTGGTTACAGGCTCTCCTCCTATTCCGGAGAAGTCGCCATAATTACTTTATAATGATTGCGTTTTGCAATATTCATCACTGCCACGACCTCCTTGATAGGTACTGTCTCGTCAGCATAAATCGAGAAAGTCGGATCTTCCTCAGTCTGGAGAAGTTCCACCAGTTCGTCTTCGATTTTGTCGAATCTCACCGGCATCTGGTCTCCGTTGATATGGTATGAAAAGGTATTTGTTTCCTGATAGTGCTTGATTGAAACGCTCACAGTGGCTTTTGCGGACACCTGACCCGTGCTTTTCGGAAGCAGGAGCTTCAACGCATTCGGGTTGATGAGTGTCGAGGTCACTAAGAAGAAGATCAACAGCAGGAACACAATGTCTGTCATGGAAGACATTGAAAATGAAGCATCTACCTTTGTTGTCCTTTTGATTGCCATTGTTATTTCTCTGAAGGTTCGTGAAGCATGTCAATGAATTCGATGGTGGTGTTCTCCATCTTGAACACAAGGTTGGAAATCTGCGAAGTGAGGAAGTTGTAGCCGAAATATGCTATAATTCCCACGAACAGACCGCCCACCGTGGTCACCATCGCCTCATAGATACCGCCTGAAAGCAGTGTGATGTCGATGTTGTTACCGGCTGTGGACATCCTGAAGAACGCCTGGATCATACCTGTCACAGTACCGAGGAAACCGATCATAGGGGCACCTCCGGCAATGGTAGCAAGCATAGGCAGGCCCTTTTCGAGACGGGCCACTTCCACATTACCCATATTCTCGACCGAGGCCTGGATGTCCTGGAGAGGTCTTCCTATACGCTCGATACCTTTCTCTACGAGTCTTGCGACAGGGGAATCATATTTTCTGCAAAGCTCGATGGCCGAATTGATTTTGCCCTCGTGGATCTTGTCGTGAATGTCGTTCATGAAATTCCTGTCGATTTTGCCGGCCTTGCGTATCATCCACCATTTGCTTCCGAAGATGTAGATGGCAATAATCGAAAGAATCAGGAGGACTATCATGATCCAACCTCCCTTTGCCGCCAGCTCAAAGAGCGACAATTTAACTTCCTGTGGCGCTGCAGCGACTATTTCTGCAAGTTCTGCACTGTCTGCAGCCGCTACCTGTAACAAATTGAAAAGCATATTTCCTATTATTTTTTAATTCTAAAGCATAATCGTACAAAAGTACGAATTTTTTTTCATTCTCAGAAAATTATTTCGTTGAGTCCGGCTTTATATTTCCGATGTGTTCACCAATTCCTCGGTATTGAAGCTGTAGTAGGTCCCGACGCCTATTATCACATGGTCGAGAAGCGACAGTCCGCATGCGTTGAGCGCGCTTTTCAGTTTGGCCGTCACATCTACATCGGCTTTGCTCGGCAGTGCGACTCCCGAGGGATGATTGTGGGCCACGAGCAGGCTGCTTGCCTTTTTTTCGAGGCATTTGCGCAGAATGATCTTGCAGTCCATGTCGGTGCTGGTCATTCCTCCGACGCTCAGTCTCTCTTTGCTTACGAGCACGTTCTGATGATTGAGGAAGACCATCCAGCATTCTTCATGGTCGAGATGGCCTATTACCGGGAACATCAGTTCGAAGGCGTCTTTCGGACCTGTGATGCGCTGGCGCGTGGATTTTTCCGCAAAGCATCTGCGCCCGAGTTCGAATGCCGCGACTATGCTCGAGGCCTTGCCGGAGCCTATACCCGGAATCGCGCGCATTCTGTCCAAAGACATGGCCGAGAGTTCGTTGAGCCTGTTTTCCGCCGCCGTCAGCAGTTCCCGCCCCAATTCCATGGCATTCTTGCTGCCAGAACCCGTTCTGAGCAGTATTGCAAGCAGTTCCGAGTTGCTAAGTGATGAGACACCGTGCTCCGCCATACGCTCACGGGGCCTTTCATCAGTATTCAAATTCTTTACTTTCATATCTTTGGCAATAAAAAAACACACGAGTACCTTGCGATATTCGTGTGTAATTTCTGCTTCTTCGGGTGCCCAGTCGGATTCGAACCGACGACATTCAGAACCACAATCTGACGCTCTAACCAACTGAACTATGGGCACCATATTGGTTTTGGGAATGCAAAGATACATATAATTTTATTATCTGCAAGAATTTTTTTCAGTTTTCAAATAATTTTCTCTTTCCTTTTCACTATATTTGTGCTAAAGTACAGATATACGCCGGCGCCTCGGAAAACAATCAAAATAAGTTTGTTGTCTTCTCTCGGCTTTTTGCTATATTTGTAGTATTGTAATTCTATTTTATGGGACGCGAAATCAAATTTTCTCTGGTTTACAGGGATATGTGGCAGTCTTCGGGGAAGTACGTGCCAACTGTCAGTATGTTGAAGGAAGTTGCTCCGGCCATTATTGATGTGGGATGTTTCGACCGTGTCGAGACCAACGGAGGCGCTTTCGAGCAGGTGAATCTCCTTTTCGGCGAGAATCCGAACAGGGCAGTGAGAGAGTGGACTGCGCCTTTCCACAAGGCCGGTATCCGGACGCATATGCTCGAAAGGGGACTCAACGGTCTGAGAATGAATCCCGTACCTGCGGATGTGCGCGAACTGATGTACAAGGTCAAGAAGGCTCAGGGCACTGACATTTCCCGCTCTTTCTGTGGTCTGAACGACCACCGCAATCTGAAGCTCAGCGTTGAATATGCCAAAAAGGCAGGGATGATTTCGCAGGTGGCTCTGTCCATTACGAATTCGCCGGTTCATACGGTGGAGTATTATATGGGAGTCGTCGACAAGGTTGTGGAGTACGGCTGTGACGAGATTTGTCTGAAGGATATGGCCGGAGTGGGACGCCCGACATTTCTTGCCCGTCTGACTGCTGAAATCAAGAAAAAATATCCTCATCTGAAGCTGCAGTACCACGGACATACCGGCCCTGGATTTTCAGTCGCGTCGATGTTGGAGGTGGCACGCGCAGGTGCTGATTATCTGGATGTTGCAGTGGAGCCTCTGTCTTGGGGCAAGGTGCATCCGGATGTGATTACCATACGCGAGATGCTTAAGGCTGACGGCTTTACGGTGAAGGATCTGAATATGGATGCATATATGGAAGTGCGCAGTCTGACGCAGAAATTCATCGACGGGTTCCTCGGCTATTGGATTGACCCGAACAATTCGCACATGAGTTCGCTGCTCGTGGGCTGCGGTCTGCCGGGCGGTATGATGGGTTCGATGATGGCCGACCTGGCGGGTTTCCGTGGGGCAATCAATGCGTCTCTGCGTGCCCAGGGCAAGCCTGAACTGTCGCTTGACAAGCTGATGGTGATGCTTTTCAATGAAGTCGAGTATGTTTGGCCGCGCTTGGGTTATCCGCCGCTTGTGACTCCTTTCAGCCAGTATGTGAAGAATACTTCGCTGATGAATCTGATGAATATTCTGAAGGGTAAGCCGCGCTGGACGACTATCGACCCGGACACTTGGAATATGATACTGGGCAAGATGGGTCGTCTGCCTGGCGAGCTTGCTCCTGAGATTGTGGCTTTGGCTAAGGAGAAGGGCCTTGAGTTCTATACTGGTACGCCTCAGGACGCTTTTCCTGATGAATTGCCTAAATTCCGCGAAATGATGAAGGAGGAAGGCTGGGATGTCGGCCAGGATGAGGAGGAATTTTTCGAGTTCGCCATGCACGAGAGGCAGTACAGGGATTACCGCAGCGGCGTTGCCAAGGAGCGTTTCAACAAGGATCTTGAGGAGCGTCGTGCCAAGGCCGGTGCACCTGTCGTGATTACCCGTCCTGTCGTGGAAATGCCTAAATTCGATGTTGATGCTTTTGCCGCCGCTCATCCGTCAGCAGTCCCTGTCCAGTCTTCAGTGAAGGGCCAGGTTCTGTGGCAGCTTGATGTGGATGATGATTCAAAGGCCCCGGCAGTCGGCACCGCAGTCGATGCAGGCAAGCCGATAGGCTACATCCAGACCTATTACGGAATGGAGGAAATCATCCCGGCAGTCAGCGGCCGCCTCATTGCCGTCACTGCCCGTCAGGGTGACAACGTCGTCAAGAACGAAATCCTCGCTTTCATTGAATAGGACGCTTCGTCCCCAACTGTCACCCTGAGCGACCGAAGGGAGTCGAACGGGTCTTGACACATATTATAAGTGCCAAAAATTATAAGAAAAAGCAAAAATGTAAAAAAAGGAAAAACTTTCAGCCCTACAGAGCAAAATGACTTCCAAAAAGTTGTTTTGCTCTTTTTCTTTTTAGAACTTCATGGAATGGCAACTTTTATTTTTTAGTATAATGATGATAAAAGTTTGCAAATTTGTAAATTTTTGATAATTTTGCATTTGGGTAGTATGGAAGACAAGTTTGTTTATGATGTGAGATTTTCCAATGAGGCTGCGGATTTTATTACTGCTTTGGGGAAGAAGGCTAAGGAGAAAATCTTTTTTAATATCAATAAGGTAAGACATGGTGTGAAGGATGTTGATATTTTCAAGAAATTGGAAAACTCCGATATCTGGGAATTCCGTACGTTGCACAATAGGATAGCTTACAGATTATTTGCTTTTTTTGATGAGGAAAACAAGCGGATTATCGTTGTGACACATGGTATCGTTAAAAAGACGCAGAAGACACCGTTGAAGGAGATTGAAAAAGCGGAAAGGTACAGGATTAATTATATGAAGTCTGAGTAGTATGGAAAGGGAAAATTTGAAAAGTTTTGATGAAGTCATAGAAATGTCCTATGGTAAGAAGGGGACTAAGAAACGTGATGCTTTTGAAGCTCGTATAGAAAAGGATTGGGAGCAGTATCAGATAGGCGAAGCCATCAAAGCAATCAGAAAATCGCAGCATTTGACCCAGGAACAGTTGGGTGAAATGATGGGTGTGAAAAAAGCACGTATTTCCCGGATTGAAAAGGGTGAAGGAGTCACGCTTTCCGCTATTGTAAATGTCATCAAGGCCCTTGGCGCGCCAGTCTGTTTGGATCTTGGTGAGTTTGGCAGGATACTTTTATAATTTAGTTTTAATTAGACCATATTGGCTTTTTTATTCCCGAGATAGACATTGTACTCGGCTTTTTGTCATTTCGAAGAGTGTCTTTCTCATGTTATTTCGACCGAGCGAAGCGAGTGGAGAAATCTTGTGCATTTTTTGCATATGTCTGATTGATCGTGCATCGTTTTCTTTGTTTTCGGGCATAAATACGGGCTGTTTCGTTCCCGAGATTGCTGTTTTGAGACTTTCGGGCACGAAAAGCTACTTTTTCATTCCCGAGTTTGTCGCTTCCTCTTTCTGTCGCTTTGCCCAATTGACTTGTCCTAAACTTTTATGCTTGGCCCGGCAGTGGTGTGGGTTTGGAAAGGTTCCGCTGGAACGAGTTCCATCTTCTCGGCTGGAGTTTTTTTCGTGTCTTTGCTGCGTTCAGGAGTTTCCTGCTGTCACCCTAAGCGTCCGTCCCAAATTGTAACCTTGAGTGATCGTCCCCAATTGTCACCATGAGCGACCGAAGGAAGTCGAACGGGTTTTGACACATATTATAAGTGCCAAAAATTATAAGAAAAAGCAAAAATGTAAAAAAAAGGAAAAACTTTCAGCCCTGCAGAGCAAAATGACTTCCAAAAAGTTGTTTTGCTCTTTTTCTTTTTGGAATTTTACGGAATGGCACATTAAAAATTATCATTATGGAAGAAAAAGGTGAAATAATATTGTATCAGCCAGATGAGCAGGTTAAATTGGAGGTTCGGCTGGAGGATGAAACTGTGTGGCTGAATAGACAGCAGTTAGCTGATTTATTTTCTCGAGATATTAAAACTATAGGAAAGCATATTAATAATGCATTGCGTGAGGAATTGAGAGGTGTGGCAACTGTCGCAAATTTTGCGACAGTTCAAAGGGAGGGAGAAAGATTGGTTACTCGCCAAATTGAGTATTATAATTTGGATATGATACTGTCAGTTGGATATCGGGTAAAATCCAGTAGGGGCGTTGAATTCCGTCGTTGGGCGAATCAAGTACTGAGGGATTATCTGCTTCGAGGCTATTCCATTAATGACCGTTTGAGCGACATTGAAAGAAGCGTTGACAACAAACTGATAGAGCACGAAAACCGTTTGAATGCGATTGATGCCAAGATTGATTTCTTTGTTCGGACTTCCTTGCCTCCGGTGGAAGGTGTGTTCTATAATGGTCAAATCTTTGATGCGTATAAATTTGCTTCTGAACTGATAAAATCTGCAAAAATGTCTCTGCTGTTGATAGATAACTATGTCGATGAATCAGTATTGCTGATGCTGTCCAAACGTAATTCCGGAGTGTCAGCGACGATTTACACGCAAACAATAAGTAAAGCTTTGAAGCTTGACATTAAGCGTCATAATTCACAGTATCCATCAATTGAGCTGCTGACCTGCAAGAAGTTTCATGACAGATTTTTGATAATAGACAATGAAGTTGTCTATCATATCGGAGCCTCTCTAAAGGACCTCGGCAAAAAGCTATTTGCTTTCTCCAAATTAAGTGTCGATCCATTAATCATTACATCTCAACTTTAGACTACTGCTATGAATTTCGCTAAGCATCATAGGAGCTGAAAGTCTGCTCTGTAAGACTCCCTCCACGGTCCGCCAAACTGATAGCTCTGCATATCTTGTCCACGTTTTTCGCTATTTTTTTTGTGGACGTCCATTTGCCGTACAAAATTCTCCAGAGTGTTTCTCGTGTGAATAAAAAAGGTGCTGCACATCACTGCGGAGCACCTTCTTAATTCAATATTATGATAACAAACCACATTTGTGGCTGTCTGCTTTTTTTTGTATCAATGGCCAGTTTGCCGGAGCCTCCGGTCGCTGGAGCTTCGCAAGGCGACCTCCGCGCTCCGCCAAACTGATTGCTCTGCATTTAATCTTTTTTCAGCCGTCGGGGAGTGTTGTCGCCTTCACTTTCCGACGCTACCGATGACGGAGAAAATTCACTCGGAATATTCGAATGCAACAGTGATTGACTTCAATCGGATTTGCTTGCCTGGTTTTGTAATCTTAATGACTAAATCCTTAACTAAAGCAGTAGCATTGTCTTTCGTAATAGTGTATGTGACATCTTTGTAGTTTTTATCTGTAGGCAATGTTCCTCCCTTAGTGGCAGCAACTGAAGTAGTACAATCTGAATCTGCAAATAATGAGAATGTGGAAGCAGATGGATTGCTTCCACTGCCAAAAGTTGCAACATTCAAAGTGATAACAACATCGGACTGAATGCTCTTATTCGTAAATATACTTGCAATTGCAGCAACACTTGGATCATCACTTGAAGGCACTTTATAGTAAGAGCCAACATCCTCATAATTAGTTAATGACCATCCAGTGAAATCTCCATAACTATATTTGTTTTCAAACTTCACTACTTCTCCCCCTGTAGAAGCTGCGGTTACAGTTACCTCGCAAGTTGCTGTAATAGCGGGATTTTCTTCAGATGTAGCTGTAATAATTGCGGTTCCTTCGGCAACAGCTGTCACAACGCCATTCTCAACAGTTGCGATTGCTTCATTTAATGAAGACCACTTAACCGCCTTATTTGTAGCATTTGCAGGAGCGACCGTAGCTGTAAGGGTAGCTGTTTTGCCAGAAGCAAGCTCAAGATTTGTCTTGTCAAGAGCAATGCTTTCAACAGCTACCTGAGTAAAATAATCACTTGCTTTTTTGTAAAGATAAATAGCGCTTTGACCGCAGTTTTTATAATATCTGAACATTTGGCCACTACTAGTATTATATCTTAAAACAGATCCGGAAGCGTTCCCTCCTAATTTTATTTTCACATCTGAACTATTTGTAAACTCTATAGTAATTGGATAAGTAGCTGCTGTGGATTTATTAGCAGTAGCTGACATACCATTACTTATATTATCTGTATAGTAGAAATAAGGGGTTGTTTCAGAATGGGTTTTAATTACATAACCCTTTGATAAGTCTGAATCATCAATTGCTTCAATGGTAATGTAATGATTATCTCCCCATTCAGCAGTAATAGTTTTCTTGTCAGTAGAAAGAGCGCCTGCAGGATTGATTGAACTGCTTGCTTTTCCTACACCATTTGTTCCACCTGGAAGAGAACCATTCATGAAAACATCATCGCTATAAGCGACAAGGTAATGACCTCTCCAATCAGTCAAGTCTGACTCTATAAGATGGTAATCATTATCTTCTGGTTCTGGATTCATACTTTCGAGGGTCACGCCGAAAGCTTTGACATTGCCTTGGGTGAGGGTGATAGGTTTGGCAAATTCTTTTGTGTAGGTTTTTCCGCCTGCAGTGGTAGCTTCGACAGAGAATTGTGCTGCATCTTGAGGAATACAGGTAAACCATACTTCCGCAAGACCTTCTCCGTTTGCAGTAACTTCAGTAGTTATATTGATAACGTTGCTGGTCTCTGTCCAATCGGAAACGCTATAAGTTCCAGCCAATGGTTTGTCTGATTTTATTGTGACGTTATTTACTAAGTCTCCTTCTGCAAGTCCTTTAAGGGTCATTTTCGCAACAGCTACTTCACGTTTGAATGCGAAGTAAATACCTGCTTGGTTAATGTCACCCTTTGCTGCCTGTGCAACGAGTACGTCAGAATTCTGGTCATAATCATACTTGACTGCATCTTGCTGGGTCTGAACTCCTGAGTTGAAAAAAGCAGTGTATTCTGCATCAGTTGGAGATGTACTACCATCAAATGTGGCAGTAATATTCATTCTTCCATCTTCTTCCAACTGAGCAAGTACAAAGCTGGCTTCATTTCTGTTTTCGAATACACGGAATTTGCCCTCTGTGTTGGCGTCATCCTCTGTCCAATTATATTTTACGACACCATCAGTAATGGTAGCGGTAGTTTTTGTCTGAGGAGTTTCAGCGACGAAAGTCACTGTGTGGGTGGCGGTAGCAGGTTTTTGGGGAGCGATTTCCTGCTGGCAGGCTGCGAGTCCAAGAATGGAAGCGACTGCTAATGCGAATAATTTAGAGATTTTTTTCATAGCGGTGTCCTCCATTAATAATCTTCACCTGATTCATAAATGCCGTCGGCTCCGGCTTGTCCATAGTCGCCATAGGCGTCGCCACTAATGCACAATACACCTTCAGATACGAAAGTCATGATGTTGAGCGCAGGAGACTTGTATCCCTCCGTGCTTACGTTTTTGATTGTTTTTGTTTTCATAATGATTATAATATTGATTACGGATTGCATGAAATAAGCGGGGCTGCACAATTGGGCGCGTCCCTAAATGATTCAGGTACGGATGTGACAGGAAATCCACGGCTTGTTTTCAAAGTCGCGGACTGGATTTTTCAGTCGTAAGTGTGTTGAAATTAATGAGTTATTGCACGAGAATATAGAGGAGAATGTGACGTACCCCCCCCCGCACAAATTCAGAAAGTGGTAGAACAACGAAATATTACAACTTCTGTGTCCCATATCGCTGCAAAAATACAACATTATTATTTATTACCAAAATTTATTTTGAATAATCTGATTGTTGGGAAACTATCAGATGTACAAGATCTTTCGACTGCGCATCGCGGGGGACAAAGGGACAAAAGTCCACTGGACTATTTGTCTTATTCCTTTGTCTGTGCTCAAGATGACAGGGTGGAAGGTCGTGATTATTTCTTGACAAGGATGGCGAGCACGGCGCAGAAGCCGAGGAGGAAGGGGTAGAAAAGGTGGCCGATGATGCTGAAAGTGGATATGCCGGCGAGGCCTGCGGCCATCAGGAGCTGGGCACCATAGGGGAGTATGCCCTGGATTGTGCAGGAGAAAGTGTCGAGGAGGCTTGCTGTGCGGCGGGGCTTGAGACCGAAGCGTTTGCTGATGTCGTGGGCTATGCCGCCGGTGGTGATGATGGCTATGGTGTTGTTGGCGGTGCAGATATTGGCGAGGCTTACTAATGCTGCAATGCTGAATTCAGCTCCGCGTCTGCCGGAAATATGCTTTGTGAGTCCCTGTACTATGAAATCGAGGCCTCCATTCTCACGTATGGTCTCCAGCATGCCTCCTGCAAGCATTGTCACAATGATGAGATCGCCCATGGAGCCGATGCCCCGGCCTGCGGAGACGAGGAAGGATGTCCAGTCGAGTTCTCCGAGAGAAAATCCTATAACGGCGTTGCAGAGTATGCCGAGAGTCAGAATCACCGTTACATTCATACGCGAGAGCGCCAAGACAATGACTAAAATGTATGGCAGCAGTTTCATCGGAGCGACCGGCCCTGTCTTCGGAGTGACGTCAACACCCGCACCGAGAACTATGTAGATGACTGTGACAATGAGCGCGGCAGGCACGGCGATGCGGAGATTGGCCTTGAATTTGTCCGCCATAGAGCAGCCCTGAGTCTTGGTCGCGGCGATGGTCGTGTCAGAAATGAAAGAGAGATTGTCTCCGAAAAACGCCCCTCCTACGATGATTGCCGTGATGAAAGGCAGGCTCAGACCCGCTTCAGTCGCAATACCGGCCGCTACTGGAACAAGTGCTACAATGGTACCGACGCTGGTGCCGACAGCCATTGAGATGAAACAGGCAGAAAGAAAAAGTCCGGCATAGAGAAAGCGTCCCGGAAGTATGCGTAGGGCCACATTTACGGTGGCGTCAATGGCTCCGATTTCTTTTGCTGTGGCAGCAAACACTCCCGCCAAGACGAAAATCCATATCATCAGCAGCACGTTTTTGTCGCCTGCTCCTTTGGAAAACACTTCTATTTTATTCTCAATCGACTTCCCGGGAGTAATGATGACCGCGTAAATCGAGGACAGAAGAAAGGCCGCTGAAATCGGAATTTTATAGAAATCACGGGCGACAATTGAAGAGACCAAGTATAAAACAAGAAATACAAATAAAGGGCTCAAAGCTACCCAACCGTTCATTGGAAGCTTCAAACCCTTTATTTTTTCGTTCAGTCTCACAAGTCGTCTTTATCTGTCCATGCTGCGGATTTTCGGATGCTTGGGATTAGAAACTCCACTCCGTGCCGTCCTTCGTGTCCTTGATCTGAATGCCCAAAGCAGTGAGGGCGTCTCTGATACGGTCAGAGGTGGCCCAGTCTTTATTGGCTTTTGCAGTCTTCCTGCCTTCGAGCACCATTTCCACGAGGCCGTTGATTGTAGCCTCGGCCTTGCCGCCTTCGCTTTCCCCGTCCTTGAGTCCTAAAACTCCGAAGACCACATCGTCAAATATTTGAGTCAGAGCAAGATAGTCATTCTTACTCAAGACGAGTTTTTTGTCTTTTGCGGTGTTGATGAGACGGATGAGCTCGAAAATATATGAAATGGCCACAGGGGTGTTCATATCATCGCAGAGCGCCTCGTAAATCTTGTCAAACAGAGCCTTGATTTCTGCCGAATCCGCAACGCAGCTCTCAGGGGCGAGGGCAGTCGAGAATTCACCGTAATCCATTTCCCATGCTCTGTGGCCGTTGGTGCCGACCGTAGCGCTTTCAACGCCTGCCTCTTTTGCCATCGCACGCAGATCTTTTGCTGCCTGCATCACTTTCTTCAAGGCTTTCTCTGCCGCCTGCAATGCCTCGTTGCTGAAATCAAGGGTGCTGCGGTAGTGGGCCTGAAGAATGAAGAAGCGTATGGTCATAGGGCTGTACGCCTGCTCGAGAATCTTGTGTGTGCCCTCGAAAAGCTCCTGCAGAGTGATGAAATTGCCGAGCGATTTGCCCATCTTCTTGCCGTTGATGGTGATCATATTGTTGTGCATCCAGTATTTCACTCCTCCGCAGCCGCGTGAAGCCGTGTTCTGTGCCAACTCGCATTCGTGGTGTGGGAACATAAGATCCATTCCGCCGCCGTGAATGTCGAATTCCTTGCCCAAGTATTTCTCGCTCATGACAGAGCATTCCAAATGCCAGCCCGGGAAACCTTCGCTCCACGGTGAAGGCCAGTGCATAATGTGCTCGGGAGCAGCCTTTTTCCAGAGCGCGAAGTCGAAGCTTGCGCGTTTGTCCTGCTGGCCGTCCAGCACCCTTGTGCCTTCAAGAGTCATGTCCAGCGAACGTCCCGAAAGAATGCCGTAACGGTGGTATTTGTCATATTTCTGCACGTCGAAATACACTGAACCGTTGCTTTCGTAGGCAAAGCCGGCGTCAAGTATCTTCTTCACCAGCTCAATCTGCTCGATGATATGTGCGGAAGCCCTCGGCTCGATTGAAGGCGGTGCCACATTCAGCTCGCGCATTGCCTCATGGTAGCGGAAAGTGTAGTGCTGGACCACCTCCATAGGCTCAAGCTGCTCAAGTCTCGCTTTCTTTGCAATCTTGTCCTCACCCTCGTCGGCATCGTGCTCAAGGTGCCCCACATCGGTTATGTTGCGCACATAGCGAACTTTGTAGCCGAGGTGGCGAAGCAGACGCACGAACACGTCGTAGGTCACTCCCGGGCGTGCGTGTCCGAGGTGGGCATCGCCGTAGACTGTCGGTCCGCAGACGTAGAGTCCCACGTGAGGCGGATTGATTGGTTCAAACAATTCTTTCCTTTTTGACAGCGTGTCGCTGATGTATAAATTTCTCATAATGGAATATTTTTCTGAATTGACTTGCAAAGATAGGGAATTTTATGCTATCTTAGTACTCGAATCAATACTAAACGAATAAGATTTCTCCGCGCTGCACTTCGTGCCTTGGTCGAAATGGCAGAAAGGAAAAGTCTTCCAAAAAGAAAAAATTAAAATAACTTCTATGAAACCGAACATGAAAATCTTTGAATATATTCGTCCAAGAGCAATATCAAATGATTTTCATCGTGAGAGTGAGCGATAGCGAACAGCTATCAGACTCTCATAAAATTTTTATAAATGTAAAAATTTTTGATAGTATGAAAATAATTAGCGGAAAGGAACTGTCGGTGGAACTGAAGGCCGAAATGGCCGGAAAAGTGGCGGCTTTGAAGGAAAAATACGGACGTGTGCCGCATTTGGCTGTAATTCTTGTCGGAGATGATCCGGGAAGTGTGTCATACGTGACGGGAAAATCAAAGGCCTGCGAGGTGGTTGGAATAAAAAACACCACAATACGCCTTGCGGATACCATTAGCGAGGAGGAACTTCTGCAGCAGGTGCGCGGGCTGAATGCGGACAATAGCGTGGACGGCATCCTTGTACAACTGCCTCTGCCCAGGCACATCAGCGAGGCGAAAGTCATTGAGACCATTGCCAGGGAGAAGGACGTGGACGGCTTTCACCCGCTGAATGTGGCAGCCCTATGGCAAAAACAGCCTTGCACAGTGGCATGCACACCGAAAGGAATAATCAAACTTCTTAAGAAGGCCGGAGTCGTGATTGAAGGAAAACGTGCGGTTGTGATAGGCCGAAGCAATATTGTCGGCCTGCCTGTGGCAAAGCTGCTGCTTGACGAAAATGCAACAGTGACCATAGCCCACAGCCGTACAAAAAACTTGGCTGAGGTGACCCGCAGTGCGGAAATCCTCGTTGTAGCCATAGGCAAACCGAAATTCGTCACTGCAGATATGGTCAGCGAAAGCGCCGTGGTCATTGATGTCGGCGTGAACCGGAATCCCGAGACAGGGAAGCTTTGCGGTGATGTCGATTTTGACTCCGTCGCCCCGAAAGCTTCATTCATAACTCCTGTCCCCGGCGGTGTAGGTCCGATGACCATCACCTGCCTCCTTGAAAACACCATTCAATGCTTCTGTGCTCAGATGCAATAAGTGACCAGGCTTCCCCTCTGTCATCCTGAGCGAGCGAAGCGAGTCGAAGGATCTTGGCCATTTTATGCTTATGAATAGTAATCCTGGCTAATAGTGCATAGCGACAGACATTCCCTAAGCATGTAGGCGGGCGTTTTTTCAGTCTCATTAGCCCCCTGAATGCTTAGGGAATGTCTGTGTGTATTATGGTATTATTTCAGCTCCACAGGGCCGGGGATGGAAACCTCAGTGCCCTTGCGCTTCAGGACTTTGTTCTCAATACCCATGAAAATGGCCGCAGTGAAATAATACACCATAGTCTGGATGGTCAGTATGCCTATTTCTTTTGACACCATGCTGATGTCTGCTCCGGCTGCATTCATATTGATGAAAGCCCTCGCTCCGAAAGTCGACGGGAAGAGATAGGAAAACCACTGCCAGAATACCGGTGCCTGACTTACAGGCCATGAGAAACCTGTGAGAAACAGGCATATAGGCGAGAAGAACAGCAGAAGCAGGAATACGGTCTCGCGTTTCCAGATCAGATTGCTCCATGTGAAAGTGAAGGCAATGCAGGCATTGAGGTAGAAGAACAGCAGAAGCAGAATCTGCCAGAAACTACCCCTCTGCGGCAGAGAGAACATGGCCGGTACAAGGAAGGCCACATACATTGAGGTGATTGCAAAAATCAGATAATAAGCCGCACCTCTGCCGAGCAGCACACGGTTCATTCCTCTTCCGCTAAGATGGGAGGGCAGGGAACTGAAGCTGCGGTTGTTTTCCCTCTGGGTACCTATCAGCATCGAACTGCCGTAGAACAGGGCCTGCTGGATCACCACCATCAGCACGGCAGGAATAAAGAACAGCGTATAGGTCATATTCCTGTCGTAAGGAATGTTCTCCGTATAGCGCAGCGGTTCCAGACTGCCTGAATTGATGATGTCGAGGGTCACATGGTTCACTCCCATCGTCAGGGTCTTGTAGTAGAGCATTGCGCTCATGTCCGCGTAAGTCGAGATGTGAGCACTTTCTCCGCGTGCGCGCAGCTCATCATATTCTTTCGGAACGAGCACAATTCCGTGGACCTTGCGCTGTGCCATCAGTTCCTCGGCCTCAGCCATACTTGCGCATTTCACCTGCACCTGCAGTTCACGCGTTGCATCCAGGCTTCGTACCAGGCTTCTGCTTGCATAGCTGTCGGACAGATCTACCACTGCAATAGGCATATCATCCACTGTACCTCCGTGATACAGAGCATTATACAGCAGAGGATACAGCAGCGTTGCAACGAAGAAAATGGTAATGACGCCTTTGTCGCTGAATATCATTTTCAATTCGTTGGCGAAAACCATCCACCAGTCTTTGAAAAAATTCCTTATATAATCAGTCCCTTTCATATCTTTGATATTTATAGGCATTGTACAGCCTTCTGTGTGTGATCAGCGGTACAAACATAATGATGCAGCACGCAATGACTTCTTTGTACCAGCCGGCAAATCCTGTCCCATAGATGGTTTCGCTCACGTTCATCAGGTAGAAATGCCTTAGCGGGAACACTGAGCACCAGCCGCGGAAAAATGCGGGCATGGCCTCTGCCGGATATGTGAAACCGCTGAGTGTGAAGCCCATGACGCTGAGAATGGCCCCCACGCTTATGGCAAGCCGCAGATTCGGTATCAGCCCTGCAATGAGTATGGCTATCGCTTCGCAGGCAAGGACGAAAGGAACAAGGAATAAGATAATGTTCCAGACGTTACCTTTGATAGGGAAGTGCATTCCGTGATAAAGCAGCAGTTCCACAATTGCTCCCAAGGCAATGAAAAATACCGTATGCGGAAGCAGCTTGCCGGCAATGGCGGTGTAGAGCGAATCTCCGGAATGCAGGAGCAGGTTTTTGGATGTACCGAATTTCAGTTCGGAACATAGGCTGTAGACGCACACGAGGATTATAATCATCTGAAGTACGCCTGGCAGAAGTGTGCTCGTAAGGGCGAAATTGTAGTTGGCACAGGTGTTGCCTATGCAGTGCGCATCGACTATGACAGGCTGCACTATTCCGCTGATCTGCTGCGCAT
Organism: Candidatus Cryptobacteroides sp.; assembly: GCA_051870215.1. Taxonomy (GTDB): domain Bacteria; phylum Bacteroidota; class Bacteroidia; order Bacteroidales; family UBA932; genus Cryptobacteroides. The sequence continues at coordinate 8,665 of JBJEBQ010000056.1, read as the reverse complement.
TATATTTTTGAGCTATCAGCATCTGGACTTTGACTGAGCCGCCGGTAAGGTTGACCATCTGGGTAATCTGCTTGTAGGCCATTGACGCTGCCACGTAATACTGGCTGTTGATGTAATAGGTAATTTCCGGTTTCCTTCCGGAAAGCAGATTGTCGTACATTCCGTGGGGCAGTACGCAGAAACCGTGGATTTCTCCTCTCTGCATGGCTTCACGGGCTGCCTGGTAGTCCTGGTAGCTGATGGTCGCGCAGCTCTGGCTCGCGTCAAGATTGCGTCTGAATGAGCGTGAGGCACTGCTGTTGTCCAGATCCACTACGCCTACAGGAAGCTCCTCCGGCGTTCCCTTGCTGAAGAAAGTCAGGTAGAAAATGCAGCAGAAAGTCATCACGACCACCGAAGAAAGGAAAAATTCCGGTCTTTGGCGTATGAGTCTGATTTCTCTCAGTGCTACGTCTTTTATTTCTTTGAACAGCATGATAATTATTCATTTACAACTATGGCGGACATACCGGGACGCAGGCCTTCAATAGGATGCAGAGGTCTTGCCCTCACTTCAAAAGTCTTGGAATCATAGCCGCCAGTGTCCTGGGTTGCCCTCCATGTGGCGTATGAGGCCAAGGCGCTGATGTAATAGATTTCGGCAGTGTAGATTTCATTGCTGACAGCCGGGATTTTGACTTTGAGGTTTGTCCCGACTTTCATTTCGCTCATTCTTTCTTCGCGTACATTGAAGGTGAACCAGCTGTCATTCAGGTCAGTGACTGTCATGATAGGTGTACCTGTACCGACAAGTTCTCCGGCTTTTGGGAAACGTGCCGTAATCATTCCGTCTGCAGGTGCTGTGAGGAAAAGCTCTCCTAAATATGATTCAACTTCGGCGATGGCTCCGTTCGCCTGATCCACCAATGCAAGTGCAGCCGCCTTGTCCTCGTTCCTGGCACCTTTCACTGCCATATTGTACTGGCTTTGCGCTGCTTTCGCCTGGGCTTTGGATGCATTGTATTTGGCTTCCACCTCATCGTATTTCTGGGCCGGAACGACTTTCTGTTCATAGAGCTTCTTGATTCTGTCGTATGATTTCTTCATTACCTCTTCCTGTACTTTGGCCTGCTGCCAGAGTTCGTAGGCTCCGGCAATCTGCTCCTGACGGGCTCCGTTGAGGGCTTTGTCCCTCTGGGACTGGGCAGCATTGCGCAAGGCCACGGCCTGTGCGAGTTTTGCCTTCACTTCAGGCGAGTCAATCTCAACGAGGGTGTCTCCTTTATGTACCATCATTCCTTCGTCAGCCATAAAACGCTCGACCCTGCCTGGAACCTTTCCTGAGACCCTATATTCTGTCGCTTCGACCTCGCCCTGAATTACAACGGGTTTTGGCCTTGATACGAAATATCCTATTACTGCTACAATCAACACAATGGCGATAAGTGCCGCTACTCCAATTAGCAGGCTGAAATTTTTCTTCTTGTCCATAATTATTTATTTTCTTTTTGTTCTTTTCTTATTGTTTTATATGATTTTTGACTGTCGCTAAGGCAGGTTTTCATTTCAGGGACAGGGGTGCTGTAGCCCTCGGCTTTTCTGCGGCTTGCTGCACAAATCTGCAGTTCCACAGAAGAGTCGATGTATTCAGAATGAGCCTGAAGCCAGGCTGTCTGGGCCTGCAGTACAGTGTTGGTGGTCACGATGCCTTCGTTGAAGCCTATGGTCGCCACGCGCAGGTTCTCTTCCGAGTTGCTGAGATTGCTTTCTGACATATTGAGCCTTTCGATGGCCTCAGCCTCCTGCTTTCTGAGCTGGCTGACCTGCAGGCTGACCATTTCCTTGGTGTCCTCAAACCGGTAGTTCATCATCACCGCTTCGGCTTTGGCCTTGCGGACCTTCATCATTGCCTCACATCCGTGTATAATAGGGATTTTGACCATTACGCCGACATTGAACATACCGTTGAATTTCTGCTCCCAACCGTTGAACAGGTTAGGGTTGCTGATGAGATAATTGCCTGTGAGTGCGACTGTCGGCATCATATCAGCACGTGCGATGGCGACTTTCTTGAAATAAATCTGTGATGCAAGGTCGAGACTGTGCAGTTCCGGGCGCCCGTTCACGATTTCATCCATGCTTTTGTAAGCGGCCATCCGGGGCAGGGGAATGGATTCGGCGCCTTCGTCTGCAAGTTTTATCTCAGACTCCAATGGCATTCCGCAAAGCTGGCAGAGAAGCATTTTGGAGAGACTCAGACCGTTTTTCGCCTTCGTCGCCATCATGTCCGCTTCGTTTGCCTTCACCTTGATGGTCAGACGGTCGGACTCGGTGGCTACTCCTGCGCTGATCATAATGTCCACGTCGTTTTCCATGGTGTGCAGCAGATCCGCGAAATCATTTGCGAGCTGTGCCTTTGCCGCAATTGCTACAATCTGCCAGTATGCCTTGTCTACATCCATCACAATCTCCTGGTACCGGGTCTCGTACTGGGAAGCTGAAAGTTCTTCTGCGAGTGCTGCTATTCTGTTGGCGTTGACGATTTTGCCGCCCATGAATACGGGCTGTGTGATGTTTACGACGCCGATGAACATATTTTCAATTTCCGGGTGCAGTATGTCGTCAAGGTCCTTGCCTATGGCTGTAATAGGTGCAGCTATGTCCGTCGCCTGCAGTTTGCTGACGAATTCCTTGAGCGCCGGCTCGTTTGCAATTATCTGTCCGAGGATAGGATCATTGAGTACGCTCTCTATCCTCTGGAGGTAAGCGTCCTGAATTGCAGGGCCTGTGCCGGTGAGGACTGAACTGAACTCATCGTCGACAAGAGCGAGGTTTTTGCTGTTGTATGCATAGACTCCCGTCACCGATATGTTTGGGAAATAATTGGCGAGGGCCGTCTTTTTGTCATAGCCTGCCATGGCCATTTTCTGCTGGGCCATTTTGAGCTGCTTGTTGTTCTCGACGGCCTTTTCCCTGCACTCTTCCAAAGTGAGTATCTGAGGTTCCGTCTGCGCTTCTGCCGATAAACTCATCATGGCCAAAAGCGATGTAAGAAGATAAATCTGAATCTTTCGTCTTTTCATTTTCCTTTTTGTTAAATAGCGCGTGGTTATATACAAAAAGGCTGCCTAAAAGGCGTAAAAACTTGGCTTTAGGTTATGAATTATGTTCGATATTTCTGTATTTACTAATCTTCAAAAATTTTATGCAAACTGATGCTGTTTATTTTTTTTCACATTACTAAAAAAATAAACAGCCCGGAGCTGAATGCTTCGGGCTGTCCGTAATATCTGTTGTCAGACTACAACTCTTCGAGATTTGTCTGAACTTCCTGCTGCTGAGGAGCAACGAGGATTTCCTGGAAGTCTTTCTGACCTGTACCTGCAGGGATAAGGTGTCCGCAGATAACGTTCTCTTTCAGACCTTCAAGAGTGTCGACGCGACCACGGATAGCAGATTCGCTGAGCACCTTTGTAGTCTCCTGGAATGATGCAGCAGAGATGAAGCTGTTGGTCTTGAGGGCAGCACGTGTGATACCCTGGAGAATCTGGCTTCCTGTTGCAGGCTTTGCATCCCTGAGAATCATAGGTTTGAGACCCTGTCTCTCAAGTGATGAATTCTCTGCTCTGACTTCGCGGGCGGACAGAATGTCTCCCAGGACATATTTCTGGGAATCTCCCGGATTTTCGACAAAGAGTTTTCCATAGATGGCATCGTTGACATCCATGAAAGTCCATTTGTCCACCATTTCCTCCTGCAGGAATTCCGTGTCTCCCGGATCGTTGACCTGAATCTTCCTCATCATCTGACGAACGATGATTTCGAAGTGCTTGTCATTGATCTTCACACCCTGGAGACGGTAAACCTCCTGAATTTCGTTCACGATGTATTCCTGTACCTTGATAGGACCGAGAATATCAAGTATGTCAGTAGGTGACACAGCACCGTCAGAGAGTTTCATACCGGCCTTCACATAGTCGTTCTCCTGTACGAGAATCTGTTTTGTAAGAGGCACAAGATATGATTTGGTCTTTCCTGACTTGTTCTTGATGATGATCTCACGGTTACCTCTCTTGATCTTGCCCATTTCAACCTCGCCGTTGATTTCTGATACGACGGCCGGATTTGAAGGATTACGCGCTTCGAAAAGCTCGGTAACTCTTGGAAGACCTCCGGTAATATCGTTTGATTTACCGATTGCACGAGGAATCTTGATGATGATGTCCGCAACTTTCACGTAGTCACCGTCGTTGACCATAACGTGAGCACCTACAGGCAGGTTGTACTGCTTCTTGATCTCGTCGTTTTCATCAACAATATAGATAGAAGGGTTCTTGGTCTTGTCCTTCGCCTCGATGATGACTTTGTCCCTGTTCATTGAGAACTCGTCTGCCGCTTCCTCTCTGTAGGTGACGCCGTCGATCATGCTGTCGAAGCGGACCTTACCTGCTGTCTCGATGATGGTGATTGCGTTGTATGGATCCCATTCGCAGATCAGATCACCTTTGACAACTTTGTCTCCGTCGTGCTTGTAAAGAATCGAACCGTAAGGCACATCGTACTGAGAGTAAGTGATGCCTGTGTTCTCATCTATGATGCGGAGCTCAGTCGTACGGCTGACAACGACGTCTCTGACTTCTCCGTTCTCATCAATCCTTTCGATGGTTCTGAGCTCTTCGAACTCGAGTTTGCCGTTGTATTTTGAACTGATTGATGAATCGGCAGCTGAACTTGACGCTGTACCGCCGACGTGGAAAGTACGGAGTGTAAGCTGTGTACCAGGCTCACCGATAGACTGGGCCGCGATAACGCCGACAACCTCTCCTTTCTCAACCATTCTGCCTGAAGCAAGGTTACGTCCGTAACATTTTGCGCAGACACCTTTGCGTGATTCGCATGTGAGCACTGAACGTATTTCGACCTGCTCGATAGGAAGTGATTCAATGAGGTTTGCAATGTCCTCAGTGATTTCCTCTCCGGCAGAGATAATGAGTTCTCCTGTAAGCGGATTGAATACGTCATGTACAGGAGTACGGCCGAGTATACGCTCTCCGAGTGATTCCACAACCTCGTCTTTTGACTTGATTGCTGTGGCGATAAGTCCCCTGAGGGTACCGCAGTCCTCTTCGTTGATGATGACATCATGTGAAACGTCCACAAGACGACGGGTCAGGTAACCGGCATCGGCTGTCTTCAATGCAGTATCGGCAAGACCTTTACGGGCACCGTGGGTGGAGATGAAGTACTCAAGCACTGACATACCCTCCTTCAAGTTGGAAATGATAGGGTTCTCAATGATTTCTGCACCCTGACCACCTGATTTCTGAGGTTTTGCCATAAGTCCACGCATACCGCAGAGCTGTTTGATCTGCTGTGTAGAACCGCGGGCTCCTGAATCCAACATCATATATACAGGGTTGAATCCATCCTGGTCTGCTGAAATCTGGTCTTTTACGATACCTGTAATTTTGTTGTCGATACCTGACCAGAGGTCGATGACCTTATTGTAACGCTCGTTGTTGGTAATGAAACCCATCGCGAAATTATTCTTGATGTCTTCCACCTTTGCATATCCGTCGCTGATGAGTGTCTCTTTCTCCTGAGGGATGATGACGTCACCGAGGTTGAATGAAATACCGCCCTTGAACGCCATGGTGTAACCTAAGTTCTTGATGTCATCGAGGAACTGTGCCGTGCGTGCAACGCCTGTGTATTTGATGACATTCGAGATAATCTTACGGAGAGACTTCTTGCCGAGAATCTCGTTGATGTAAGGGACTCTCTGAGGAACAAGCTGGTTGACGATGATTCTACCAGGTGTAGTCTCGACCATCTCAGTGCCTGCTTCGGGATTCATTTTGTCCTTAGGCAGACGTACGTTTATCTTGGCATGTATGTCAATGGCCTTCTCATTGAGGGCGATGATGACTTCCTCCGGACCATAGAAATTCATTCCCTCACCCTTGACACCCGGTCTTGCCTTGGTGATGTAGTAAAGTCCGAGCACCATATCCTGTGAAGGCACGGTGATAGGAGTACCGTTGGCAGGGTTGAGGATGTTGTGCGATCCGAGCATGAGGAGCTGTGCCTCAAGAACGGCTGCATTGCCGAGAGGAAGGTGGACCGCCATCTGGTCGCCGTCGAAGTCGGCATTGAATGCCGTACATGCGAGCGGATGAAGCTGGATGGCCTTACCCTCAATCATACGTGGCTGGAAAGCCTGGATACCGAGTCTGTGAAGTGTAGGGGCACGGTTCAGGAGTACCGGATGACCTTTCATCACGTTCTCGAGGATATCCCAGATTACAGGGTCTTTTCTGTCGACGATCTTCTTTGCCGATTTGACAGTCTTCACAATGCCGCGCTCAATCAGTTTTCTGATGATGAACGGTTTGTAAAGCTCTGCAGCCATATCTTTAGGAAGACCGCACTCATGCATGTTGAGCTCAGGACCTACGACGATAACTGAACGGGCCGAGTAGTCAACACGTTTACCGAGGAGGTTCTGACGGAAGCGTCCCTGTTTGCCTTTAAGAGAGTCTGAGAGTGATTTCAATGCTCTGTTGGCTTCGCTCTTGACTGCGTTTGACTTCTTTGAGTTGTCGAAAAGCGAGTCGACAGCTTCCTGAAGCATACGTTTCTCATTACGGAGGATGACTTCCGGAGCTTTGATTTCAATCAATCTCTTAAGACGGTTGTTTCTGATGATGACTCTGCGGTAGAGGTCGTTGAGGTCTGAAGTCGCGAACCTTCCTCCGTCAAGCGGAACGAGAGGACGCAGATCCGGTGGAATCACAGGAATGACTTTCAGAATCATCCATTCCGGACGGTTGATTTCCTTTGACTCCTGGAACCATTTCACGACACTCAGCCTTTTGAGAGCCTCAGCTTTTCTCTGCTGTGAAGTCTCGGTGAGCATTTTCTGGCGTAGTTCTTTTGCAAGAGCGTCAACATCAATCTCTTTGAGAAGCTCGTAAATGGCCTCAGCACCCATTCCAGCGATGAATTTTTCCGGATCATCGTTTGAACGGTTCTGATTTTCTGGCATATCCAGCATCAAATCCAAATATTCGTCCTCTGAAAGGAGGTCGAGTTTGTTCAGATTTGTCGTACCGGGATTGATTACGATATATTTCTCATAGTAGATAACTGATTCGAGCTTTTTCGAAGGCACTCCGAGAAGAGCCGCAATCTTGTTCGGTGCAGATTTGAAATACCAGATATGAGCTACAGGTACGGTGAGTTCGATATGACCCATTCTTTCCCTGCGGACTTTCTTTTCAGTTACTTCAACACCGCAACGATCGCAGACGATACCCCTGTAGCGTATACGTTTATACTTACCGCAGTGGCACTCGTAATCCTTGGTAGGACCGAAGATTCTCTCGCAGAACAGACCGTCCCTTTCAGGCTTGTAGGTCCTGTAGTTGACGGTTTCCGGCTTCAACACCTCACCGGAAGACCTTTGTTTGATGTCCTCCGGGGAAGCGAGAGATATGCTGATTCTGTCGAAATTGCTTTTTACCTTGTTTTCTTTATTTAAAGCTTGCATATTCTTTAAATTTCAATTTTCAGTTATTAGTCCAAAGTAACTTTAAGTCCGAGACCTCTGAGCTCATGGAGCAGTACGTTGAGTGATTCAGGAATACCTGGAGTAGGCATCAGATCACCTTTGACAATTGCCTCGTAAGCTTTCGAACGTCCGGTCACGTCATCGGATTTCACTGTAAGGATTTCCTGGAGTACGTTTGCCGCACCGAATGCCTCGAGTGCCCAAACCTCCATCTCTCCGAAACGCTGTCCTCCGAATTGTGCCTTACCGCCGAGCGGCTGCTGGGTGATGAGTGAGTAAGGACCGATAGAACGGGCGTGCATCTTGTCGTCAACCATATGACCCAGTTTGATCATGTAGATGACACCCACTGTTGCCGGCTGGTCGAACCAGTCTCCCGTACCGCCGTCCCTGAGGTAGGTCTTGCCATATCTCGGAACTCCGGCCTTGTCAGTGTATTCACAGATGCTCTCGAGAGTCGCACCGTCGAAGATAGGGGTTGCGAACTTCAATCCGAGTTCTGCTCCGGCCCATCCGAGTACGGTCTCATAAATCTGTCCGAGGTTCATACGTGAAGGCACGCCCAGAGGGTTAAGGACAATATCCACAGGGGTACCGTCTGAAAGGAAAGGCATATCTTCATCCCTTACGACTTTGGCAACAATACCCTTGTTACCGTGGCGTCCGGCCATCTTGTCACCGACTCTGATTTTCCTCTTCTTCGCAACATAGACTTTTGCAAGTTGCATGACTCCGTTAGGAAGTTCGTCTCCGATCTTGATCTTGTCGAGGACTCTGCGTTTCCTGGTCTCCTCTTCTTTGAAGGCAGTGCAGAAGTTGTTGATAAGATCTCTGATCAGAAGGTTTGCGTTCTTGTCAGTAGTCCACTTGCTTGAACTGATGTTCATATAGTTGATGGTCTCGATGTCTGCAACGGTGATTTCCTTGCCCTTAGGTATGATTTCTACACCATCGAGGTCGTAGACACCTGCGCTCTTCTTGTCTTTGATGAGAATTGCGAGTTTGTCGAGGAATCTTGCCCTGAGAGTAGCCTCTTTTGCAGTGAATTCTTCCTCTGCCTTCTCAATCTTGACTTTCTGCTCATTCTTGGCGGCCTTGCGGTTGCTTTCCTTG